>JAFGBW010000055.1 GCA_016932965.1 Candidatus Auribacterota bacterium
GAAAGGTCATTTTTTCGTGCTTTTTGAGGTTTCCAATACCTTCCTGTTCCCAACTCAACACTCAAAATTCATAATCCATTTTTTTTCCGCCTCTGCGGGAGATAGTTTCACCATAAAGGACATGAAGAGTATGAAGATTATTTTGACAGGATCAGGAGGATCAACAGGATCCTATTCAACCAAAAATAAACAACTGGCAGCCATTGGTCCTTCTTAAGCCTGTACGTCTTCAAACCCGTTCGGACACTTTAGCCCAAAAAATGAGAGATCGTTTTAGTCTGTTGTATTTTCATTAAACTCGATTTTCTGTAATTCAAATTATACTCGCGTCTTTTCTGTAAGGTCAACTTTTTGATTTTTTACCGTTGATTCAGAATAGCCCTGGATCTTCCATAAAAGATGTCAGAAAGGGGTAGGTTATGAATGGCTTTCATGATATTTAGGCCTGTTTTTTACATTCCCAATCTCTGTTCATGCAATATTCATCCACTCCCAAGCTTCTCAGTCTCCGGTAAAGCCGTACAGGATATCGATATGCCCGGGAGGCGTGAACCGGGAGCTTTTTTCATAGGGATCGTAAAAAATCCGCCCTTTGATGTTTCCGCATAACATGTCATTTTATCTTTTGTTTCAGTTGATTCATATAATGGAAACATCATTTCCGGCAAATTCATCGCCCGACCGCACAGATAAGAAAACCGATGACTTCAATTCCCAGAGTCAGTATAAATAGTTCCTCACTGCCCGCTGAAAAGTGTTGCGGGATGGAGTCATAATAGGATATTAACGAAATAATTCGCATCCGGTTTTTAAAAAAATGAAGGAAACTAAGAACCTGCCGGCCACTTGCAATGCCCGTGCCATGACAGGTGATCCCCCGATCCAATGGGAAATAGTTTCCGATCATTTTGACCGGCTTGTTCATTTGAAAAAAATAGATGCCGGAATATTACATGATCAATGAAATGAAGAAGATATTCATCAGGATAGGGTTTCTCTCACTGCTGTTCTGCTCCGGATGCGCAACGGTCGCTACCAATACAATTACCCAGACTTCCACCATCGATGCATTGCTGGCCGGATCATACGATGGCTCGGTATCGTGCCGGCAATTGCTTCAATACGGGGATTTCGGAATAGGTACTTTTGACAGGCTCGACGGTGAAATGATCCTCCTGAATGGCAGGATTTACCAGGTGAAGGCCGACGGCGCTGTTTACATGCCCGATCCCTCTGTTACCAGTCCTTTTGCGTCGGTTTGCCGTTTCGTCCCGGATAACCACTTTACCCTTCAATCCAAATCCGATTATAAGATGATACAGGAAACCATCGATCAGGCCGTGCCCAATAAAAATATATTTTGTGCCGTCAGAATTCATGGAAGGTTTGCCTCAATGAAAACCCGTTCCGTGCCGGCGCAAACCAAACCCTATCCCCTGCTGGCTGATGTGACAAAAAATCAGCCGGTGTTCAACATGGAAAGTATCCAGGGCACAATAGTCGGGTTCAGATGCCCGGATTTTGTAAAGGGGGTCAATGTCCCCGGATATCATTTTCATTTTTTAAGTGATGATTCCACCCGGGGCGGCCATATCCTTGATTTCGTGCTGGATGAGGGGAATTGCGAAGTCGATGTCTGCCATCGTTTCCTGCTTGTTCTTCCGGAAGGTGGGAAAGGGATGGAACATCTTGATTTGTCACTCGATCGTACCGGGGAACTGCAAAAAGTTGAAAAATGAGTGTGTACCCCACGGAACCAGACCCGCCTGTCCATATCATTTGACCGGGTATCCGGTTTTTCCTCCGCTGGAGCCGATTTTATTTTTTAACAAGGAAATAAAATTCAGACAGGACTTACAGAATCAACAGGATTTGTTATTTCTCCGCCCCCGGATTCAACCGGCAATCTAGCCCGGATTTCACCATAATAGAAACTACGGTGAGAAATTGGGGCTAGCACCAGCGAAGAAAGTCATGCGTGTCATTCGCGGTTTTTAATATCTTCTGCCAGATCAGGCCGGGTCCTTCGGCAAAGGATAGGGGACGGTCTTACTCCCAGTGACGAATCCATAAACAGCCAGGGCATAGCCGATGCTGGGATCAAGATTCGGGGCGTTTTCCTTGATTAAAATTCCAGCTGCGATGGAGGCTGATTCAGCGGCTTCTTCGAGCGACAATCCCCAGAGGTCCTTGATTTGCGTGTAACGGGGTTCCAGTTGTTTCTGCGTTTGAAGAAAGTCCAGAAGCGGCTGGTCCTTCCGGGAAGGCGTCTGGCTCATCCGTTCCTCGTCGAGCCGGATTTCCAGCTTTTTGAGGACATGCTGCAGTATCCGGACGAGTTGGGGTCCCATCAGGTTGGCGGAGTCCGTTAAAAACATGTCTCCGGGATGAATGCCTGTGAGCGGCAGTCCGAACGAGCGGAATAAAAAAGTGCCTGCCATGCGCGCCGCCCCGGCAATCAGGGTCTGCGCATGCGGCCACGGGTCCGTCTTTAAAGTGGCAGAAGTCACGTCTGCGAAATCTTCAGCAGCACCGAGCTGTTCTTCACTGATGGTTCCCAGCATGTTGTCTCTTCCTTTATCTGCTCCCGGTATTTCAATGCATCTCTCAAGGTTTCCTTTTTCTTTTATCTATTTTCTTCCGTGTTCATTCAATGATATTTTTTTATGATCAAAAATTCTTAAATATGATTTTGAAAAAAATCATTCGGCATGCCTGAAAAATATCAATAATTCAGGAAAGTGTTGCTTAAAGAAACCTTTTTTATTATAGTAACCTAACCAGGATGATTGATGACTGATGAAAATCAGTTCCGTTTCATTCAGGCATGTTCTGTCAGTTCGATTTTGTCAGAACAGCATCTATTACATGTTGGACAACAGGAAGGAAAGACCAGCATGCCATACTCAGTTTCATTTGATGAAAAGATGGGGATCATCGGGGTGGCTGTTTCAAGCCCCTGCGAAAAACAGGACCACTATGACGCCATGAATAGGACCCTTGAACTCTGCCGGGAGCATGCGTGTTCAAGAATTCTCGTTGATCTGCGGCATTTGAATACAAAACAATTTACCGTCACCGGATGTTATCATTTCGGCAGGACCCTGGCAGAACAAGGCGTGCCTTGTAAAATAGCACATGTATTGCCGGATGACGGCAAATCAAAAGAAAAAGTGACATTCACTTCCCTTGTCCAGATGAATCGCGGCGTGGCAAGCTGCGTGTTTGAAACAATGGAAGATGCCCGGGAATGGCTTCAGTTATAATTGAGAATTCAGAAGGAACGCCTCCGGTGTTTTGTCTGCAATGCCTGAATCATTGTGATGTCTTCTATCCCTGATAGGAAGAGAAGGAAAGATAAAATAATAGGGAGTATTGCCATGAAAGTGTTGATTAAAAAAGTCGACTGGTATTTGTCAGAAGAAATAAAAGAAGGGACGGTCACCTTCCAGATCGGGAATCATGATTACCATGCGTTTTCAATCCTGGATGATTATCCGGTCGGAGAGCAGGTGGAAGTGGAATTCGACCACCTCTCCCTTACCCATGATCCCTGGAATAATACATTCGATAAAAACCCCCAGAAAAAAAAATGCCTCATCAATACCAAGGATTGGTCCTATGACGGATACGGCAGAATCATCTCCGTCAATCCCATCAGGGCGGATTTCGGGGACATCGTTCTGGATTTGGGGAAATGGTCCCATGACAAACGGCTCATCGGGGAATATATTTACTGGCCAATCTCAGAATTGAGCGTGTCCAGAAATAAAGAGTGAATGGTTAAAGGAGAAGAATTTGACTGCCAGTCTCCAGTTCCCAGTCACTGATCACCAGGTATTGATTCCTTGCATCCTCCCGCAATAACAGGGAATGGGAGTTTCTTGCTGGTGTTGGAATTTCTTTTAACTCAACACTCAAAATTCATAACTCTACCGTTTTAATATTAACTTGTTTTCCTTGTCTTCAATTGCTTTAATTTATGATCAAAGAAAGGAAAATGGATTGCCCCAGTGAAACCGGATGAGATTTCATGTCATCAGATTTTTGATCATATGCCCGATGCCGTAATGTTTTTTGACTTGAACAGGAATGTTGCCTACTGTAATCAGGCCGCGGTTAAGATAAGCGGTTATCCGGAGAATGAGATCCATGGAAAGACCTGTCACGAACTTTTTGTGTGCAGGGATTTTAATGAGAGGGTGGCCTATTCTGGTGAATGTGTGTTTGACAGTGTCTTCCGTGACGGAAAGCCTGTCTCAGGGGATGTCTTTCTCATGCAGAAAAACGGAACCAAACTGCCTGTTTTTTCCAGAACCAGTCCCCTGATGAATGCCTCTGGAGCTATCATCGGCGCCTTGAGGATTTTTTATGACAACAGTCCGCGGTATGAAATGGAGAAACATGTGGAACAGCTTGAAACAATTGCCTATCTGGATCCCCTGACCGGATTGGCAAACAGGCGGTTCACCGAGGCCAGCCTCTCAGCCAGACTCGCTGAAATGAGACGGTATAAGTGGCCTTTTGGAATTCTTTTGCTCGATATAGACCATTTTAAATCCATCAACGATACCTATGGCCATGAAGCCGGAGACAAGGCCCTGAAATTTGTCTCTCATCTGTTGCTTTCCGTGGTGCGCACCTCCGATGTCATCGGAAGATGGGGCGGTGAGGAATTCCTGGCTGTTTTTGCCAATGCCGGAAGCCAGTCCCTCTCAGCCATTGCCGAAAAATTCAGAAGGATTCTTGAATCCTCAGTGTTCGCGTATGATCATGCTGAACTTAAGATGACTGTTTCTTCAGGCGGAACCGTGGCAAAGGAATCTGATACCATCGAATCGATTGTCAGACGAGCAGACCTCAATTTGTATCAAAGCAAACAAAACGGCAGAAACAGGTCCACGCTTGATTGATAGGACGGGACTCGATCCGGATATCATCCTGAAAATCTATTCCGGACCGGTTGATTACTTCGTCCGCAAGGGAAATGAATCAATGAAAAAAAAACATCGTCCGGCCTGATTGTGAAAAAGCCGTCCGTTCCCCCGGTCCTTTGCTTGCGTTCCCCCAGATGAGGAGCCCACTTCAGAGAGAAGAATTCCCGATAACTTGACTAACCGCCGGTTTTTCTAGTTCCCTGAGTAATTTTATGGCCTGCTCCGAAATAAGAGTGGAGGATTTGCCTTCTGCAGCCCGTATCAGATCATCTAGTGTCGCGTCCATTGGCATCCTGGAAATCCACTGTCCTGTAGCGGCCCCGGGTTTATTGATGGTGAATTCTGAATCTGAAAGAAAAATATCAGTCCATAATAAAACCTTTATCCGGGCTTTTGACTTGTATACTTCCGATAACATTGCCTTCTGAAGACCGTAATCCATGGTTTCATGATGTTCAGCCTTTTCAACGTCTTTTCCAAACAGATAATCCAGTATGACCTGCCTGTCATGAGCCGATTTTTTATTCCACCACTCCGACAGGGTCTCTGAATCATGAAGTGCAAAAGTGACAAAGGCATTCTCCAGATGATTGGGTGTAAAATACGGGTTGCCGGCGTCCTGCGGCGTCATGCCGTAAATAAGAGGAATGTAATTGATAGCACCAATCCTCGAAAGCGAATCCGTTATCCATTGCGGGACTATTCCCAAGGCCTCCATAATGAGTATTGAATTGTTTTTCTCTCCCAGTTTCAAAAGGGAGTGTATCAGCTCTTCTCCGGGCGCACTTTTGAAAAAACAGGGATGGATTGAATCATCCGGCGCTATGCCCATGCCGCCTTCATCAAAAAGATACCCGCTTAAACGTTCATGGTCCTGGTATCCGGAATCGTTTGATATTTTCTGGAAATCTCTGAACGGTGTGTTGTCAAATATCGCGTCTTCTACGCAAAATTGCCGCTGCCATCCGTATGGAGCCTGGTTTCCCCGAGCTTTTTTTGATACCAGAATCATGTTGTTTTCCTTCAAAAGGTATTCATCGTCGTCCGAAAAAAGATCTTCAATGATATCCGGGTAAAATGCCAGTCTTTTATGCTTCATCGCTCTTAAAAGAACCCGATATGCCTTCCAGACAATATTCCCGCGATGAATATTCTGATCATTTTTTGCCTGAAGTATGAGCCCGTGCATTTTATTCCAGATTTTTATTCCCTGAAAAGTAGCCGTATCTTCCGGGTCCTCAAAGAATAGATATGACCTGTAATATCCAAGAACATGATCCAGTCTGTTGATTGAAAACAGACCAAAATTCCATTCCAGCCTGTCCATGAGAAATTGTATCGTTTCAGGATTTTTCCAGTCATAGGGATAAAACTGCCAGTATTGCCCGAATTGACTGAAACAATCAGGAGGAACCCCCTGGGTGAATGTTCTCCTGAATTCAGGGGCTTTTAAACCGAAAATACCCGGTTGTATCCAGATGTCCGCTCCATCTACAGCAAACGGGATGTCCCCCATGAGAGCCACGTTTTTTTCTTTTGCTTTTTTCTGCAGATCCTTCCACTGGGTATAAAAAATCCATTGCAGAAACATTTCATAATCAAGAGCGGATTCGTATTCTTTCATCAGAGAGTGCAGGGTCTTTGCTTCCCGACACCGGACGTTTTCAGGCCATGACCTGAAATCCCAGCCTCGTCCGGGTATTTCAGCACAATACTTGTTTCTCAACAGGATAAAAAGAAGATGATCCTTAAGCCAGCCTTCATGTTGTTTTTTAAACTGACTGAAATCATTCCTGAGCCTTTTATCGTTGGATTGATTAAACGTGTCATAAAATTTTTCGTATATTCCATTCTTTAATTTTCTGACTTTTGCATAGTCCACCTTGAACAGCGATCTCACAAGAGTGACCTCTTCCTGCCTGGATTCAATATGCTTTTCTGCGTCTGAGGACGGAATAAGGTTAAACAGCATCGGAATATTGATATAAATCGTATTGAAACATTTTGTGCTCAGAACAGAATAGGGCGATTCAAAGGCTGAACTGAAATTGATGGGCAGTATTTCAAGAACATGGTGTCCAAGATGGGCACTCAATTCAACCGCTTTTATAAGACTGCCGATATCACCGATCCCGAAATCATCTTCATCCCGGGCATAAAAAAGGGGCATGAATGTACCGCTGATATGGTTTTTTCCGAATTGTTTCATCAGTTGGTTTTTTAGCCCGGCTGACTCAATCGTTTTTGTCATAACTCATTTTCCCTGTTTTAGTTATTGCATGTATTCATGCTGGATTTTGTTGGTGGATTGGAATTTGTTTTATTGAATGATTGATGACGTTAAGAAATTGAAGATATTTTTTCAAGCATTTAGCAGTTTTTTTTATAATGAATCTTATATGATCCGTTAGTCAGGATGCCTTCCCGTCATGCCGGTCTAATGATTGGTTCCGGTCCGGGTTTGCCAACATCTGTGTTTAATAAAATGATTTACATTTGACTTAAAAATAGAAAAGAATGCCTGAAAAATATATCAGCAGGTCTTGTTAATAAACGTTAGTCTGATAGACTGTTTGATTTTATATAGAATCGTTCCGCTTTGATGCGAACAGTTTGTTCGCATCAAAGCGTGAATAAAATTTTTTGAAAAGGGTGCGGGAAAAACTTTTGTTCACATGAGTTTTTCCCCCCATCTTTCCTTTCCCTTTTTAAACAATAGATTTTCATGGAAACGATAAATACATTTGATGCCCTGGTTGCCGGGGCCGGATTGTCAGGGCTGACCGCGGCCTATGTCATGGCAAAATCAGGCATGAAAGTCGCCGTGGTTGAGCGAGGCGCGCATCCGGGAGCCAAAAATGTCATGGGCGGAGTCCTTTACTGCCAGCCCACGGAACAGGTGTTCCCGGAATTCGCAAGAGAAGCCCCGCTGGAGCGCTGTATCGTCCAGCAGAACCTCTGGGTGTTGAGTGAAACAGGCGCTCTTCAAACCGGTGTTAAAAATCAGGCCTGGAATAAACAGTACCCCAACGGTTTCACGGTGCTCCGCGCCAAATTCGACAAGTGGCTTTCCCAAAAAGTCATAGAAGCCGGGGCGCTCATCATCCCTGAAACAAATGTCACCGATGTCATCATGGAAAATAACACTGTCATCGGATTGCGGACCGACCGCGAAAATGGAGATCTTTATGCAAAAATGGTGATTGCCTCCGACGGGGTCCATTCCCTGGTCGCCAGAAAAGCAGGACTTAAAGAGGAATGGAAAAATAATCAGCTTTCCCTGACCGTCAAGGAAATCATCGTCTTGTCCCGGAAACAGATCGAGGACCGCTTCCATCTCACACAAGATGAGGGCGCTACCATTGAATGCGTCGGAGATGCCACAAATGGACTCATGGGCGTTGCATTCATCTATACCAATAAGGATACCCTCTCTGTAGGCGCAGGAACCCTTCTTTCAGAAATGATCCGGGCCCGGAAGAATCCCAATGACCTTTTGGAGCATTTTAAAACTCATCCCTGTATCGCCCCTCTCCTGGAAGGCGGGAAAACCCATGAATACCTGGCGCATCTCATCCCGGAAGGCGGATACCATGCGGTCCCTAAAGTCTATAAGGCCGGGTTGCTTTTAACCGGCGATGCCGCGGGCCTCGTCAACAGCTTCCATAGGGAAGGGTCCAATCTCGCCATTATGTCCGGAAAAATCGCCGCTGAAACAGCGCTCGAAGCCTGCCAAAGAGGGGATTTTTCCGAAACCTTCCTCTCTTTGTATAAGAAAAAATTGGATGAATCCTGTATCATGAAGGATTTGAAAAAATACGCCAATGCCGGTTCTTTCTTTGAAAAAAGAAACCATTTTTTCACCCTCTACCCCAACACCGCTGTCCAGTCAGCCACGGAATGGCTCACCGTTGATTCCGTTCCCAAACGTTTGAAACAATGGAAAATCATCCGCTCGCTTGTCAGGATCCGTCCCTTTTTCGGGTTGCTCTCGGATGGGATCGGAGCTTTAAGGAAAATGCTATGAAAAAAACAATCGAGGACAAATTGTTTACCGTCGCCATCAAACCCGATGAAAAGAAAAACCATATCTCCATCATCAGACCTGAAGTGTGCTTAAGACAGTGCGGAGACTTGAACCGTCCCTGTACCTTCTTCTGCCCGGCGAAAGTCTATACCTGGGAAAATGATGCCATTACCGTGGCCTATAATAATTGTCTTGAATGTGTCACCTGCCGCACCGGCTGCCCGTTTGAAAATATCGACTACCAGTACCCCAGAGGTAGCTTCGGAGTCCAGTATAAGTTCGGATGATGAAAAATATTGCTGTCTTTTTCCATACCCTCGGCTGCAGAGTCAACCAGTCTGAAACTGCTACACTCAAACAGATGTTTGCCTCCAAAGGATATGACGTTGTCTCCTCCCCCGATAAGGCGGATGTCTTGATCGTCAATACCTGTACCGTCACGGCTAAGGCAGATTCAGACTGCAGACGCTTTGTAGGAAAAATAGTGCGGGAAAATCCCCGTATTTGGGTGGCCCTGGCAGGCTGCTGGGCACAAATCGAGAGGGAAAATCTGTTGAAGCTTCCCCGTGTCAGGTGGATCGCGGGAACACAGGATAAAATGCGCCTTCCTGATTTGATCCGAAACCAGATTCCTCAGGAAGAGTCCGGGGTTTTAATGTCATTTTCCCCATTTGAGAAAGACCCGTTCACCATGCCTTTTCCCGGCATGGATCCCAATCACACGCGCGCTATATTGAAAATTCAGGACGGATGTGATTCTTTCTGTACGTATTGTATCGTCCCCTATGCCAGAGGCCCCTGCCGGAGCAGAGAGTTCGGCGATATTTTTAAAGAGGCTAAATGGCTCTGTGCACGCGGAGTGAAGGAGATTGTCTTGACGGGTGTTCATGTCGGGAATTATCAGCACAATGGAAAAAACCTCTGCGATGTGCTGGAAATGCTCATGCCGTTACAGGATATCCAAAGGATCAGGCTTTCTTCTATTGAGCTCTTCTCCATTTCCCAGAGGCTGATTGAGTTGATGAAAACTTCGGGGAAGCTGTGCCGGTATTTTCATATCCCTTTGCAGAGTGGCAGCGATGCCATGCTTGCCAGCATGGGCCGCAGATCCAATGTTTCGGAAATAAAGGAAGTCATCCTTAATATTCATGAAGATATCCCTGAAGCCTGTCTCGGTGCGGATGTGATCGTTGGATTCCCCGGGGAAACTGATGAGATGTTCGAACAAACCCATATGTTCCTAAAAGAGATGCCCCTGGCGTATTTTCATGTGTTCTCTTTTTCAGAAAGAAAACAGACAAAAAGCTCACAACTGACGGGAAAAGTCCTTCCCAGAATCATCTCAAAACGGAGCAAAATACTCCGGGAATTAAGCGCTCAAAAACGGGTTTTGTACCTGTCCCGTTTTGCCGGAACCGTGCAAACCGTGTTGTTCGAAGAGAAAAAAAAACAGGTCTGGTCCGGATTGACAGATACCTATATTCGTGTTAACGTATTTTCCGGATCTGACTTAAGGAACCGGCTTCTTCCGGTTTTTTTGAATAAAATCGAGGGACAAGGCCTGTCAGGACGTATTCAGACGTAATAAAATGGAGCCATACAGGGCGGTTGAAAATTATTTTTATTTTTGAATAAATTAAATCTCATGATATAATACCCGCATGGTCTCCCCAGTTCCCATAATGAAAATATTGTATATAGATGATAATACCAGTCTCACCAAATTGTTCCTTTGTCTGGGTAAGGAATACGGTTTTACCGCACTCACTGCCCATTCGATAAAAGAAGGGTATGTGTTGATTCAGAAAGAGATGCCGGATGTCATCATCACGGATATTTATATGCCTGACGGGGACGGTTTTTCTTTAACCGCCAATATCAAAACTGACCCGGATCCTAAAATCCATTCTATTCCTGTCATTGCCTGTAGCGTCACTTATGCGATACAAGGTAAAAAGATTTTTCTTTTGGGCGGGACAAAATTCATTAATGACAAACCGTATTCCATTGATAAATTAAATGAAATCTTGGAAGGAGTCGTTCCTAAATTGATCCCTATCAAATCCGATGAAAAGAATAAACGCGGACTGAAGGAGTGATTTCGATGTTCGGCATTGGTTTCCCTGAATTGCTGGTGATTTTGGTGATTCTTTTACTTCTTTTTGGCGGGAAAAATATTCCTGAGATAGCCAGAAATCTTGGAAAAGGTATCAGTGCCTTTAAAAAAGGGGTGAAAGAAGAGGAGAAACCGGAAAGGAACAATGGCAAAGATGATTCAAAGGAAATACCCCCCGGATAGGCCTTTTGTTTTGTTAAGGATATTAAATTCATGAAGATATTGGAAGTCATCCGGCAGCGTTATTCAGTGCGTGCGTATCAGGACCGGCCTATCGATGAGGATAAATTACAGCGTGTTCTGGAAGCAGCGCGTTCGGCTCCGTCCGCTAAGAACAGGCAGGAATGGCGGTTTATCGTCGTGACGGACCCGGAATTGAAAAAGGGCCTTGCTGAAGCGGCTAATCAGCAGCATTTTATCGCCAGCGCTTCTGTCGTGATTGTCTGCTGCTCTGTAGGAGGGGATTACACCATGCGCTGCGGCCAGAGAGCGGCTCCGATTGACCTAGCTATTGCCATCGATCATATGTCCCTTCAGGCTGTTGCTGAAGGCCTCGGAAGCTGCTGGATCGGTGCTTTTTATCCTGATAAAGTTAGAAAGCTTCTTCAAATCCCTGATTCAGTGGAAATCGTAGAGCTGCTGCCCATAGGATATCCTTCAGATAAAGCTCCTTCCAGTAAGAACCGTCTTCCATTCCAATCCGTTTTCTCATATAATGAATGGCCTGAAAATTTTACATAAATAGAAAGATGAAATTTTTGAGAGCATTAAGAACACTTGCCGCTTATTTTGTGGTGATGGCTTTCATCGTTATTTGTCTTGGAAACCAGATCACCAGTTCACAGGGCAGAGAGAATACCCGGAATGAGTTGTATGAAAAACTGGATATTTTTGCGTCTGTTCTCTCACTGATTCAGAATTCATATGTGGAACAGGTTTCATCTAAGGATTTGATTTTAGGTGCATTGGAAGGAACGCTGAGTTCGCTTGATCCCTATTCCCAGTTTTTGAAGCCTGAATTGTACAAGGAAATTCAGATTGAGACAGACGGTGAATTCGGAGGTCTGGGCATCGAGATTGTGGTGAAGGAAAATATATTGGTTGTCGTTTCAGCACTCCCCGGAACGCCTGCCGCCAGGGTGGGATTGCGTCCGGATGATAGAATCATCAGAATTGACGGGGAAATGATTGATGATCTTCATGCCGCAGTCAATAAATTGAGGGGGCCCGTTAACACTAAGGTGGAAATCACGATTTTCAGACCGTCCGTCAAACAGTATTACAATCTGGAATTGGTGCGTGAGAAAATCAAAATCGATTCGGTCGTGGATGTCTGTATGTTGCCGAAAACATCCGTTGGGTATATCCGGATAATCCAGTTTCAGTCAGGAACAGCGCAGGATTTCATTAAGTCTTTAGAAAAGCTGGAGGGTCAGAACATCCATGGGCTCATCATTGATCTTAGAAATAATCCGGGCGGACTTCTAGATGAAGCAATCCGTGTGGCTGGAGTTCTGATTGGAGAGAAAAATTTGGTCGTATACACCCAGGGACGGCTGCCGGAACAAAATGTTAAAAAATTTTCAGAGGAAAAATTCCATCCTATTTCCTATCCCGTCGTGATTTTGGTCAACAGGGGATCGGCTTCCGGATCAGAAGTCGTAGCCGGAGCGGTTCAGGATTGGAAAAAAGGGATCATTCTTGGAGAAACTAGTTTTGGAAAGGCATCTGTCCAGTCGCTTATTCCATTAAAGGACGGATCGGCCGTTCGGCTTACTACGGCTAGATATTATACTCCTAAAGGCCGATTGATCCATGAAAAAGGAATCGAACCTGATGTGGAAGTCAAGTTAACCAAGGAAGATATTCTGGTTTTTGATGAATTGCAGCGGAAATCCCCGCAGGAACGATCTGAGGATGTGTATCTTGATGCTCAAATTCTCAGAGCGGTAACGGTTATCACTGAATCAAATCAATCTTCAGAAAAACAGACTGTCACGCCCCCTGATAGCAGACTGTCTCAATAGAAGAGATTCTATGGATAGGCTGAATTACGTTTAAAATTATTTAAGAGTAATAACCATTTTTAATTCTCAATATTTGATTCATCATTCTCAATTCACATTTGCCCACCCGTTATTCCGTCGAGGAGATAGATCATTACGATGCTTGTATTAGGAATAGAAACCTCCTGCGATGAAACGTCCGTTGCTTTGGTTGAAGATGGGTGCCGCGTTTTGGGGGTCCGGACATTTTCCCAGGTTAAATCTCATGAAAAATACGGGGGCGTTGTTCCTGAAATTGCAAGCCGGATTCATGTGAATGTGCTTCACTATTTATTGGAGGATCTTTTTCAGGAAATCAAAATAAAACCGGATGATATCGGCCTTCTGGCTGTGGCTAATCGTCCTGGTTTAATTGGATCGTTACTGGTGGGGATCAGTTTCGCGAATGGACTGGCTTTTTGCTGGAATAAACCGGTTGTGGGAATTCATCATCTGGAGGCGCATATTTATGGGGCATTCATGGAGGAAGGGAAACAGCCTCAATACCCTTCCGTGGCTCTGATTGTGAGTGGAGGGCATACTCAGCTCGTTCAGGTTGACGCTCTCGGAGAATATACTTTGTTGGGTAACACATTAGATGATGCGGCTGGAGAAGCTTTTGACAAAGTAGCGAAAATACTTGGTCTTTCCTATCCTGGAGGACCTGTTATCGATAAATATTCGCAAGTGGGCGATCCTGGTGCATGGTCGTTTCCTAGAGCTTTACTGGAGGATTCTTCGCTGGCTTTTAGTTTCAGTGGCCTTAAAACAGCCGTGTTATATGCCGTGAAGGGGTATGGCAGAAAAATTTCGCAGACAAGTTCCACGATCCCGGAAAGAATGGTCAAAGACATAGCCGCTTCTTTTCAACGGGCGGTTGTGGATGTGCTGGTCATAAAAATGGAGCGGGCTTTGGAAAAAACGCGGGCGCGTTCCATGATCGTATGTGGCGGTGTCGCTGCGAATTCAGAATTAAAGTCCGCCATGCACGCGGTATCAAACAGAAAAAATGTTCCTCTTTTCCTTCCCCCTTTGTTTTTATGTACGGATAATGCATTGATGGTGGCCGGACTGGGATGGCATAAAAGGCATCAGGCCACATCATTTATTTTAGAAACATATTCAAATAGTCCTATAAATAAATAAGGCGAAAGGATTCGAATGACCCTTTCGCCTTATAGGAACGTAAAACCGCCTCCTTGGTCTTACGTTTGAGGGGGGAACTTGAGGGATGTTCCTTATTTTATCTGTCGAGATTATTATTAACCTATTTTAATAAAAAAATAAACAAA
>JAFGBW010000001.1 GCA_016932965.1 Candidatus Auribacterota bacterium
GCTTTTTTGATGGAGGTGCCGCTTCCGCAGGTGATGTATTTGTTTCCCAGATAAAGATGCACCCTGAATTTCTGGCGGTGCTGTGGGCCCATTCGTTTGGCCAGTTTATAGTGGGGCAGGCATTTGAGGTTCCCCTGGGCGTATTCCTGGATCTGGTTCTTATAATTATATTCTTCATCCATATGCTGGATGGCGTCAAAGCAGGGCTTGAAAACAGACAGGATGAATTTTTCCGCTGCTTTTAATCCGCCGTCCAGATACAGTGCGCCCAGGAAGGCCTCCAGGGCGTCACACAAAAGCGCCTCTCTTTTTCCGCCGCTGTATTCCCGCTCTCCGCGGCCGATGATGATGTAGTTTTGCAGGCGCAGTTTTCTGGCCAGTTTGGCCAGGGTGGCTTCCCTGACCATCGCGGATCTTTTCAGCGAAAGCACCCCTTCATTTTCATTTTTTAAGACAGACATGAGGTGTTCGGAAATGACCAGCTCCAATACGGCGTCTCCCAAAAATTCCAGACGTTCATTGCATTTTAATTTTAAAGAACGGTTCTCATTCACAAAGGAGGAATGGAGCATGGATTGCAGGAGAAGATTTTTATTTTGGAAAGTATGGCCGGATTTGATTTCGAGTTTTTTTAACTTGGCTGTGGCTGAATCAAGATCCATGCCTGATCAGTTCCCTAATTGCTGAACCCATTTGCATTTTTTACTCATGCCGTTTTCACAGGAGAAGTAATTACTCTGGCCTTTCCGGTTCCATCGCAGGATCACTTTGGCGCCGCATGACGGGCAGATATCTGGAGCTTTGGCCAGGTGTTTATACTTGTCAGGCAGTTGTGATTCGTATTTTTTTAAAATGGAGACAGGGACATTTTCCGAACTCCGGCATTTGGGAAAGGCTGAACAGGCGATAAACAGACCGCTGGCCCCGTCGCGAATGAGCATCGGTGATGAACATTTGCTGCACCGCACTTCTTTCAGCGGAACCGGAGCACATTTGGGCGGGGCGATTTTGCCGGATTTCAGGATTTTTCTTGTGTTTTTGCATTGGGGGGTGTTGCTGCAGGCCATGTATTTTCCAAACCGGCCTTCTCTTAACTGCATGGGTTTACCGCATTTGTCACAAAGGATATTCTGGCTCTCAGCGCCTAATGATTTGAGCTGGAATTCTCCTTTTTCGATTTCAACACCCTTGCATTTGGGGGCATTTCCGCAGAGATGGACTTTGGTCTGTTCATCCACCAGCCACTCATCCATGGCAGTTCCGCAGACAGGACATCGTTTCTTCTTCAGGAGTTCTTCCGGATTCCCCAGTTCTTCCTCTCCTTCTTTAACGTTGATGAATCCGTCCGCCTTCATGAGATTGCGCGTAAAATCGCAGCGTTGTTCCCTGGGCAGGCTGTATCCGGTACAACCCAGAAAACTGCCGGTCTGGCCGAAACGGATCACCATGGGACGGCCGCATTTATTACAGGGGATGGGAGTCGGAATGGGTTCATTCGTTGAAACGCTTTTTTGTTCGAACCGTTCCAGATTTTTCCGGAATTTTTCATAGAATTGGTCCAGCACTTTTTTCCACTGCAAATCAGCCGTCGCAATTTTATCGAGTTCCTCTTCCATTTTGGCGGTGAACTGATAGTCCATCAGATCGGAAAATCCCTGCATCAATTGATCGGTCACGATCTCGCCGATTTTTTCCGCATAGAAGCGTTTGGATTCCAGGTGGGCATACCCCCTGTCCTGAATGGTTGAAATAATGGAAGCGTATGTGGAAGGCCTGCCGATGCCTTTTTTTTCGAGTTCCTTGACGAGACTTGCTTCAGAGTACCTGGGGGGAGGTTTGGTGAAATGCTGGTTGCAGAAGATTTCCTTGAGATGGAGAGCATCGCCTTCGTTGAGAGGAGGCAGGATCGTTTCCTCCTTGTTTTTTTCAGGCATCACTTTTTGCCAGCCGTCGAATTTCATGGTGCGTCCTTTGGCCTGAAGTTCATAATCGATTGATTTGATGGTTAGTTGGGTTGTGTCGAATTCAGCGTCATTCATCTGACAGGCCACTGTTTGCCGCCAGATGAGATCATAGAGTTTTTTTGCATCAGGGTCGAGAGTCAGTGCTTCAGCGGTCGTGGAAATATCGGAGGGTCTGATGGCCTCGTGGGCTTCCTGGGCCAGTGCGCCGGAGATGTAGAGTCTTTCGTTTTCAGGCAGATAAGGTTTTCCGAAAGAAGACCGGATGTAGTCCCGGATGCTTGAAACAGCGTCTGCGCTCAGTTTCGTCGAGTCTGTTCTCATGTAAGTGATATATCCTGATTCATAAAGCCGCTGGGCCAGCATCATGGTTCTGCTGACTCCATAGCCGAGCCGTACGGAAGCAGCCTGCTGGAGTGTTGAGGTCACAAAAGGAGGCCATGGTTTGGAGCGGGTGGATTTATCTGTTTTCTCAGCCACCGTGAATGTCTGGTTGAGAAGAGCATTTTTGACATTTTCAGCTTCCTGTCTGTTATTGAGAGTGAGTTTTTTATCCTTGTAACGAATGACTTCCGCGTTGAAACAATCCTTTTCATCAGTCTGATAAAGCGAGGCCAGAACATCCCAATATTCTACCGGTATAAAAGCTTTGATTTCGCGTTCTCTTTCTACAATCAGCCTGACAGCCACGCTTTGAACCCTGCCGGCGGAAAGACCTTTGGCAATATGTCTCCATAGAAGCGGGGAAATTTGAAAACCTACAACCCGGTCCAGAAAGCGGCGAGCCTGCTGGGCATTGACTCGGTCCATGTTGATGGTCCCGGGATGATCGAAGGCGTCACGGATGGCTTTTTTTGTGATTTCCTGGTATGTGACTCTGTGATAAAGTCTGTTTTTTCCCAGCAATTCAGCCAGGTGCCAGGCAATGGCTTCCCCTTCCCTGTCAGGGTCTGCTGCCAGATAGATCGTTTCAGCTTTATTCGCGAATTCTTTTAATTCTTTTACTACCTTGGTTTTTCCCGGAGGAATTTCATAACGGGCCTGCCAGTTGTTTGCCGGATCAACCCCCATGATATCCAATGAAGTTTTTTTGACTCCGGGTTTTTTTTTAACCGCTTTGACAGGTAAATCACGGATATGTCCAAAAGAAGATTTGACTTCATAATCCTGGCCAAGGTATTTATTGATTGTTTTTGCCTTTGTCGGCGACTCAACTATAACGAGTTTCATGGAGGATCCTATTTTTTAGGGAAAAATGAATTTTTTCGTAAAAAAGAGGACGAATATAGTCAACTCAATTTAATAGGGCAATGAAAAAATTAGGGGCTGTGAAGCAGTCAGTCGTTAAAATCTTGAGAAGGATTTTTTTAACTTACTGTATAATAATAAGTTATCCGAGCCTCCGGCTCGGATAAAGGCCGAGTTGAGGCGGGGCCTCCAACGGTTGGTTACCTCGCCTTCGGCTCGGCTAACCAA
>JAFGBW010000056.1 GCA_016932965.1 Candidatus Auribacterota bacterium
GCCATTTCAAGGCCTAATTTACCGCTGCCCGCGGTCACGCCATGGTATCCGTTGGCCTCAATTCTTGACTTGACGAGAATCAGTATTTCAGGCTCATCATCAATGATCAATACTTTCATTTTTTTCACGATCCCTCCTTAAACGGTCAAACCATGAACCCGTCTTTACCCAAAAAAATCATCACAGAATGCGGATTATCAAGACCATCTTCGCTAATTATTCGTAAAGATATTAGGCTTCGGTGAACACCTTGTCAATACACAACTTATCGAACAGAGAAGGGTTCTTTTTTTCAACGATTATTACAGGATATTCCCGTATTACAGGATATTCCCGGATAATAAAAAGCCCCTGTCCTCCCTGTTGCGGAGGATCCAAATTTATTTTATTCAACAGATCAGGCAGACCACTGAACCTCACGGACATAAGAGAGGAACTGACTGACCGGGATTTCAATAGTAACATCACTCACCCCGACCTTGCTGTCATCAATGGTGATGACTTTTTTACGGGTGATGCTAAGAATGGTCTTACCGCCGAATTGGATATACTGGACATTTTCAGCGAAATCTCATGCGCGGATAAATACATACCGGACCCAATGGGACGGGTCGTAAAACTCTTGATCCGTGATATCAGGTTTAAAGACCGCATCTTCCGACCGGTACACTTCATTGAAATCATCGTCAAAAATAGCAATCCCGACCTGGTAATAGGGTTTATCTCCCTCAAAGGTCTGAATGATCCTGCCGCAATGAATGAAGCACAGACGGAACAATTGCGATCCAAGTTGAAACGTATACAGCATGCCATTGGGCCCGGTCCATTGATAGGTCCATTCCACCTCACTCCCAGAGGGTTCGAAGATGAATTTTCGCTGGACGCATTCCTTTGTATCAATCACAACAGGGATCCTATCCTCCGCTCATGTCTGAAATTCAATTCCACCCGGTCTCCGTAAACCGCACGGGTGCTCTCTCGGGAAAGCAGGGGATTCCCATCCAGATTATCCTTTATTTCCGCGGGTAAGGTATCCGGATCATAGCCGTTAAAATCGATTCCCATGGCGGCTGACTGCATAATGTATTCGATCTTTTCCGTGCCGTTGTGGAATCTGAGATCCAATTTTTGAGGGTACAAAACAATGTCTATCGGAGAATGTTCTTTGATTATGATTCCGCTTTTGAAAAGGCTTTTCGGGCTCAACGTATTGGCGCTATAAAAAAACACGAGAACAGCTGCTGTCCAATAACGATTCAAGATTGTGGTTCTCTCTATTTATGTTACTTCAGATCTACCTGATCTTTGCATAAAAATCAATAGTGCTGAGTCTTAAGGATCATTTCTTTATCTTCCATCATTGACTAGTTCCCCGGAATTGAGAAAAATCACTTGTTTCTGGTGCTCTTCGAGATGATCCTATCCCCCTTTGAAAAATTTATCTTGGACAGCAATGAAAAAATATTAAAATTCTAAAATGGTCATAACAATGTCCAAAAAGTAAGTACCATTATATAAAAAACGAGAAACGATGATTCAATCAAGACACAACCTATCACAACCCCTGTTCACTCATCAGGAATACGAAGATTTTTTAAGCCCCTATGCCCAGCGTTCAGCTGATTCCAAGGGACGTCGCTACAGGGAAATGCCTCATCCTTTCAGGAATCCCTATCAGCGGGACAGGGACAGGATCATCCACTGCAGGGCATTCAGGCGCCTGGAACACAAGGCGCAGGTCCTGGTTTATCAACCAGGGGACCATTATCGGACGAGGCTCACTCATACCCTGGAAGTCTCCCAAATCGCCCGTTCCATGGCTAGGACACTGCGAATTCATGAAGACCTGGTGGAAGCCATTGCATTGGCACATGATCTGGGGCATTCCCCCTTTGGTCATGCCGGAGAAAATATTCTGCATCAACTCATGAACAATGAAGGAGGATTTGAGCACAATCTTCATTCACTCCGCATTGTGGATTATCTTGAGAACAGCTATCCCCAGTTCCGGGGACTGAACCTGACTTATGAGGTCAGGCACGGTCTCGTTAAACACCGAAAATCGGAAGCCATCCCATCCTGGGTGCTGGAGGAATATGACGTGGACTGCATGCCTATCCTGGAAGCCCAGATAGTGGATCTTTCTGATGAAATTGCTTATGTTTGTCACGATCTGGAAGACGGGCTGACATACGGATACCTTCATTTTGAAGATGTAAGCAGCTTTGATTTGCTCTTACGGGCAGAGCCGTCCTTCATCCGAATCAAGGACAAGCCTTCAAAAAAGGTGCTCATTTACCATCAAATCCGGGCACTCATCGATCTTTTGGTACGGGACGCTGTAGAAACCACAATCAAGGAACTCTCCATTCATTCCATCCGCTCCATTCATGATGTAGTCAGCCGCGGGTCGCCATTGGTTATCTTGAGTAAAGATTTGAGGCAGGAATTCGACGAATTCCGTCAATATTTATATGATCATTTTTACAAACATGAAAAACTGGAAGAAAGAATTAAAGAAGCGGAACAAGTCATACAGGGATTGTTCGTTTATTTTGTCAAGCATCCTAATCAATTACCGAAAAATTTCCGGAATGAAACCCGCACCCAGCCGGTAAGGCGTGTTATATGCGATTACATTGCCGGCATGACAGACCGCTACGCCATTGAAGAACATCGAAGGAGAGGGCTGTAACCATTTTCATCGACTCAGGTCAAATTGATGTAATAAGTCCGGCATAATTGGCCCTGAAGGAAAAAGGGGCTGTATTTGTTTTTTGAAATACCGATTGAGCGATTCCAAACCATCAATGGCTGCTGTTGTGACTGAAAAAGCAAGAATATCTTATGCTGTGTTTATTTTTAGGATTCCATTCGAAACAAGGAAATCAAAGATGGTTTCTGCCATGATTTTAGTTCCCAAGATATTGGGGTGATGCCAGTCCTGTTGAAACAACTGAACCTGTTGCGATTTAATGAATGCCTCATTCAAATCGATCAGTGGAATAGATTCTTTCTCGGCAACGTATCGAATAACAGAATTAATAGCCATCTCATCGGGTTTCCTTGATGAAATAATATAATCAGAATCTTTTAAAAATGTTCTTCCGAACATCAGATGATAATACTCCTGTTTCAGGTTGTAAGAATTTTTTGGTAAATTTTGACAGGGGTAATTCATAAAAATAACTGGAACCCCGACCTCTTTTGAAATGCGGACAATTTTTTGGAGATTCTCCAAACAAATTTCCTGATAGGATATGAAATCATACAGGCTCATATCAGCCGTCAAGGGAGTTAACCGAATTCCGTCAAGTTCCATTTCACGATTTTTCAAAGTCAATAGATGATGAATCAACCGATACGACCTTGTCTGTTCCAATAAAGTGAATATTTTTTTCTTAAAGGGTAACAGGTATTTTTTTTTATTCAAATACTCCAGAAAATCATTATTGTTGGCATTCCAGCCTGACAAAACGATCAAGATCGAAGGCCTCACCCCTTCCTTGATAGCTGCCGCAACAGCATACAGGGCATAGGAAGCACCGGTGTTAGGCAGGCCCAGATTAATCACATTCGTATTGGACAGACCATGCTGATCCAGGAGACTTTTAAGAACGGCTGGATAGGAATTTTCAGGTGATAATCCCAATCCGTAGGTAAAAGAATCCTCTATACAATAAATCATCGAGTTCTTATCGGATTTTAAGACCGGCAGCGTATTCTTTCTGCTTATCAGGAAACTGGTCACATACAGGCCCACTTCAAACAGAATACAGATGGAAAAGAAGGTTAATAAAAAGAGCAGGATATAGTGAAATTTTTTTTTAACATGTTCTGTTCATTTATTGCTGTTTTAAACAGATTTACTTCCATTCATCCCGCAGGATGTTCTTATGAAATATTATTCTTAATTGGTCCAATTATCATGGTTTTTTAAAGGTGTATCAACAATCACTACGGCAAGTTTATAAAAACAGGAAAGGGGATTGTAATCCGACAAAGAATAAAAAAATACACGGTCTTCCGCATTTTCTCCAGGAAAACAAGGGATTAAAAAAGAAAGGAGCTCATCCGGAATTGAAATCCTCTAAAGCTCGCAGCAGGGTATCTCCGTTCGGATGGATGCTTCGCAACTGTCTGTCCGTCCGACCCCCGCTGCAAGCAACGAGTAATTCGCACTATGAATTCAATATCGGCGATGCGGTTAGGCTCTCCTCTGTCTCATATTCTGAAAAATTGCATGCAGCTGATCAATTGAACGAATACCTGTCAATTCAAAATACTGGGATCCAATAAACATCAGAATAAGTAGTTCTGAATAAATAAATTATCAATGTTGCGGAACATTTTCTCTGTGCTCCCCGTATCCTACGTGATAAAATATTTTTCATGAAAACAAACTCCAAATGCAAATCATCCTTCACCATACCTGATCCATTCAATAAAACTTCCGAGATCCTCATCATGGCAGCAGGCGGTTCAGGGATGAATGTTCTGGCACAGCATCTGTTGTCACAGGGACTGTCAGTCAGCGGAATGGACAGAGATTTTGACCGGGGATGGAAAGAGAGAATCCGTTCATGCCTGCATTCTCTGGGAATGACAATCGTGAGGGAAGACGGTGATTTACCGGACAAAGCCTTTGATTTGATTCTGGTCTCTCCGGCCGTGGAAAAGGCCCACCCGGTGTTGGGATATGCCCGTGAAAGAAAAATCCCGGTTCAGACCAGGTCCGAATTTTTAGTTTCCATTTTTAACCATTCCAAGGGAATGGGTATTAGCGGTACTTCGGGAAAAACCACGGTCACAGGAATGCTGGCATCGATCTGTCACTATCAGGACCGTCCCAAGCCTGTGGTTTTTTGCGGAGATGAAATCCTGAATTTTTCTTCTCCGATCCGTCTTGGAAATTATCTGCCAGGTGATTCCAAAGAGATGATCCTGGAACTGGATGAATCAGACGGGTTATTGCCTTCGTATCAGCCTTATTTGTCCTGCATCACCAATATTCAAAGAGATCATTATTCCGTGGAGGAACTGGAGGGTCTGTTTGTTAAATTAACTAAAAACAGCGGCAAGACTGTTGTTAATGTGGATTGCCCTGTTTCCAGAAAAATCGCAGAAAATTTTTCCGATAAAATAATACGGGTGAGCCTGACAGATCCTGAAGTAAATTATTATGGAAAATTATTAAAAGTCGGGGAAAACGAAATCCGGTATTCAATCAATGATTACGCGGGGATACTTCCTATATCTGGTTCGTATAATGTCAAAAATGCATTGATGGCTATAGCCATGGCCTGTGAAAACGGAATTCCCTTGAAGGCTGCTGTACAAGCTCTTGAATCGTTCAAAGGCATACGGAATCGTTTTGAAATCAAGAAAAAAGGAAAATCATTCTTCATCCTTGATTTTGCCCACAATCCTGAAAAAATCCGGGCTTCATTGAATTCCGCCCAGGAAATGGGTCTGCCTGTCTATTATGTTTTTCAGCCCCATGGCTATAACCCGCTCAAATTCATGATGAAGGAATTTGGAGACATGTTCCGGCAGGAATTAAGGGAAGATGACCGATTGATCTTGCTGAAAATCTATGACGCAGGAGGAACAGCAGACAGAAGCGTACACAGCCGAGACCTTCTGCAATTAATCAACAGAAAAAATGTGAGTTATATGGAAGATTGGGATGAAATGATCCAGCTGTCCTCTTCCTTGAAAAACATCCCCCTATGTTGGGTGGTAGCAGGCGCCAGGGATGAAAAACTTAAGGATTTGAGAGACGGAATAATGGGGATCAGTTGATTAGAAATCAAAAAAAGATGAAAGGAGAGAGTGATGAGGGTTGAGTATTGGGTTCATATATGATTTCCATCATTTTTCCACTCATGACTTAACACTCACAACGCAACATTTTTCTTAATTTCTTTCGTGTACTTTTCGTATTTCGTTGTTAGAAACATACAAATCCTTATGTTAAAAGTTGAATCCAAACAAACACCGGTCCGTACCATCAAAATGGCGCATGTGATCACGCGCCTGATCATTGGTGGCGCTCAGGAAAATACCGTCTTAACCGTTTTAGGTTTGCAGGCAGATCCTGAGTTTGAAGTGGATCTGATCAGCGGATGCGAGATCGGGCCTGAGGGCCGTTTAAATATCAGCGATGTCAAATCGGTTATCTTCGAACCTTCCCTTGTCAGAAATGTTTCTCCCATAAAGGATATCCTGTGCTTTTTCAGATTGATCCGGCTTTTTAAAAGAAAAAAATATCATATCGTTCATACTCATTCCGCCAAAGCCGGCATCCTAGCCAGGCTGGCTGCCCGGATTGCGGGAGTGCCTCTGATTGTCCACACGGTCCACGGATTACCTTTCCATCCTTATCAGAACGGCACCCTGAACGGTTTGTTCATAACCTTGGAATATTTATGCGCTTTGTTCACAGACAAGTTCATTGTGGTTTCAAATGAGATGAAAAATAAAATGCTTCAAAAAGGGATAGGAAAAGAGATGCTTTTTGAAACCATCTTTTCAGGAATGCGGCTGGATGATTTTCTAAGAGCAGGTGAATGCCGCCTTCAAATGAGGAGAAAACTGGGTATTTTACCCGGACATATTGTGATTGGAAAAATCGCGCGTTTTTTTCCTTTAAAGGGACATGAATTCATTCTGGACATCGCAGGGGATCTGATCAAAAAGCATCCTCAGATCATGTTTTTATTCGTAGGGGACGGCATCCTGATTCATTCTGTCCAGAGGCGGATTCAGGAAATGGGGCTGGAAGATCATTTTATTTTCACAGGATTGGTGGAACCGGAACAGATCAGTTTATATCTTTCGGCCATAGATATTCTGGTTCATGCATCCTTGCGGGAAGGGCTGGCGCGCGTGCTCCCTCAGGCCATGGCAGCGGGGGTTCCTGCCCTGTCGTTTGATATCGACGGAGCATCAGAAGTGATAAAAGAGGGAGTCACCGGGTTTCTGGTTCAACCGAAACAGACCCAGGAATTAAAAAATAAGATCTCCATTTTGATAGACAATCCTGATTTGAGAATAAAAATCAGCCGCGAGGGCAGGAAAATAGTGGACCCTGTTTTCAGACATGACTACATGGTCGATAGAATAAAAAATATTTATAAACGATCGGCTCTATTACGGACCCTGTGAGATCATTTCCTTTTCAGGAATTCAAAAGTCAGAAGCCGCGTGATAAAATGAAAAAATAATATTATTTTCACGGAGAGGAAATCTTTCGTGCTTTTCATGTATTTCGTGATAAAAACAATAAAAAAGAATCAACGAAAATCAACCGTACAAAGTGTTGGGTAAACCCATGATTTTAACTTATTTCATCCCTTTCTTTTTATCCCTGATCTTATCCCTGATCTTCACGCGTGTTGCGATCACATGGTCTAAGCGACTGAATTTCATGGATGTGCCCGGGCAGATAAGCCGGAAAAATCATCCGCAAAGCACACCTTTACTGGGAGGAACTGCGGTTTTTTGCGCCTTTTTCAGCACACTATTTCTTCTTCTTCTGACGGTCTTTTTTCTGGAAGATCAAATGGTCCGTTATATTCCAGATTTGACCCCTTTTATCAGGGGAAGCCAGAAAGAATGCAAGAGATTATTCTTTATTTTCCTGGGGGGAAGCCTAGTCCTTCTGCTCGGACTTAAAGATGACAAAAATAAGGAGGGGATGGGACCTTTCATGAAACTCGGTATCCTATTCCTCATAGCCCTTTTGCTTTTTTATCTGAATATCCGTATCACCTTGTTTATCCGGACAAGCATTTTGAATTATTGTCTGACTTTCGGGTGGATTCTTTTTCTGACTAATTCTTTTAATCTTCTTGATAACATGGACGGGCTTTCAGCAGGAACCGCGGTATCGTGCTCCCTCTGCATGGGAATTGTATCCTTTGTTCTGGGAGAATATTTTATTACCTTGTATCTCCTGGCTTTTACTGGGTCTTTACTGGGTTTTTTAAAATACAATTTTTTCGGAGGCAGGATTTTCCTGGGGGATTCAGGTGCCTTGTTTATCGGTTATAACCTGGCTGTGACAGCGATCCTGGAATCTTTTTTTAAACAGGGAAAAAGCCCGATGTTCGCGGTCTTCATACCAGTTTTTATTTTTGCCATTCCCTTTTATGACACCTTGTCTGTTGTGTTGATCCGCCTTAAGAACGGAAAATCCATCTTCAGGGGAGATATGAATCACTTTTCTCACAGGCTTCACAGAAGCGGATATTCAAAACGAAACGCCGTTGTCATCATCATCACCCTTGCCTTTTTTATCTCGATTGTTTCCTTGAAATTGCTTCATTTAAGGAATCAATCCCTGTCTTTTCTTTATCCTTTGCTGTTATTTCTTATGACCCTTATCATGCTTTTAGGGATTGAACTGATTTTGAAGAAAATGGGACGAAAAATCACTGGCAGTCGAACATCACAACCTTAGATTTTTTAACCACTCAGATCCACCATACACAGAGATGCTTGAAAATGCCATCGACTCAAAGCCTTATTCTTATGTTATTTTTTCATCCCGGAAAAATTGAAATTGTGAATAGTGAATTGCACTGCTGATGGTCTGCCTCATTTATTATAACCAGCCCACCCCCGCATTCAGGCGGACAGGACGTTAGCTCTAGGCAAAGATGTCATAAACATGTCCCTTAAAATCTTTGTATTATCAAGCCATATTCCAGGATATGAGTCTTGGTTACCTATGGCCATGATTTGAAGTATATGACCCGTACCGGCAATCAAAGCGTCCGTATCGACTGAATTTTGATACAAAATGCAAGTCCTTCTGATTTCCGCAGTTTGAAGACGAGCCTGAAGTCCCTGTGATATTTCCTGAAGTCTTTGAACCGTTTCGGCTGATGCAAAATCTTCAGAAATATCTCCAACCATCTGATGCAATGATTCAGATTGCTGTTGTGTGATAGCGCTGAAAGTTTGATGATAGGTTTGAACCCCCCTGTTCAGCTGAGCCAACGCACCTGACAATAACTGCCTCCGTTCTTCCTGTCTCGTTAGAATCCATTCTCGGCCTTCAGCCAGCTGCAGACTCAAGCCATAAAGTCTGAGTAACAAATTGATTTCCACGTATAAATAATCATCATCAACAGATATGACTTCAAATCCTTCCCCCATCAACAATTGTTTTAATTCCCAAAAAAAATGAAAGCTGGCTTGTGAATGATCAAGTGAATCCAATTCAACGGCGATTTTCTTAAATCCGTATTGTCTAAAAATACTTATCAACTGCGTACTGCAGGAGTTAAAAAGATCTCTGCGATGGGCAATCCCCAC
>JAFGBW010000057.1 GCA_016932965.1 Candidatus Auribacterota bacterium
GAGATTCAGCGAAGGAAAAAAGCGCAGAAAGAGAAAAGAAAAAAATGGCAGTTTCCGATCAGGCATATCCTGTTTGAGGATGCCATGGTCTATTTCAGCGATCAGGAGGAGAATTTCTCCTTTGACGGGACCGTTCACGGAACCAGGGCCGTTTATAAGTACGATTTCAAAAATGAGCAGGGGGAATTGAAGGGGTTTTTTGACATTCCTGATCATCCCAATTCATCCATTTTTATAGATCACACCTGGGAAAAATGGGATCCGGTTAACAACTACAGCCTGATTCTTCAGGGAAAAAATATTCAACTGGCCCCTTTGAGTTATTACCAGTATCCTTTTTCCAAATGCAAGATCAAAGGCGGCAAAGGGACTTTTGATCTCGTATTGCGTCGCGCGCTGGGCGTATTAAACGGTTATTCATACATGCGTCTTTCAGAACTCGAACTGGATGCTTTCAACGAAGGTATTTTTTCGACTATTTTAGGCCTTTCTTCCGCCGGATTTTTTTCGATCCTTGAAAAAAACAACCAGGAGCTTGAACTGGATTTCTATATCCGGGGGACGCATCAAAATCCCCAGATTAAACTCGGAGACACTTCCAAAAATTTCATCCTTCAGACGCCGGTCTCTGTCGCGAAAGACACATTGAGTCTGGTTGAGAGTATTTTAAATGCCGCTTTGCTGGGAATTCCAAGAAAAATCTTCTCTACAAAATCAAGAAAGGAATGACGTTAAATCCTCATATCATGAGCACGGAACCAGAAAAAATCATTTCCACCAATCGCAGGGTTTATCATGATTATCTCATTTCAGAAAATCTCGAGGCCGGGCTGTGTCTCAAGGGAACGGAAATCAAGTCCCTTCGGACACAGGGCTGCCGTTTGAATGAATCCTTTGTCCTGCTTGAGAATGGTGAAGCCTGGCTCTGCCAGATGGAAATCCCGGAATACGCGTTTGGAAACAGGGAGAACCATGAACCCATGGCGAAAAGAAAACTGCTCCTGCACAAAAGGCAGCTGACCCACCTGAAAAAAGAGTTGGAAATAAAAAATCTTTCCTGTATTCCTTTAAAAATTTATTTAAAACGCGGACTGGCCAAGGTGCTTTTGGGAATCGGAAGGGGCAAAAAACTCTATGATAAACGCCAGAGAATCAAGAAGCGCGCCGTCGACCGGGAGATCGCGAGAGAAACAAAAAAATTCCGATGAAAAAGACTCTTCCCTTCTTATTTCCCTTTTTTGGAATGCCCGCTCTTTTATTGTTCAATCTGACGGTCACCGTTTGCTGGCTGATTGCTTCACGTTCTCCTTTTGTCTCGCTTTTAATGCAAAATCATTTCACTTTGTCCCTCATTCATGTCAAGGAGTGGAGAATCCTTTCCGTTCTGATGTATGCTTTTTCCCATCAAACCATCCTTGAATTTCTTATTGTTTTCATCCCTTTATTTTTAATCCTTCGTAAGCTTAAGTTTTTTTATTCGATGCAGGAAATGGGTTTTTTTTATATCAACGCTGCTGTCATTGGGGGGATATTTCATCTGTTGATGGCCCCGGAAAATCAGGTGATTCACGGCGCCTTCGGCATCACATTGAGTTTTTTAATTCTTTTATGCCAGGTTGACCGGAATTTTCCTCTCTTTAAATTATTCACGGTCCCCTTTAATCTGACCACGCTCACTTTTCTTTTAGTGATAGCGGATCTTTTTACCATCGATAGATCCTATCATCCGGACAGCAGCTCTTTTTCAAACCATCTCGGCATGTTTATTTATACGGTGTTTTATATGAAAAAACGGAGTCTTTTCGCTCCTTTTTTCCGTTCGTATTCATTTCCTCCTTTTCAGATTCGCTCCGGGGGATATTCTCACAGACCTGACCTGAATAAAACGGAAACCGGTTTCCCCTCTGTTGATTCTAAGAACAAATCCCCATTGAGTCCGGAGGAAGAAATCGATCGTATTCTGGATAAAATATCGAAATACGGAATTGACAGTCTTACCGGATTGGAACGGAAAAAATTGGAGGAGGCCAGCAGGAGGAAGTAGAGGTGCAAAATTAGAATTAAGAATGGAGAATTTAGAATTGAGAATGACGAAAAAATGTCAGCTGAGAGAGGATGATCTTTTAATCCTCTCTACCCTTCATGTCCTTCATGGTTTAAAATGATATATGCCACTTTGACTGGTTTAATAGATGAGGATTTGAGCGGATATTCATTTCAAGTCTTCATTTCTGGCGGTAGCAGCTGTTTTTTTGAAGTTGGGTAAATGTGATTGAAAATATGGGAATCATCAATAAATTGATACAGGAATTTATTAAGAGGATATTCTATTCTCTATTGTTTTTTCATTGTCTGTTTTGCCTTTCGGCTTTTGGATCCGATACAGTCAGCATTCGCAATCTTTCTGCAGACCAATATTATTCTTCGGTCATGGAAAACGTAAAAAATGCCCGGATTTCTGTTCTGGCAGGACTTTCCTCTCTATCATGCAAAACGAATAATCCTGATGACCCTGTTTTCCGGATGATACAAAGCCTTGTGCTCGCCTCCATGGAAGGAATCAAGGTGGTTTTGGTATTAAATCCTTTTTATACCGGGGAGCTATCCAACTGTGCCTTCCGGGATAAGGCGATGGAATTGATAAGAAATTCCCGTATTTTGCTGATCACGGTTCCTGAGCCTTTTAGCCTGCGTTTCAATCAGATTATCATTGATCAAAAGATCATTTTGGAAAGCTCTATTCCATGGATTTCCGGGATAGACACCCAGAACCATCTTCATTCATCATGGATCATTACTTCTGCAAAACTGGCTGAAGAAAAAACTAAGCTTTTGTCTCCTCTCGTGGAAAAGGGTCAAAAATGGACCATGGGACTCTCTTCTCCGGTCCTTAATCTGCCCGCCTCGTTTATTGAAAATAATCAGATCGCCTATTTCATGAAAAATAAAACCGGTGCCCTCCTGGATTGTTATCTTTATCTGCTGAAGGAACAATCGTCGCGGAATACAAAATGGTTATCCGTTTCCTTTTCCTCTCTTTTCTCCAGTCTTTTCTCCGAGGCTTCTTCAAAAACACAATCGCGGAAAAAAGTCCTTGGAATTCTGAAAAAACTGAAAAGGGATTCTTTCATCGAACTGGAATGGGTGGATGAACAGAGTGTGCGCGTAAAAATTAAGAATGATGATCCCCAGCAGTATTTCATGATTCCGGAACGTTATTTTACCTGTCATCATGACAGGGATCTCGAACTCAGAGAAAAGCTTCTATACCTGTGGATGTTGTATCAGGCCACGAAGGGAAGAGCGTTTCCTCTTTTTCAGATGGATGAATCCTTTTATCAGGCGATTCCCAAAATAAAAAAATCAGATATGGAATCTCTCCTTTCCTCCCTTGAAAAAAAGATGCTCATCGAATTCTATCCTCCTGCCGTGATCACAGGCAAAGATTCACTTTTTATGCCCGCCTTTCTTTTTTTAGATCCCATGGATCTGAAAATCCTTCAGCAATCTCTGGAAACATTGAAAGATCAATACGGAGAAAGGGAAGTGAAAAAAGCCAGGATGATCCTGACTCAGGTCAACCGGGAGAATGACCCTGAGGCCGTTGCGGAAATTTTGTATTACCTGAAGAAAATCGGGATGGTGGAAACCCAGAAAGTGTTTTATCTTGTATGCAGTCTCCCTCCATACCACCCCAACAGAAATTACACTCATATCATCAGCCGGCTTGGCCAATCTGCCGCTGCTGAAAAAATGAAATGATTGGATAGACATGGATAATGATATCATCATTGAGACTTTTCCCGTCGGCCCATTAGAGGTGAATTGTTCTATCATCTATTCACTAAGCACAAAAAAGGCCTTGGTCATTGATCCGGGGGATGATTATGCCGTTTTTTCAGAAAGAATCAGGAAGAAAGGACTGATCCTGGACAAGCTGCTTCATACGCATGGGCATTTTGATCATATCGGGACATCGGCAAAAATCAAAAAAACAAATCAGGTCCCGATTTATCTTCATAAAGATGACCGTCTTCTTTATCAGCGGCTTAAAGAGCAGGGAGAATTATTCGGGTTTCCGACCGAGCCGCCTGCCGTCGTCGATGTTTTTTTTAATGACGGCCATGCCATAGGATGGGCCGGTTCATCCGGCAAGCCTTTTATAACCGTTATTCATACCCCCGGACATAGTCCTGGTTCTTCCTGTTTTTATACGGAGATCACCGGTAAACCGGTCCTTTTCAGCGGAGACACTCTTTTTGCACGCTCCATAGGAAGAACAGATGTCTTCGGGGGAAATCATGCAAAAATTTTGAGTTCTATTAAGGAAAAGCTGTTTCTGCTTCCGTCTCAAACCGAGGTCATTCCGGGACATGGCCCTTATACGGTTCTTGGAATAGAAAAAAAAGAGAATCCCTTCCTGGATGATTCTGAGCTGTAGTGAATCCTGAGCAGAGCCGTCTAGAATTTTCGTGCTCTTCATGATCCCGTAGTATAACATGGTTAAGAAAGGCTCCTGATGTGAAAATATTATTCGTCATTTCCAGGCTTGAAAAACCTTCATCCAAATTCCGTGTGCTGGCCTATCTTCCCTGGCTTAGAAAAAACGGGTTTCAGTGTGATGTCATGGAAGCCAGCAAGGGATTCATCAATCGTTTGCTGCTGCCTTTTAAATCCCTCTCCTATGATGTCTGTTTTATCCAGAAAAAACTGCTTAATTTTTTTGAATTGAAAGCGCTCCGTGCGTGCGTGCCGAAGATCATTTTTGATTATGATGATGCGATTCTTTTTAAGGAAGACGGAAGCCCCAACGATGGAAGCAGGAGAAATTTTATTCATACTCTGGAGATGGCCGATCTGGTGATAGCCGGCAATCCCTATCTTGGGGGGCTCGCTTCTCCTTATCATGGAAGGGTGCTGATTCTTCCCACTCCGGTGGATACCGAGCGGATCCTTCCCAAACCTTTTGAGTGTTCTTCGGTTCCGGTCATCGGCTGGATCGGGACGGATTCAACTTTTCAATATTTTGTCCGGGAAGAAAAGCATTGGCAGAGAATCACCCAGATTGAACGTGTGAAATTCAGGGTGATTTCATCTTCTTTGCGGAAATTGGGTCTGGATTTCGAATTTTGCAGATGGGATGCCGAACAGGAGGCCGAACAATTGAAAGGGATGGATATCGGTCTCATGCCCTTGCCCGACAATGCCTGGACCAAGGGAAAATGCGCGTTTAAAGTCCTGCAGTATCAGTGTGCCGGCGTGCCTGCCATCGCTTCCCGGGTGGGTTTTAATGAATCCGTGATTGAGCATGGTAAAACCGGTTTTCTTATAGATGATCATTTTTCATGGGAGGAGGCGGTTTACACGCTCGTTCACGACAGGAAATTGTATGAAACGATCGCCAGACAAGCCAGAATGGATGTTGAAAATAAATACAGTTTATGCCATCTTCAATCTGTGTTCCTCAAGACATTGCAGACGCTCTGATTCATGATCTGATGCATGACTTTTATCGCATGGATTGAATGCTGAAATTGATTTTCTTTTTTAAAGTAAAGTAAGGAATAAAAGGCACACTGGGCAGGAATAATGAAACCGGAACGATTCTTCGAACTGATTGCGGCGATCATCCTTTTCGTCTTTGCATTTCCGGATTTTTCCTGGGAAAAGGATGTGAATACCTGGGTGAAAGAGACTTTCATCAGGATTTCTTTCAAATTGAGGGACCCGGGAGATACGGCGCGGAAGGCTTCTCATTATCTGGTGATTGAATGTCCCAAGATCCCGATACCGGAGACGAACGAGAGTTTTTATGATGTGGCGGGAGTATTAAAAAAACTGCAGGTGTTGAATCCGGCCGTGATCATTTTTGATACGGATCCGGGCGTTTCAAAGGACTCTCCTCTCCAATATTGGCTCACCTCGCTGACATTCAAGGAAAAAATGGTATTCGTTTCCCCTGAAAAGGGCAGAAACATCGCCACGCTGTATAAACGTAAAAGGGACTATTCGATGACGAATGCTGTTTTTGCGTTTCATCAAAAAAAGAATCTGGAGGTGGCTTATTTCAAAGAATGGGATCATCTGCCACCCGTAGGGGACAAAGTCGTTGAAATCATTTCTGATCGTTCCCAAACTCCAGGGGGGAAGGAGCCCGTCTTTATCCATTATTATTTTAATGATGAGGATATTCCGCATCAAAACAGCAGGGAACTGATTCAAACCCGGCTGCCCCCTTGCTCTTATGAAGGAAAAATCATTCTGATACGTACAGGGTCATTTTCCGCTTTTGAGAAACCTTTTCTCACGGCGGTAGGCATTCAGAAACCCGAAACTCTTTTATTCAATGATATTGAGACCCGTCTCAACAGGCCTGCTTCAAAAATGATTCCCGGGTATGCGGAATGGATTCTTCTGGGATTGTTTCTCTCTCTTTTGGCCTGGCTTTTTTTGCAATGCAATGTGTTGAAAGCTTTGATTTTTTCAATCTTTCTCTATGAACTCAATTTTTTTGCCTGGTATTTTCTTTTTCAAAAGGGGTGGGATTTCCGTTATGGTGATTTTATCATTCTTCCGTTCCTGTTCATCCTGGCGGCAGGCGTTTTCAGGATTTCCCGGCTGACCCGCAATCAGGACGCTTTAAAAGAGCTGGAAGTGTTGAAAAAAATTCTCATTCACAGGAATAAAGAACTGGCCGCCAAGAATAGATTGAGTGAATTGGGAAGATTGAGCGCGAGCATTTATCATGAGATCAGCAATCCGCTTCATAATATCACGAATGCCATGAAATCGCTTAAACAGGGGGGGAAGTTTTCTCAGGAGTCCTCAGAAATCCTCGATATTGCCTTATCAGAACTGCAGCGTCTTCAGAGGCTGAGTAAAAATCTCAAACAGTTCTATCATCCGGTCTCACAGGAAAAAAAACAGATCGATGTTAATGAACTATTGACATTTGGTTTTCAAATGATGAACACGGCGTTTTATGCGAAAAAAATTGAGATCGTGAAAGACATGAAAACAGGTCGCTGTTTGGTGGATGCCAATCCGGATCAATTGCTGCAGGTTTTTCTTAATTTATTGCTGAATGCACTGGATGCGGTGAGGGAATCTGGAAAAATCTGGATCGAGAGCGGGGAGAAGGAAGGGCGGATTGTTGTGAAAATCAGGGATTCGGGCCCGGGTATAATAGATGAAATACGGGCCGATATTTTCAAAGCCTTTTTTACAACCAAGGGGGAGAAAGGCAGCGGACTGGGTCTTTCCGTTTCCTATGAGATCATCAACAGCCTCGGCGGGGACATTGTTCTTTCTCCGTTTCAGGCAGGTTATGGGGCAGAATTCGTGATCCATCTGCCCAAAGCAGATCAAGTCGGATCAGACCTGAATAAATAGAAAGAGGGACTTTCCCGTTTATTATTCTTTTTTTCCGTCAGGAGTTTTTTCTTCCAGCCGTTTATTGACGTCCGCAACGTATCGTTCTGCCTGGAATTTTTTTTCCAGGGTGAGCGCCGTTGATGCGGTATTGTAAACAGGGGCGACGGCAGTGAGAAAGTACGAGACTGTCATGCAATGATGGGAAAGGATTTTTGTCAACGGGGGAAATGGCACGAGCAGAAGAAAAAATAAAAAAGTAGCAGCCAGTGTTCCTGTATTGGCCATTCCGATGAGGCTTCCGAACGACTGTTCCAGGGTAGGGATGAATTTGATTTCAACGATTTTTTTCTGAATGGCAATGCACAGGGTTGCCAGGAGGAATGTTGCGGTCCAGATGGAAAGGAAAATGGCTGTTTCCACGATTTCTTGTGTGATGATGCTTTCCTTGGTAAGAAGGGTGGATGTGAGGATTTTTTCTGCTGCAAACTGATGAAAATGAACCGCCAGGGCTACTGCGGCAAAGCTTCTCATCCAGCTGAAAATCTCCTGGGAGAGGCTTTTTTTAGCCCCCAGGTACGCCCCTAATAAAATGATGATGAGGATCACTCCATCGCCAATCCAGTTTGCGGCGCCTCCCGTTAATAATGAATCAGAAAATTTATCCATTTATTTTTTAAAAAATATTTTCGGTATTGGTACTTGTTTTCCCAGTTCAAAAATTTTTTTGAATGATTAAAAGAAGAATTCCATAAACCGATCAATACATAAAGATTTCTTAAAAAAAGGTCAATAAAGCATTCCGTCAGAAGAGTGAGGCTGAAAAGCATCTTGAAAAAAATCATGAAGAGGAGATAAGAGAAAGGCCGCATATTCTTCTGGAGGTATTTCATATAAGACTCAAAGCGGTAAAACTGAACGAGATTGTTGACCTGTTTTCTGCTTTGTCCTCCGGAATGGGTGATTTGCGCGTCAGGAAGATAACAGACGGACAGATTTTTTTCCCTGGCTCTCCGGCAGAAGTCCACTTCTTCGCAAAAGATGAAAAACCGTTCATCCATCAGACCGATCCTATCAAGCGTTTTCCGGCTGAACATCATGGCCGCTCCTGATACCTGGTCGACTTCCATGAATACGGAGAGATCGGCATTCCTCATGCGATAACGGTCAATACGGGTCCTGAAAAAGGGGAATTTCTTTAAAAAGGTGTAGCGTGCCAGAATAACAGCAGCGGTCGGAAACTGTCTCAATCCGTTTTGGATGGTTCCGTCCGTATTGAGAAGCTGAGGGCCTATGATTCCAATTTCGGGATGCGTATCCAGAAAAGCCGTCATTTTTTCAAGACTCTGCTCGTGAAGTATCGTATCCGGATTCAACAGCAGAATCATAGTCCCCTTGGATGCTTTGATGGCCACATTGCAGCCCGCGGCAAAACCGATATTTTTTTTCTGGGGAAAAAACTGGATCGCGGGGAATTCCTTGACGATCATGTCCGCAGTCTGGTCTAAGGAGTCGTTGTCCACCAGTAAGATTTCATACGACAAATTTTTTACGTGCTGTTGAATGGAGTTGAGGCACTTTCTCAATTCGTTCTGCACGTTATAAGAGACAATGCAGATACTCAAATCAGGTGCTTTTTCCATATATTGGGCCAAAGCTTTCTTTTTTCCGGTTGATCTGAGAGGAGACAGATTTTATAAAAGCAGAAGCATGGTATAATGTACTCTGATAAGGAATACAATAGAAATTTTTACTCGTCAGATTTAAAAAAAGAGTGGTTGACTCTGGAGTCTGATAATCCTATAATACGTTCGTTCAATTTGTTGGAAATAATTTGTGAATGGATAGGATGGCCCGGAAGGAGGCGTTATGGCTACAAAACGTGATATAGTCAATCAGATCTCGAATCAGACTGGACTCACACAATTGGAAGTGAGAAGAGTGGTACAGGGTACTTTCGATTATATTTTCAATACCCTGGTTGAAGGTAAAAAGATTGAGTTGAGGGATTTTGGAGTTTTTCAGGTGAAAGTACGCAAGGCACGTCAGGGAAGAAATCCCAATCGTCCGGAAACCGTTATACCGGTTCCTCCTAAACGTGTGCCCACCTTTAAAGCTGGAAAATTGCTTAAACAAAAAGTGGCTCAATTGCCGGTTTCCTGAATCATTTTTTTTCATGTTGCAAAACGTCCGCGGCACAGAAGATGTCCTACCAGGAGCCAGTCAGCAGTGGTTGTGGTTGGAAGAAAAGGCGAGAAGCTGGTTAAAACGGTTTAATTTCGAAGAAATCCGCACTCCCATTTTTGAATTGACGGAACTGTTCATCCGTTCCATCGGGGAGACTACCGATATCGTCAACAAGGAGATGTACACTTTTTCTGACCGCAAAGGCCGTTCGTTGACTTTGCGGCCTGAAGGAACCGCATCCGTAGTCAGAGCCTGTCTCCAGCACAAGCTGATCCAGCCTAATCAGGTCCTTAAACTCTATTATATCGGCCCCATGTTCCGGTATGAAAGACCCCAGGCCGGGAGACAGCGTCAGTTTCATCAGATCGGTATAGAAATTCTCGGGTGTGAAAGACCTGCAGCTGATCTGGAATCCATTTTATTATTGAAATCTCTGTTTCAGGAATGGGGAATTTCACGAGTCGGTTTCCGGATCAATTCCACAGGAAGCAGGGGATCAAGACCTCTTGTTCAGAAGCGTTTGAGAGAGTGGCTTTCACCCCATATTCAAGATCTATGCGCGGATTGCCGCAATCGTTACGAAAAAAATGTTTTCCGGGTTTATGATTGCAAAGAAAAGTCCTGTAAATCCATCATCGGAACCCTTCCCGGAATACTGGAGATATTGTCTGAAGAGGACAGGAAATACTTTGATGATGTAAGGAAAGGGCTTGACCAGATGGGAGTAGAGTATGAGCTGGATCCTCATCTGGTTCGCGGTCTGGATTATTATACCCACACGATTTTTGAAGCGTATTCAGATCAGCTCGGTTCCTGTGATGCCATAGCAGGGGGGGGAAGATATGACGGGCTCTTTCAGGAGATGGGTTCCGCAGTACAAGTGCCTGCGGTCGGATGGGGCATAGGCATGGAGCGGATCCTGAACGTTCTGCAGTCGCTTTCTCTTTTGCCGTCTGTTTCCGGACCGGATATTGTTGTGATTGCTTCCGGAGATGAAAATACATCCCAAAATATCCCTGTAGTCCAGGAGTTAAGACAAGCCGGATTCAAGGTTGAATACGACCTTCTGGGAAGAAACATGAAGGCGCAATTCAGACTCGCCGACCGTACCGGTGCCAGACTGGCCGTGATTCGCGGCGAAAATGAAATCCAAGGCAGAAAAGTAAAAATCAAAGATTTGACCTCCCATGAGGAAATCGAATTGGATGAAGACAAGCTTCTTTTAAAAGTAAAAGAAATCCTTTCTGCTGCTAAGAAGGTGTCATCATAGGATCCTCATTCAACATTTTTTCGATCCCCGCTTTTTTGAAGAAGGGAGAATGCTGCCCCCCAAAGCGGCTTTTTCTTCTCCTTTTGATTTTGATGGTGGTCGTTGTTTTTGGCAGGACTCTGGAGAATGGATTTGTCTACGATGACTGGGAGACCATCGTGGATAATCCCCATGTCCATTCACTCCAAAACGGTTTTTCATTTTTTTTTGACAGGAATTCCACGGCTCCGGAAACGCACCTGAAGCATGAGATTTACCGTCCAATAAAAAGCTGGAGTTGCGCTCTGGATCATTTCATATTCAGGGGCAATCCTGCAGGTTATCATCTGACAAATGTGTTGTTACATCTTGTTGCGGTCCTCTTGCTGAATCAGTTGCTGATCAGTATGGGTTATCCTGTTTTCACGGCTTTCATGGCCTCACTGTTTTTTGCCGTCCATCCGGCCATAAGCCAGAATGTCTCTTACATCAGCGCCAGGGCTGACATCCTGGCAACCGTTTTTCTGCTTGCCTGTTCCCGGATCGTTTTTTTAGGCCAGCCGGAGACGGTGTTCCGGAAGATAGTTGGACCAGCCTTGTTTTTCACAGCCTGTCTGGCCAAGGAAACCTCGGTGGTCTTCCCCATATTTTATGTTTTCGTGTATCGTTATGTTCATAAGCCTTTTCGTTCCGTTTTTTCTTATGGCATTGCCGCTCTTTTATATCTGGTATTGAGACAAACCGTTGTGGGCGGGTTTTTCCAGACCTATTATTATCAAAACAGTTTTTGGATCACACAGGCGGCCATGGTCAAGGTCTGGCTTTTGTATATTGCGGGATTTTTCTGGCCGTTTCATCTGGAGATTGCGCCCATCATCGAGACTGAATCTGGCTGGGCCGGGCCCTTTGTCTGGTTTTCGGCAGTGGCGCTTGCCAGCCTGGGGATCCTGATATGGATAAGAAGGAAACATCTTGGAAAGGCAGGAATAGGGCTGGTCTGGTTTTTCCTTTTTCTTCTGCCGGTAGCGAATTTGATCCCTATTAAGGCCTTGATGGCATGGCGTTTTGTCTATATCCCCTGGGTCGGTATGAGCCTGGTTTTCTGTCATTACTTTGAAAAAATTCAGCGGTCGAGAACGGCCGTATTTTTTATTTTTTTCTGGCTGCTGGTTTTAACGCTGTATTCTGTGAGGACGGTTTCGACTTTTCAAACCGATGAAACCCTCTGGAAGCCTTTAATGGAGAAATACCCCCATTTGTCCAAACCCTACCATGTGGTAGGGAACTATTATTTGAGAGAGAAGGAAATCGTCCGGGCCCAGCATGTTTTTGAAACAGGATTACAGTCTGTTCCTGATGATGCTTATCTGATGTGGGATCTGGCCCGTATCCATGCCATGCAAGGGAATACAGGGAAATCCCTCGATCTCCTGGAGAAAATAAATCAGCCGATGCGGCGGGAACTGGGCCAGGGTTTTTTGTATGATTACGTGTTCGCGTTATATCAGGAAAAAAAGTACGGGCAGATATGGAAAACCCTTTCTTTCCCGGATATTTCAGGCATGAAAACCAAGATACTTTTGATCCAGGCCCATGGGTCGGTCCTGGCTGATCACAAGGATTCAGCCGAGATCCTTTATGAGGAGTTGCTCACCAGAGGGGATTTGACTGCTGCCCAGCGTGAAGATTGTTCAGCTGTCCTGGCGATGCTGAAAGCGGAAAAAATACATGAATGAAATGCAATAAGATGAATTGAATCTTACGCTTACAGTTTTATTGTTTAAAATTTTTGCTTGCAAATATATTGTGTTTAGGAATTCAGAATTCAGGAGAGAAAATTCAGAATAGTTGAGGAAATATTCTTGAGAGAGAAGCCGGTTATCTGATTGCATCCTTAGTAAGATTAATATCCATGTATTCAATCATCTATTTTTTTATACTGGATTCTGAATTCTGACTCCTGAATTCCGTGAGCTGACGGATGGTTGGTTATAATGGTAACTTTTTATATATCTGTGTCAGATCAAATACAAATGTTATATAAATGAAATGACAACATGAATTCCAATCGAACATTATCCGAACGGGTGGAAGTGAAGCTGTTTCTGCTTTTGTTTATTACCTTCATTTATTTTTACAACGGCAGCGGGTGGAATGCCGATTCCAGGATGGCTCAAATATACCGTGTGGTGGAACAGGGGAAATGGGACATCACCCCGTTTTTGAATAAGACAAAAGATATTTCCATAAAAGGGGATCGAATTTATCCAAACAAGCCGCCTGGGTCCTCCTTGTTGGGAATCATACCCTATTCCCTCATTTATTATCTTCAGAAAACAGCCGGGTTTATTCCTGCTGTTCATCCGGAGCTGGTGTTACTGAATGCGTACCTGGTGAACGTTTTTTCCAGCAACCTTTTAAGCGCCCTGGCATGTCTTTATTTTTTCAGGCTTTGTTTTCTTGTTTCAGGCACGGTTTTTCCCTCTCTTCTCCTGACAGTCTCGCTTGGACTGGGGACGCTTTTTTTTCCGTACAATTCGGTATTTTTGGGCCATACGCAGGCGGTCTCCCTTTTTATCATTGGATTTTATTTTGCATTCAGATCATTTTTCATGGATGATCCGGGTTCACCGTCCGGTTCCGGTCCCTTTTTAACCGGTCTCTTTCTTGGACTTTCTGTTGTAGTGGATTTTTTCATGATTTATTTGTTTCTGCCTTTGGTGATTTATCTTTTCCTGTCGGGGAAAAAAAAGGTCTTATTTTTGACAGCAGGGCTTATCATCCCTTTTCTTATCCTGACAGTCTATCAGTCCGCTGTTTTTGGGGGGCCTTTCGAAACGCCGATGCGTTATAATAACCCGATTTTCAGTTACAACAGGACCGATCTTTTTTTAGGGGTTTTTCAGCGGCCGAATTGGACCATCATGAAAGAACTGTTTTTGGGAGAATATTACGGGTTTTTTACTTTTAATCCGGTGCTTTTTTTCGGGATCATCGGGATGGGATTCTGTTTCAGGATCGGGAAGTATCAGCAATTAAGTGTGATCGCGTTCGTGCAGACTATCCTCACTTTTGTCTCCAATGCGGCTTTTATCGGCTGGTGGGGCGGACAGACAGCGGGTCCCCGTTATTTATCCGGTTGCATTCCGATATTGCTTTTTTCAGCCCTTCCCTGTTTCAAATACAGATGGCTCCCCTATGTTTTCATACCTGTCCTTTGTTTGAGTCTGTATTTCAATCTTGCCGTTACGGCTACCACTCCGATTCCCGGAAAGCTGACATCCCTTCGGGAAAAAATCATTCCGGCTTTTCAGGAGAAAAGGTTTGCCTTGTCCAAAGAGTACCCCAGGATGATGAATGAGGATGTCCCGCATTCTTTATTGAAATACAGTTCGTTCAATTTGGGTCAGATGATGGGGCTTTCTTCTTCAAAAAGCCTCTGGCCGCTTTACGGTTTACAACTGCTGTTTCTTTTTCTGATCTTGAAGATAATCCGGCAAAGCTTGCTGCAAAAAAGCCCCCATGATGAATAAGCCGAACAGAGAGGAAAACCTCCCGGGAACCGGTTGCAGGAATGAACGCATGAAAATGTTGATGATTGCGGTTTTTTTTCTGCTGGTAACGCTGGTTCTCACCTATCCCGTTGCTGTTAAGATGGATTGTGCTGTCAGGGACCCGGGCGACCCACTCCTCAATACCTGGATCCTCAACTGGCAGGCTGAACAGCTCGCGCGGTTGGATGTTACGAAGTTTTTTCAGGCCAATTTTTTCTGGCCGCATTCAAGGGTCCTGGCCTATTCGGAATACATGTTTCCCAATGCCGTTTTAGCCATGCCGGTTATCCTTTTTTCCGGCAACCCGATTCTGGGTTATAATACGTTGATTCTTTTTTCCTTTTTCATGAACGGCTTGGCCATGTACATCCTGGCTTATTCTCTGACACGCCACCGGATCGGGTCCGTGATTGCCGGAGTCAGCTATTCTTTTTCGCCATTTATGTTCGCTCATTTATGTCATCTCCAGGTCCTCTCCGCCTGGGCAATC
>JAFGBW010000058.1 GCA_016932965.1 Candidatus Auribacterota bacterium
CGATAACCTTGCCAAAAAAATCCGGATGCTTCGGAATTATGGTTCTGAAATCAAGTATCGCCATGAAATCATCGGATATAATTCAAGACTGGATGAAGTTCAAGCCGCCTTTTTATCCGTTAAATTGAAACATTTGGATTCAATCAATGCGCACAAAAGAAAACTGGCTGATATATATCATTCACAATTAAAAGGAGATTTTATCAAACCCGCCTTGGATTCATCCTGTTTTGATGTATACCATATTTTCAATATCCGGCATCCGGAAAGAGATAGAATAAAAGCCTATCTATTAAAAAAAAATATTAAAACTGAAATTCATTATCCTGTTCCTCCTCACAGACAAAATGCCTTGAAGCATCTGTTCAGAGGTCAGTCTTATCCTATAACTGATGAAATCCATCGAACCACTTTGAGTCTTCCTATTTCATACGGACATTCTCGAAAAGAAATCGAGCGAGTGATCGATATTATTAATAACTATTATTAACAAAAAATCATAGAATCCGGTTATCCGAAATAAGTGCTTACTGAATGATGAAAGTATAAAAGAAGTATAAGTTTTAATTGTTATGAAGCAATATATTCCTCAGGACTTATACAATCAGATTCTCAAAAATATCCCCATTGGCTGCGTGGATATTGCGATCATTTTCAAAGGTAAAATACTTTTGATCAAAAGAAAGGATTCCCCTGCTAAAGGGCAATGGTGGCTGCCGGGAGGCAGGGTCTTAAAGGGGGAAATGATGAAGAATACGGCCCTGAGAAAAGCGCGGGAGGAGGTTGGTATTCAGTGTCATGCAGGCCCGATCATTTGTACAGCGGAAACTATTTTTCCCGACGGTCCTTATAAGATTCCGGTGCATAGCATCAATTCCTGTTTTCTAGTATACCCAGTAAATGAAAATATTACTGTCAAAATTGATCCTACGCATTCTTCTGACTACAAATGGGTGGATTCCATTCCAGAAAATATTCATCCATATATCAAAAAATGTTTGATTGGTGCAGGACTTCAATAAAAAAATTCTCTCTTCTTGATCCGGAAATAATATTAATAAATTTTATCAGGCATTTCCCGCATGAAAATTTCCATCATTACCGTTTGTTACAACAGTGAAAAATATTTGGAACAGGCGATTTTAAGCGTGCTGAACCAGAATTGGCCTGAATTGGAATACATCATCATTGACGGAGGCTCCACTGATTCCACGGTTTCCATTATTAAAAAATACGAAACAAAACTGGCTTGCTGGATTTCAGAGCCGGACCGGGGCATCTCTCATGCATTCAACAAGGGGCTGCAAAAAACCACAGGTGATTGGATCGGCATTTTGAATTCCGATGACTATTATGAAAATAACGCCTTCCAGAATCTGACGCCCATTCTCTCAAATTGTCGGGAAGATATTGTTATAGGACGGATGAATTTTGTTTCTTTTGAACAAAATCAGCTGATCAAACAGGCCAAACCTTTTTTTGATCCTTTGAAACCCGATACATTTCTTTTTCCCCATCCTTCTGCTTTTGTCAGACGAAGCTGTTATGAAAAAATAGGTCCCTACAATGAATCATACCGTTTGGCCATGGACACGGATTTCTTTTTGAGATGCATCAAACAGAACATCCTTCCCCGCTTTCTGGAATACCCCCTGACTAACCAGAGAACCGGAGGAAGAAGCAATTTCCATCGTGTCAGATCCCTTTTGGAAAAATTCCGTTCATTGCATGAGAATGGTTTTCATTCTATCCCAATTTATTCAAGAATGACCTGGGAAATCATTTTCAGTTCAGTCAAGATCGCCGGCTCCCGTTTAAAAAAAATGCTCGGCCTCTCCCAAGGTCCGGATTTAAAAAATTATTAACCTTCCGCTTTTATGATATGCCGATTAAATGACCTTGCCTGATTATGCTTAATTCAGAATCACTGCGCCTTTTAAATGTCGAAAGGAATTATACCTCTATTCCTGTTTATTCTGCTACACGAGGACAAATAGAAACAATAAGAAAGGAAATCGACTTAACAATCATCGAGCTTCTTCATTCAAAACAAACCTTTACTCCTCTGACACCGGATGAAAATGAGTATATCACTCGTATCAGGGTTCCTTTTTTTCCCAAATGGGAGAGAATAAAATCCCTCCTATTCGTAACCAAAGGGCTCAACGCTGCCGGGATCATTCGTAATCAATTTGATTTTAATCTGGTGCATTCGCATTTTGCATATGTTGAAGGTCTGGTTGCCAAAAAGATCGCCGAACAATATCAAATCCCCTATGTCATCACCTGCCGTGGTGATGATTTGCTCGTCTATCCGAAAAATCCATTCATACGCCGCAAGGTAACGGATGTCTTGACCAGCGCGGACAGAGTCATATGTGTATCAGACTATTTATGCGGCAAAGCGATTGAATTCGGAGTCTTACCCGAGCGCATTCATTTTATCCCTGATGGCGTCAATACGGATTTCTTCAATACGGATTATCAGAGGTCTGATATCAGAACAAAACACCGTCTTCAGACTTCAGACTACATCATGATATTTGTTGGTAGACTGGTAAAAGAAAAAGGCATTTATCTGCTTCTTGATGCCTTTAAGGAAGTGAGCACGAATCATCAGGATCTGCGCCTGGTTGTGGTAGGCAGCGGGAAGGAAAATGAGATGATAAAAAAATTTATCTCAGATCATGATCTTTCGCAAAAGATCCGTCTGACCGGACCGCTTCAGACGCCGGAAGTCGCTGAATATGTCAAATGTGCCGATGTTCTTGTCCTTCCCAGTGATGGAGAAGCCTGGGGCAATGTGATTGATGAATCTTTATTCTGCGGAGTGCCTGTGATCGCCACCCGGGTGGGAGGCATACCCGAATTGGTTAAAAATAATGAAACCGGACTTTTAATTCCACCTGGTAATCTATCGGCATTAATTCAGGCCTTGCAATTCATGCTTCAAAACAAGGAAAAGTATAAAAAGGAAATCGTGGCGTTTAATCATTTTTCTGGAATGACAGTAGATCAAACTGCAAAGAAGGTTATTTCAGTCTATGATGAAATATTTTCATGAATTTTAATAACTTGTTTTTTCTTATTACTGCTTCATCCTTCGTATTTAAAAAGTGATAATCATCATGTGCGGTATTGCTGGAATATTAAATTATTGTAAAGCCACTGCGGATGAAAGAAACTCTGTTTCCGCCATGATCCGGTCTCTCCGGCATCGGGGACCTGACGGAGAGGGATATTATCAGGATGATTTTCTCAATTTGGGCCATTGCAGGCTGAAAATCATTGATCTTTCCGAAGCCGGCAAACAGCCCATGTGCAATGAGGATAACACGTTATGGCTAACCTATAATGGAGAAATTTATAATTACAAGGAATTACGAACGGAATTGATTTCTTCCGGACATCGGTTCCGTTCCCAGACAGATTCTGAAGTCATCCTCCATGCCTATGAACAATGGGGAACAAACTGCCTCTCCCGTTTCAACGGAATGTGGGCTTTTGCCTTATGGGACAGCGTCAATCAAGTCCTTTTCTGCTCCAGGGACCGTTTCGGCATCAAACCCTTTTATTATTGCCTGAATGAGAATCAATTCATTTTTGCCTCGGAAATGAAAGCCATTCTTCCTGTTTTAAAAAAAAAACCGGGATTGAATGAGGCGGTTTGTAAACAATTTTTGATCACCGGAAAATCCGAGACAACGCCGGAAACCTGCTATCAAAAAATCCTGCGTTTGATGCCCGGCCATTTTCTAAAAATTCAAAAACCGTTCAAGGAAATCCCAAGTCCAACACAGTTCTGGGATTTAAACCGTTCCAACCCTCCCATCACCGGAGAGAAGGATCCCTGCCGGGTTTTTCTGGAATTATTTTCCGATGCAGTCCGAGTCCGTCTGAACAGCGATGTCCCTGTCGGATCCTGTTTGAGCGGAGGCCTCGATTCCTCGTCCATTGTCTGCATGATCAATCATCTTCTGAAACAAAGCGGATTCCATCCCGGACAAATAGGCGAAAAATTAAAAACCTTTTCAGCCTGTTATGATCATCCATTCTGCGATGAACGGGCCTACAGCCGGGACATCGCTTCCTGCACCAACGCGGAAGAATTCACCATTTTTCCGCAGGGAAAAAATCTGCTTTCCTCATTGAAAACCATGCTTGATTTTCATGATGAACCCTTTCCCTCGACCAGCATGTTTTCCCAATGGAACGTGATGAAACTGGCAAGGGAAAACCAGGTCACCGTGCTCCTGGATGGGCAGGGCGGGGATGAACTGCTGGCAGGATACCTTCCTTATGCCTTTTATTATTTCCTGGATTTGTTTCATAAAAAAAAGGTGTTTCAGGCTGCTCAGGAATATTTCCGTTTCTATCCCATGCTTTCAGAACGTTATTCTTTCTTTTTTTTACTCAAAACATTATGGAATAAGATTTTTCAAAATAGGACCCCTCCGCCTTCCTTTGCAGCGTACTTTTCATTCCAGGAAAAATACAGCACGTATGGAATTCATACGGATTTCAGGGACATGCTGGAAAAAGACCTCTTGAACAATTCCATTCCGGACCTGTTGCGTTATGAAGACAGGAGTTCCATGGCTTTTTCCATTGAAACGCGACTTCCATTTCTTGATTTTCGTCTGGCCGAATTCATCCACACACTTCCTTCCAATTATCTTTTAAAAAACGGCTGGACAAAATGGATCTTAAGGGAATCCATGAAAAGTATCCTGCCTGATGCCGTCCGAATTCGAAAAACCAAGCTGGGATTTGCAACCCCTGAAACCATCTGGCTTCATGAAAACCTCCTTTCCATCAGGGAATTGTTTTCAAGAACGGAGCGTAAATGGGGTGATTTTCTTCTGAACCGGAAAAAAATCCTGAACGACATTCCCAGTCTGACCGCTCCCTTATCAAATAACCGGGTTCAGGCGGTCACCCGATGGATTCTGTTTGACTTATGGCTGGAGAATTTTTTATGAAAAATCCGGATATCATCATGATCTCAGGGTCTGACTTCAGCCAGACAGATGGACCGGTTTTACATTTTTATTCCCTATTCAGGGCTTTGGATAAAATCCGGCCAGGAATTAAAGCGTACGCTCATTTCAGAACCAATACCCCTGACTTTTCGGGTATTCATTATCTTCCGGCCTCACTGCCGGGCATGCTCGCTTCGCTGGAATTTCAAATCAGGTCAGGCTGGAAAATCATCATGACCTGTTTGACCCGGAAAACCAATTGTCTCTATATCAGAAGCCATTACATGATGTTCATGCCATGGATGTTATCCTGGCTCTTCCGGATCCCCATGATAACGGAATTCAATGGGATTATCGACGAATACAAACGCCCAAAATGGATTCTTGCATTCGGAAAAATCGTCGAAAAATTCCTGGCTCGAAAAAGCGCTGCAGTCATCTGCATTACCCAGGAGGTAAAGGAATGGATGATCAAACATTATTCTTTGAAGCCTGATAACATTTTTGTCATCTCCAATGCAGCAGACCCCGGCCGGTTTGACGCGGAATACCGGATGGAAATGCGAACACCTTATCAATTGGATCTAAAGCAATTTATTGTCACTTTTGTCGGCAGTCTAACCTGGTGGCAGGGGGTTTCATTTTTTATTGAAGCAATACCGGAACTAGAAAAAAAAATCCCGGATCTAAAAGTCCTGATCATCGGCGACGGAGGGGAATACCCGCATCTTGCCGTCTTGACAAAACAGCTGCATCTGGAATCAAGGGTTTACTTTGCTGGAAAAGTCAGTTCCCATGAAGCGGCACGATACATGCAAATTTCTGACGTACTGATCCTTCCCAAGGTTCCTATTACCTGCTCCCCTTTAAAGCTTTATGAATACATGGCAGCCGGCAGACCTGTCGTGGCTTCGGACTTGCCTGGTTTTGAAATCGTCCAGGAAAGCGGGTGCGGAATCCTTGTCCCGCCAAAAAATCCCGCTGCGATCGCAGAAGCTGTGCTTAAATTGCATGATCTGACTCAGGATGAACGTCAAAAAATGGGTATGCGTGGTAGAAATAAAATAATTAAAGACCATACCTGGGATGCGGTAGCAATAAAAACATTGAAAATAATCGAAGAAAAATTGAAAACGGAGAATTAAAAAAGACTTCCATTCCATTCGGATTGATTATAACTGGATAAGGATAGAGAAAAATCCTGTAGTTCCTGTCTAAAATAGATCAGCTCAACCCGGAATTCTTTTTATAATTTTCCCAATCAGAGAGATTGATCGTTCCCTGTCTGGCAAGAAACACAGCGAGATCTTCTGCAGTTGCATATTTATTTGAAAGGACCGGATCCTTTTTATCCTGGACAGGATTTTCTTTCTTTTCTTTAAGGACGGCTGGATTTTTAATCTCCGCTTCGAAAGCTTTTAATATTCCTTCCAAAGCGCGGTTTTCTCTTTCTTCCTTCTCTCTTCGGCTTTCAAACAGCCAGCCCACGTTTCTTCCTTTTTAATCCATTCATTATCTTACTTCAGGTAAATAAATGGTGATTTTGGTCCCTTTCCCAGTTTCTGAATCGAGATCAATCCTTCCTTTGACGGATTCCACAATGGTTTTGCAAATGGAAAGTCCCAACCCGGTGCCTTCATTAATGGGTTTCGTCGTAAAAAAGGGTTGGAACAATTTATTCTGTAATTCAGGGGGAATTCCACAACCCCTGTCCCTGACTTCAAAAAAGACTTCCTGCGCAGATGGAATTCTTCCCGCTTTTAATGTCACCAAAGGTTCTTCGCTGGGTTTCTCCTTTTTCTGAGTGACTTTTACCGCGTAAATGGCGTTGTTTAAAAGAGCCATGATCACCTGCTCCAGCTGGCCGGCATTTCCACGTACGGTCAGTTCCTCTTTTGGCATTTCAATCAAAATCGATAAATTTTCCTGCTTGGAAAGGATTTGAATCAGTCCCTCAACACTTTTAAAAATATCTTTTAAAGAAATATGTTCTGTCCATTCCTCTTTTCGTTTCGCAAAATTCAGCATATTCGAAACAATATTCTTGATCTTGTCTACCGCTCCTATGCACTGATTGAGATATCCCAGGAGGGTTGGATTCGATAACTTCATCCGCAGTAATTCATGATAACCAATGATCCCTGTCAAGGGAGTACGGATTTCATGGATGATCCCTGCCACTAGCTGGCCTGCCATGGCCAGTTTTTCCGAATGAACCAGCATATTTTCGGTTTCTTTTAATTCCTGATTTTTCTTTTCCAGTTCAAGCACTTTTTCATTCAGAATCCTTTGATTTTCCCGCAATTTTAAAATTTCATTCTCCAGATGCTGAACCATTTCAGCCTGATTTTGCTTCAAATATTTGATTTCTTCTTCCGGTTTAAGATTTTCCTTTCTTCCCCGGTAGATCTCTAACACCTTGTCCCTAAACGTATCCACATCAATGGGTTTGGGAATATAACCAACGCATCCTGCGGCAATGATTTTTTCACGGTCGCCCCTCATTATTTTTGCAGTCACGGCAATAATGGGTATGGAAGTCAGCTCCGGAATCTGTTTAATCTTGATCGTGGCTTCTGTACCGGACATACCAAGCATGTTGATATCCATGAGAATCAAATCAGGAATGATATCCTTTGCCAATGCGATTCCGCTTAAAGCGTCTTCTGCTTCATAATAATCGAACAATTCCGGTTCAAGAATATAATGAACCAGATTCCGGTTACTGGGATTATCTTCAATGTACAATATCTTGATCTTCTGAATATCCATTACATCAACTTATCCCTTGCAAACACGAAGGGTTTCCCGCTTTTTAGTTACTTCCCAATATGTCTTCTTCATCGGGCATTTGTGCAATGATTTTATACCGTCCCCCCAATTTCATCAGATTCTCTTTCCAAACGTACCGGGGATGATTCGAAAATATCATATCCGTATCAGAAGAAACTATCTTCCACACACCCGATTCTATCTCCGATTCCAATTGGTTTTCCGTCCATCCGGCACAGCCAAGATACAATCTGACATTATCAGAATTCAATTCAGTCCCGCTCAATTGATAAAGCTCAGACAAGCTGGTTACCAAAGCAATATTATCCGCGATCCATTTATCATAAGTAATGGTATTCTGTCCCCGATAAAGAATCAAAATATGATCAGTATGGACGGGACCGCCAAAATATAAATCCTGATTAAATATCCATTCATTTCCTTCTAATCCCCGGATCTTGGGAAACTTCTTGATCGATGCCTTATGGTTGATGATAAGCCCAAAAGCTCCCTGTTCATTATGATCACAGATAAAAACAACCCTCCCCCTGAAATTAGGGTCTTGTAACTCAGGCGTTGCAATCAGGAATTGGCCTTTAACGCTATCATAATCCGTCATGATTTTAATTCCTTATTGTGATTTCAAATTATATAATGAATAATGCAAAGTCAATCATTGTTTCTTCAAATCAGGACGTGATCATGCAAAATATATTGATCATCGGTGCCGGAGATGCCGGTAGAATCATTGCTCATTCACTCAGCGGAAAAAAACAGACCCGCATCATCGGCTTTCTGGATGACAATCCCGGACTTCATCATAAAATAATCTCAAACATTTGTGTTCTCGGTCCTGTTCGTTTGCTTTCTGATCTCGCTAAAAAACAAGTGATTTCCGAGGTGATTGTGGCTATTCCCTCGGCCTCGGGAGAATTACTGACTCCTATTATCAAGGAAATACTCAATGCCAACCTTTCTTACCGCATAGCTCCCGGATTTTATAATTATAACACACGGGATGTGGATATCCGTTACCCCTTACGGAAAATTGATATCACTGATCTTCTTGGAAGACATACGGTTGATTTACCCATCTCATTGGTATCTGATTACTTGAGTAACAAACGCGTTTTGATCACCGGAGCCGGCGGATCCATCGGTTCAGAAATCGCAAGGACCGTGGCCATGTTTCATCCTAAGCAAATCCAGCTGCTGGGACGCGGAGAAGGATCTATTTTTTCCATTCAAAATGAGCTTTTCATGCGTTTTCATTCCATTTCTCTTCTCCCTTTGATTGTCAATTGTACGGACCGGTCCTCGCTGATGACCTATTTTAAAAAACTTAAACCGGATATCATTTTTCACACCGCTGCTCATAAACATGTTCCTTATATGGAACTCAATCCAAGGGAAGCGTTTATCAATAATGTGACAGGGTCATTGAATGTCTTTGATGCGGCCGTAACCTCCGGCGTAAAAAATGTGGTGATTCTGTCAACCGATAAGGCGGTCAAACCCAAATGCGTGATGGGAATCAGCAAACGCGTGGTGGAATGTCTCATTCAAAATGATTATCAAGACACAGGCCCTGTTTTTTCAGGAGTCCGTTTTGGAAATGTTCTGGGTTCCAGAGGGTCAGTGGTGGAAGTATTTCAAAAACAGATCGAATCCGGGGAACCACTCACGGTCACCCATAAAAACGCTACCCGGTATTTCATGACCATTCCGGAAGCCGCCCAGCTGGTTATCATGGCCGGCGCTCTGGCTGAACAGGGACACATGTATGTCCTGGATATGGGAAAGCAAATCCCCATTGTTAAACTGGCAAAAGACTTAATTGAACTCAATGGACTGACGCCTCAGAAAGACATTGAAATCATTTTTACCCGACTACGCCGGGGAGAAAAAATGAAAGAATCGCTGCTCGTATCTCCTGAATTTAAAAAAACTATTCATAATAAAATCTGGGATGATCCCCCTCCTGAAAAAAGACATCCTATCAAATCAAGAATCAATGCCCTTCTGCCGAAACTGGATGCCATGACAGGCCCACAAATTCTGAAATTCATGAAAGAATTGATCACATCTGGAAAGGGTTAATCGACATCTTATTATGATGCTGTTTTATTTTTTCTTGATCCACAACGATCCTGGTATCCGTTGCGGATTCCATTTATATGACTTGATCAGACGGCGTACCAGTAAAGGATCGAGAAACCTGACATAAGATGCACAAACTAATACTTCATAATCGCTTCTATTGACGCTGTAGAAATCCAGCAATACCTGTGATTCCCCAAACACAGCAGGATCATCCTCATAACAAATATCGTATGGAAAAGTAAAATCATGGTGGTGAATGATCACTCCCTCATGAAGTCGGGGCAGAATTTCCCTGCAATGAAAACGCGCTTCTTCAGTGGTGTGGCTTGAATCAATGAACAGAATATCATTTTCTTTGAGTTCCAAAAATATTTCCGTGGACACATCCTCCACTTTCTCCTGTCTATGTTGAACGTTTATGGGCAGACTCCTTCGTGGTTCCGGATCAATGCTGATGATACGACCAGTCTTGTTTTTTTTCAAGGCATCCGCTGCGAAATGTGTTGAATGGCCGGATCCAATTTCGACAATCAAGCTGGGTTTATATTGTCTTATGATTGAATAGTATAACTCTGGATCGATGGATACGAATGAACCATTATAGATTCTGCCCAAAGGCCATCTAAACTCCGCAATCCATGGAGTCACGATTGTTTCGAAATTCTTTACTGACGGCTCGAACAAGCTTTCATATTGAATGTAATTCTTCAGAACAATGGCTTTATCAGCCTGATACTTCAAATGGTAGGACTTGAACAGCCACTCCTGATACGTCTGTACTGTCCTAAGCAGATAGAAAACAAAAGAAAGCCGTTTGATGTCTTTGAATTTTGCCTGAACAAACTGCGGTAAAATTTTTTTAACAATCTGCTTTATCATCTTCTCATCCTGTTAATAGTGATTGCCGGACCAGTTATTCAGTAATGATCGTTCATTTTTCTCTTTCAAATAATGGAAGTTGCCAGAAAGAAAGCTCATTAAAATCTTGGTTTGTAAAGATGCATTAAAGCTGTTTTTTCGGCGCTCCCCTCACTGTAAGCCAAGTAGTTTGGTAGCCGGTGAATTCATGGTATGAATTTTTGATATTGTTCAGACCGTTTTTTTGTCTTCTCATTGATCTGGTCCACCTGATTCTCCAAAGACTTTTGAAGAGCTGCCGGTGATTTTGACTGAGAAGAAATACCGGTTTGCTGCATGGTATTTAAATAGGCCGGCAGCCAATACGCCATGATAATGCAGAGAATTGCCAGCGCCAGCACCATGCTAAGCAAAGAAAATCCCTGATTTTCATTGACCTCAGCCGGGATATCATGATGCATACAATTTTTCATGTTTTTCAATGATCCGTGAATGATCAAAAGGGTCAAAAAAGGAGACTGATTTTGGAACATAATAAAAAGGGCCTTTGAGAATTTCAAGTGAATAAGTAACCGCCTGCTTTATATCGAGATAAGGATAAATAAACCCCTGCTTCCCCTGTTCGAGCATATCGCTGATACCTCCTGCAGGAGTGGTCACGATAGGGACATGATAGTAAAGACATTCTATCTGGGCCATGGAGAGCCCCTCATAACGGGAACAACTTAAAAATAAATTCATACGGGAATAGTACGGCTCCGTATTCTGGACAGCACCTGGAAAGATCACTTTTTTAAGCCCGATTTTATGCGCAAAAGCTTGTGTCTTTTCCAATAACGGCCCTGTTCCTATGAAAACAAATTCTGCCTCCGGAACATGCCTGGAAATTCTGTGTGCAAGGAGTATCAATTCCAGGGGTCTTTTTTGCTCTTTAAAACTCAAAACGGATCCAATCAACAGATGGATACCTGATTTGTCTGATTTGGGAATGCTGGTATAAAAATCATGCATATCCTGAATCACAACATGCCTTTGTTCGGGACTCACCAGATTCATTTTTAGCGCTTCATCAAGGTTGGATTGGCAGACAAAAACCGTTCCCTGATTCCACCGGTTTAACCATTTTTCAAAAAAAACAAAACAGATACGAAAAAGAAAATTTCTGAAATAGGGGTGTCCAAAACCGTGATAAGTATGAAAAATATGTTTTATTCCGGCCAGAACAGCGGCCAATCTCCCCAGAATGGAAGGTTTGGAACAATGCGTATGCAAAAGATCGAATCGGTATTCGAGAAACAAAAAATATAGCTGAAACAAACAGATCAAATCAAATAAGGGATGAAATCGTCTTTGTAAATACTTGAGGCGGATCACGGTTGTTTTTTTCAATTCTGAAAAGCAACTCAGAAGGGGCCCCTTTTCACCATAAGCCAGATAAAGTTGATGTTGGGATTTTTTTTCCAGTTCTCGCAGCAGTCTGAAAGTGGAAATCTGCGCTCCTCCCAATTCAGCCGAGGTCATAAGATGACAAATTTTTTTTACTGTCATGGGAAAATTTCTCATCTGATGAAATTCCCGATAAATTTAACAGTGCCGGGAATATTTAAAATAAACATTTTTTCCCCACGCAAAAACGCTGAGGCGCACAGAGAAATATCATCAAACAAGCGGCTACTCTAGGGACACCTTCACTTCCGAACCCTGTCCATGACCAAAGGAAATGATCAATTCAGCCGCCCCCTGCGGGATGGATACTCCGAATTCATTTCGTCCCTCATGAAGTCTTGTTGAAACCGGATTGGCCATCACCTGGCCTCCTATTTTTACGCTGATCGTGTTGATGAGTACAGGCATTTTCTGAGTGACATGAACATCCACGATCACTTTAGTATAATTCCTTGAGGCGGTATGAGAGCCGATGGAATACCGTTTGACCTCTTTTTCATAATTGGCTTTTGTAAATGAACCCAATAAAATCGGCTTCATGACAACCGGCTTATCAGATTGCCTGTGTTTTTGATGATAGTGTCTCTTATCTTTATGTTTTCCTGGATAGCAATAAGGACAGCGTGTATAACCAGTCGAGTATCTCTTCTGACACTGTGAACAATAAAAATACTCTGATTCCTGGGGGAAAATGCTCACGAATTCATTCCTGCATTCCGGACATTCAAAAAAATAATATCGGCTCAACATGGCGCCGCAATTACGGCAATAACTGCTGCCAGGATCATTGCCTTCTTCACATTTCGGGCAGATCCTGACAACCGAGTTAATATTCACGTTAAAATGCCGATTGCACTTGGGGCAGCGAACCGCATTCTGATTCAGGTTTATTTTTCTCCCGCAGCTGGAACAAAAAAAAGCACCGGGCTGATTCAACGCATTGCAATAAGGACAAATAAATTGATCTGATCTTTTTCTTCCACATTTGGAGCAATAAGCAGCATCAGACTGATTATTGTATCCACAGGATGGACAATTCCACATCTGGTTCTGAACATTTGGCTGACCTCCTAATATACCCCCAAATAAATCGGATAGCTTATCTCCGGAAAAAGAAAAACAGCTTAATGAAAAAAATAGTATCAAGGCGGTTAATTTTCTTTTCATTTATTCTCCTTTTTCATTCCATTATCTGACATCGCTTTAAAAAGGATATTATCTAAATATTTTTTAAAATTAGCAAAACAAAATATCAAAATATCTTTTTACCCTAATAAGGTGTTTTGTTATAGTTTCCTCCATGATGCACGATGCCATTATCAATATTTTACGCTCCATTGGAGAGGATCCGGAACGACCTGGTTTAATAAAAACTCCTGATCGGGTCGAAAAAACCTATCAATTTTTAACAAAAGGATATAAAGAGAATCCGGAAAAGATATTGATATCCGCCATTTTTGATGAACCCTATGATGAGATGGTAGTCGTCAAAAACATCAATATTTATTCTTTATGTGAGCATCACCTCCTACCTTTCCATGGGAAAGTCCATGTCGCTTACATACCGGACGGAAAAATCGTTGGACTCAGCAAAATACCCAGGGTCGTCGAAGCTTTTGCACGAAGACTCCAGGTGCAGGAAAGGCTGACACAGCAGATCGCCTTTTGCATTAATAATACCCTTCAACCAAAAGGAACTGCCGTAGTGATCGAAGCTTATCACCTGTGCCTCGCCATGCGCGGGGTTGAAAAGCAAAATGCCCATCTCATCACCAGTACGCTTCTAGGCAGATTTCGTTCAGACCGCGGAACTCGTCAGGAATTCATGAGCTTCATCAAGCAATAAGAGCTGTCCCAGCTCATTGATCCAGCCTTCCTTATTCCGCAGGTAACTGTTTGACTGCTCTGCGCCTGATGGGGATAGAGATTAGAAACGTGGTCCCCTGGCCGGGTTTGGATTTAACAGAAATGCTTCCGCCGTGGTCTTTAATAATACGATATGTGATCACAAGCCCCAGACCATTTCCAGTCTCTTTGGTGGTATAAAAAGGATCAAATATTTTTGTCATTTCTGAAGAGGAAATGCCTTTCCCCTGATCCTTTATCTCTATTTCACATGAATCATTCTTGTCCTGAACTTGAATATCAATAATCGAACCGGCAGGAGAAGCCTCAATAGCGTTCATGATGACATTGGTGAGAGCTTGTTTCATCCGCGCTTCATCCAAAAGAAATGACTCATGTTTTCCAGAAGAAAATCGTAAGGTCACATTTTTTTCCTTTGCCATGGCATGAAGCATGGCGACCACTTGCATTATCAGATCATCTATGGAATGAAAAGCAAACTGAGGATTGGTTGGACGAACCGCATCAAGAAATCGATGGATAATATCATCCAGGCGGGCTAATTCCTTGTTGAGTATTTCGACGGAAGCATTTATTTGCTTTTTATTCTGCTTTTTACGGGCAGGAATATTAACCAGCAGACGTTTGAGCAGTTGAGCATGCAAACTCAGGCTGGCAATAGGATTGCCGAGTTCGTGCGCAAAACCAGCACTGAATGTGATACTGTCATTGAAGCGGGGATTCAGTTGTTCCAGTTTTTCACGCGTGATGTCTTTTATTAGAAACAGCCGGTAGGAAGGCTGATTAGGCAACAGAAGAGGGACACAAAAGACATTAAGATTCTTTACAACCGGCTCCAGTATTTCTACTTCTCTCTGATAACTGATAAAATCCAGATTTTTTGTGTTTTCTAACAATTCGAAAATGGGGGATCCGGAAAGGGGATTTTTTTCATCTGTCATCCATCCCATCAAATTAAAAAGATTTTTGGCGCTTTGATTGATGAATACGGGAGCATTCTTCTGGTCCACCACCAGCAAACCATCCGGAATATAATGAAAAATGCGTTCGAAAAGCTCGCGCTGTGTTTTCAGATCCTTAATTTTTAATTTGAAATCTTTTTCAGCCAGGCTGACTTCAATCTCTCCTTCGATTGTTTTCATGTCGTTTATAATCTGGGGGAAAGAAATTTATCAATCAGGGAAAGAAGCTGATTTCTGTCCAAAGGTTTGGTGAGAAGCGCCTGGGCACCTGTCTGGGAAAGCCAGTCAGATTCCATTTTATTCAATACCGACGAGAGAGCCGTCAAAAGAATGATGACCGGTCGAGATTCAAAAGGAAGTTCTTTGATGAGCCGGCAGATTTCAAAACCGTCCATCTCTGGCAACATGACATCTAAAATCAACAGGTTGGGTTTGAAGTTGAGAATCTGAGAATAGCCAATTTCTCCCCGGGAGGTTTTGACGATGTCATATTTTTTCAAAGAAGATAAGAGGTCATGAATTTCATCCAAAAGTTTAACATCATCTTCAATGATCAGTATTTTTTTTAGCTTGCTTTTTGAATAATCCATTTCATCCTCATGATTTCTGCTGATTGATTATTAAATCCTTTCTTTTTTAACAATGATATTCTCAAAACACACGAAAAAAATACATATCAGGATAATCCATTCCATTTCCTCCTTCTCTCATTAACCCATCATAGCTTTACTCGGTTGTTTTGCAATAGGCTGTATGCCCTTAAACTGTCAGGAACCTCAGCTTATTTACAGATAAAAGAAAAAAAACATAAACCATCATGCTGTTTTTCGTGTCGTTCAGGATGCAGAATCCCTGTCCGAAGTGGGGACTTTAGCCTGATAGATCCATTCAAGCAATTCATCACAGCTGTTTCCATTTTCACCCAGCGTTGCGGAAATGACTCTTATTTTTATTTGGTTTTGCAGTTTATTTTTTTCGACATATTCCTCCAAAAGATGTTGTGTTTTTTTCGATAAAATTTTTGCACTGTCTCCATCCACAAAAGAAAACGCATAGATTTCAGCTTGTTCTTCCAGCATGACTGTCTCTATTAACTCAAAAAGATTGTTGATGATCAGTTCTTTCAAATCCAGAAAAATCCGTTTTGAAAATTCTGATTTAACTCTGTTCTTTATTGACTCACCGATGAATTCAACGGCAATTCTCAAGACAGAAAGGTTTAATTCCCGGTCAAGGGCTTCATGAATACGGTCATTGAAATAAACTTTCAGATAATCTTTTCCTTTGTATCTGGGTAAAGTGAAGAAAAAAGAAGATCCTTTTATCCCATCGCTTTCAGCCCAGATTTTTCCATGATGCATTCCGACCAGTTCCTTGGCGATGGCTAAACCCAGTCCGGTGCTAGGAGATCCAATCAGAGGGGTACTGCTTATCCTGAAAAATCGTTCGAATATTTTATCACAAAGTTGCGGTGGGATGCCGGGTCCGTCATCATCCATCTGGATCCTTATTTCCTGATCGTTCACCTGCATAGAAACCCGGATGTGTCCTTCAATAGGCGTAAACTTAATGGCATTTCCTAATAAATTGGTGAAAATAATCTGCATTTTTTCCCCGTCACAATAAATATCAAGAGTATCTCTGTCAAAATTCTCTGTGATAGTGATTTTTTTCTCATCACTTTTGATTTTTTGATTATTGATCTCATTTCGCATGATCGATATGAGATCGGTTTTATACCGGTTGAATTTTATTTTACCCGTTTCAATTTTGGATATGCTCAGCAAATCTTCTATGATTTTTTGCAGACGGCTGGTATTGCGATGGGCCATATTCAGATATTCTTTCTGCTCTTCCCTCACTTCTCCTTTATATCCTTCCAAAATCTGGGAAAGTGCCTCCTTGATAATCATCAAAGGAGTGCG
>JAFGBW010000059.1 GCA_016932965.1 Candidatus Auribacterota bacterium
CTTGATACCGGCATAGAAGGTTACGGCGGACCGATCCATCTGGCTGTAAAAACATCCTCTTCCGGCGAACTGATCGACTTTAAAATCCTCCGTTCAAATGAAACAAGCGGTTACCTGGACCAGCTGGAAAAATGGAAAAAAAATCTTCTGGGGAAAAATATTTTCAACGACACTGCATTTCATGGCGTGGACGGTATCAGCGGTGCCACAATCACCTCATGTGCCATCCTGAATATATTACAAGAAGCCGGAAAAAAAATGGCGAAATGTCTCCTTAAAAATACAAAAGCGGAGTCCGCCCCGGCCATGCAAAAACAAATAGATAAGAGTCTTTTTTTATTTCTTTTTTACTTTTTCCTGATTGTTTATCTGCGCCGATATCCCTCACCCTTCCTGCGCATACCGGTTCTTTTTCTCACTCTTTTTATCTGGGGATTCCTGCTGGATTTTCAATATTCACTGGATCATGTTTTATGGCTTTTTTCCCTTGATTTCAATGAATTCGGCCTGAACCGTCTGATGATTCTTTCCCTCGGCATCCCTGCCCTGGTCGGCCTGTTCGGAAATGTCTATTGCGGGAGCTTGTGCCCCTTCGGCGCATTGAATGAATTGATCGGTGAAATAAGGCCTCGTTCCTGGAAGATACTGGATCCCGGAAAAAACATCTGGCGCTGGGCCCGATCCATGAAATACCTCATACTTTTTCTGATCGCGATCCATTTTTCACTGACCCATAACCGGGCCATGACTTCCGCTGATCCCTTGACTGTTTTTTTCATCAGGATCACTTCGTTTAGTATTCCCATGTTATGGTGGCTGGCATTATTGCTTTCCTTTTTTTACCGCCGTTTCTGGTGCCGCAACATTTGTCCGTCCGGAGCATTTTTGGCGATTTTCAACGGGTTTCATATCTTTAAAAAACTGATCCCTCCCACCTTTCCCGGAAAGTGTGATTTGGGAGTAAGAAATTCTAACGAACTGGATTGCATTTGCTGTGACCGCTGCCGCTATGAAAAAAAATGATATTTTGTTTTTGCTGATCGTGATCTCCATGGCCGTGCCATTTTCGCTGGGCTACCTCCGTCCTTTGGATTCCTCTTCTCCATCTGCCGTTTCTATTGTAACTCCTGTTGTTCTTCCAACCGCTATGGAGCCACAAGCAGCCGCAACCCAACCGCAAAAAAAAATACAGGAAAAACCTCCTAAGGCAGAATGCCAGAAGGCGCCTACGTCTGAACTCGTTCAGGGCAAAATCCTTCCTGCAGATACTCAGACAATCAGACGGTTGATCAAACATAAAAATCTTTCAGACCATGAGGCGCTGTATTACCACCAGGTCAAAACAAAGACCGAAAAAAATAACTCCTGACCAGGTTTTATAAATTAAAATTTTTTAATCTCCTTCTAATCTTCTCTTAACCCTCACTATTCTAAAAATAAGCCTGGAACATTGAAAAACCCCCTTAACACGGCTGAACAAAAGAATATCGCCCATGAGACAAAGCTGGATAAAAATAATCATTTTATATGCCGTGCTGAACAGTTTTTACACGACCGCATTTTCCAGAGATATTCAACCCAAAAAAGCAAAAATCCTCATTGAACGAGGGAACATTGTATCCATTGATAAAATCAACCATACCATATCAATACAAAATTCAAAATCCATTGAAACCAAAACCTATCAAGTATCCGTTCAAAACCTTGCTAATTTAAAAGAGGGCCAGGAAGTCAACATAGAGTTCCAGGAAGGAACCAGCATAGCAAAAAGCGTGAAAATCACCAAAGCCATCAAGGCCCCAAAAAGCTTATCCATGCCAAAATTATCAAAACCCCATAACCAACAACAAAATCAAAACAACCTATAAAAGGAGGAGACCATGAAAAAACTACTGTTCACTCTCATTGCCGCGGCTTTTACCGCTGTCTGCTTTACCGCTGTCTGCTATGCTCAGGATGAAACTCCTGCTGCTCCCGCTGCTGAAGAAATCTCGAAAAGCGGAATCATAGATTCTGTCACAGTGGCCAATGCGGAAGAGGACACTCAATCACAAATCATCCTGGATGAAAACGGCACCAAGATCACGGTTGCGGTTCAGGACACTACCACCATTTACGATGCGGACATGAACGCCACAGAATTCATCAATCTGAAAAAAGGCGACAAGGTTACGGTGAAATACACCATTTCTGCCGATGGAGTCAATGAAGCAGTCTCCATCAACCTTGAATAATATCGCAAAATAAGGAATCAAACAATAAAACGGAACTTCATTCGAAGTTCCGTTTTATATTTTTTCCACGCAACAAGCACCGTTCTGAGAAAATACAAAAGAATGTTCTATATCAATTCATAAATGGTTAAAAAAATATTTTTCCGCCATACTGCCGGAAATGATCTTATGACCATTTAAAAAAGATCCGATAGCCATTCTTCTCTTGCCTTCAGGCTGGACATCCAAAAGGCTTAACATGTCTTCTCCGCATACGATGAAACAGTTTTTATTATCTTTTAAAATGATTTCTCCTGGAGCCCCGGAATACGTCCTATTGATGACTTCCGATTTCCATATTTTAAGAACAATATCCCCTTCCTGCGCTTTCAACCTGATTCTGCAGCCGGGCCATTCATTCAAAGCTCTGATCTGATTGTGCAGCATTAAAGCTGATTTTGTAAAATCCAATGAGGCCATTTCAGGCTTGATTTTCTCCGTATAGGTGGCTGAGCGGTTATCCTGCGGAATCCCGCGATAAGCCATCTTGCTGTCACGGATTCCGACTAATGTCTCCTTCAGGCATTCAATTCCTGTCAAAACTAGCTTTTTCGACAGGCTTTCGAAATCATCCCAAAAAGAAACCCTCACCTCTTTCTGCATGAGGATGGGACCAGAATCCATTCCGGCATCTATCAACATGCTGGTCACTCCGGTTTTATCATCGCCGTTTAAAAGGGCATGCTGGATAGGAGCGGCTCCGCGGTATTTGGGAAGAAGGGAAGGATGAATATTCACGCATCCATATGAGGGAATGGAAAGAATCGCATCCGGCAGCAGGAATCCAAACGCAACCACGACAACAATATCAGGAGATAACAGACGAAGCTGTTCTGCTTGTTCCTCTGTTTTCAGGGTGGAAATCTGGATGACTTTCAAACCGTGTTTTAATGCCTTTCCCTTGACCGGACAACTAACCGGGGTCCTGCTGCGCCCCCTGGGTTTATCCACTGGAGTATAAACAGCGGCAATTTCAAATTCCGGACACTTAATCAGGCCTTCCAGATGTGACGCGGCAAATTCCGGAGTTCCCATAAAAACCAAACGCAAGGGGGACATTGAGTGTTGCATAATGGATGGGTTGTTTATTGTTTTATATGTCAGTTACGTACTTTACTGAGGATAGAAAGATAAATTTAGAATTGAGGATTAATATTATTTTCATAGAGTTACACCTTGCAGGCTATGTATATACCCAAAAAACTGTTCTATGAAATTCTTAATTCTTAATTCTCAATTCTTAATTAATCTCACTTCCTCCTCACCGCCGCTTCATATAAAAGCGTGTACTCTTTTGAAGAACGTTCCCAGTCAAAACGTTTTTTCATGGCACGGGAAATCATTTTATGAATATGTTTAGGCCGATCGTACCATGTGCTGACAGCCCAGCCTATGGTATAATACAATGCCCGGGGACTAGGCTCATGAAAAATAAAACCTGTCCCGCCCCCTGTGGCTTCATCATAATTTCCAACGGTATCCACCAATCCCCCTGTTGCACGTACAACCGGCAGCGTTCCATACCGCAGGCTGTAAAACTGGTTCAAACCGCAAGGTTCATACAGAGAAGGCATGAGAAAAAAATCAGATCCTGCTTCAATCAAATGCGACAATTCCTCGTTATAACCGATATAGGAACCGAAACGACCGGGATAAATACGCGTAAAGTAATGAATTCCTGAGACAAGATAGGACTCTCCGTCACCAAGAACAATGATCTGGAGCAGCATTTCTGAAAAAAGAGAATGAACAATCTGCATGAGCAAATCCAGCCCTTTTTGAAAAGTCAAACGCGCAATGACCCCGAAAATAGGACGGTCAGGATTAATCTCAAGCCCAAACCTTTTCTGCAGTTCTTTTTTGCACGAAGCCTTGCCGGTCAAATCCTTTTCAGAGTAATTCGCAGGAAGAAAAGGGTCCGTTTCAGGGTTCCAAATATCATAATCCGCGCCGTTTAAAATCCCGAACAAATCGCTTCCGCGGCGGTTGAGATAAGGGGCAAGCCCCTTTCCTCCTTCAGGAGTCCGAACTTCCATTGCATGAAAAGGAGACACCGTTGTCAATTTATCGGCATAATAGATTCCCCCTTTTAAAAAACTAATCTGATTCCAGGACTCGAACTGGGCCTCGCAAAAGCTGTGGGCAGGAAGACCCAGGTACGTCCAAAAATCTTTTGGGAACGTGCCGGGATAACCGATATTGTGAATGGTAAGAACACTGGCGCATCTTCCGAGGATAGGATCAAAGGGATACCACAATTTCAGATAAGCCGGAATAAGCGATGTCGGCCAGTCATGACAATGAATCACATCCGGTTTAAAGGGGAGATCACGGCAAAACTGACAAACGGCAAGACAGAAAAAAGCGAAACGTTTTGCATTGTCTCCAAATTCACCCCAACGGTCAAAATAGATCCCGGAACGGTTAAAATAATAGTGATGCTCGATGAAATAGACCTGAACAGAAGGATCTCCTTCCAGAAAAAAGACATGAACCGCGCACCATTCTTCCGCTCCTCCGCCCATATGCACCCCCATGGGAGTCAACACGGTTTTCAGTTTCTTTTTATCCAGATGAATATCTTTATAGTACGGCATGATGATCCGCACATCATGACCGGACTTTTTAAGAGACTTGGACAGACCAGAAACCATATCAGCCAATCCGCCGACTTTGGCAAAAGGAGCCACTTCAGAAGATGCCATCAGGATTTTCATTGTTTCATCATATTGACAGAAAAAATATCCGTACGCTCTATCTTGTAAAAATAGACCCTATTTACATGACGTCCGTCTTGTTTTTTCCCTTGAACATGCAAAATATTCACGAATATTTTTTTCTTTATTCGTGCAATTCGTACTATTCATGGTTAAAATAAATCAACAAAAA
>JAFGBW010000060.1 GCA_016932965.1 Candidatus Auribacterota bacterium
CGCGGCCTGACTTTTATCGATGGCCATGGGAAGAATCCCGAAAATAGTGGTCATGCTGGTCATCATCAAAGGACGCGTTCTTGAAAGGATGCTGGCTATGGTTGCATGATACAGGGAATAATGCTTATGTCTGCGCATTTCCTCGATGAGGGTGATGAGAAGGATACCCCCGTTCACAACGACTCCGGCCAGAACGATACCGCCCAGAAAAACACCCATGGTAATGGGACGATGGAACCATTTCAGGCCGAAGACGACTCCGATCATTGCCATGGGCAAAGTGGACATGATGAGCATGGGAAAAATGTAATTTTCGAAAGTAGCGGCCATGATCATGTAAACCAGACAAATGGTAACAATCAGAGCCCAGATCAGCTGGCGCCTGTTTTCCAGCATTTTGTAATAGGCTCCTGAAAACACGTAATAATAATCCTTGGGAAATTTGACCCCCTGGAGTTTGATTTTGGCCGCTTCGATGGCTTCGCCCAGGTTCAATTTGGTTGTCGTGGCGCTCACTCCGATCATTCTGCTTTTATTGGTTCTCCAGATTTCAGACGGGCTGAGTCCTTCTTTGAAATCCGTCACATCCCTTAAGTGGATCAGTTGTCCCTTGGGCGACATGATCATCAGATTCTGGACATCATTCAGTGATTGTACGTATTTGGGGTCCAGCCGGACAATGGTTTCAATTTCGGTCCCGCTGCCGTCTTTGGGATGAAATACGGAAGCACGGAGTCCTCTGATCATGCAATGAAGGGTTTCCGCAATTTCCTGGACCGTGAGGCCGTATTCAGATGCCTTGTCTTTTCTGGGAACAACCCGGAATTCAGGACGGCCTTCGGTCGTGCGGAGTTTGGCATCCACTACTCCATGGATTTCTTCGAGCTTGCCGGCGCATTCATTCGCTAGTTTGCGGAGTACGTCATAATTATATCCGTATACATCCAGGGATACTTCTTCTCCTCCTCCCTCCGCTTCTTCGGTGAAATAAACAAAACCGTCGCTTTTCTTGATTTCCGGCAAAGTGGGTATGGCCTTCCTCAAGTCATCTATGATGGCTTTGGTCAGTCGGTTCCTTTTTTCCTTTGGGACTACTTCCACGTATACTTTGGATGACCATCCTTCAACACGGGAAGTCACGCTCGTGACTTCAGGATATTTCTGTTTATCTTTTAAAAGGAGTTCGATTTCCTGTATGACTTTGTCTGACACTTCCAGTTTTGCTCCGTCAGGCAGTTCCACGAAGATCGTGAAACGGATAGGTTCTCCGCTTCCTGTTAATTCCTGTTTTAATCCTTTTCCGGTGATATAGGATCCCCACAGCAGAATACACATCATGCCAAAAAGAACCGTCCGGTACCGAATACTGAAGCAGAGCAGTTTGATATAGAAGTCCCTTCCCCAATGGCGGATTTTTCCTGGTATGCCGGCTGTGCTTTTCAGAGGTATCTTGGTGCACATAATCGGTAAAATGCTGAATGCACAGATAAAAGAATAAACCAGAGAAACAACAACTGTGATAGCCAGACCCTGATAGAGCATTCTCAATTGTTCAGTCAGGAAAAAAATCGGTAAAAACACAATCATCGTGGAAAGAACGCTTGCCAGGATTTCTTGGAATAATTCTTCTGACCCGGTGATGGCTGATTCCTTCACGGAATAACCCTTTTCCCTTTTTGAGATGATGTTATCCAGTACGCAGATCGAACTATCCAGGATGTTGCCGACTCCTACTGTCAATCCTTGGAGAGTCATCACATTGACGGGAATATCAAACTGATACATGACGATGAATGTCCCAAGGATGGAGACAGGCATGGAAATTCCGACCATGACCGAGATGAAGATTCTTCTTAAGAAGATAAGCAATACTAAAAAGGCCCAGTATGCTCCTGAACTCAGAGAGTTCATCACGGATCGGATGGCCTCGAGGATCATCTCAGACTGGTCGCTGACTTTGAGAATGCGGAGATCCGGATGCGTAACAGAAAGCGCTGATTCGATTTTAGCAAGAGTCTCTTTAATCCCCTGAGAAATTTTTACGGTATTGCCGGTACTTTCTTTTTGAATATAGAGGGATACAATATTGTTGGTTTCCCCTTCCTTCTTATTGCCCTTAAAATGGGTGTAACGGGAGATATTCTGCGCATCCATGTAATCCATTTTGGCTGAACCGATATCTTTCAGCAGAATTTGTGTTCCCGTGCTATCGGACGTCAGGATGGAGGTGTTTTCAATATCATCCACGCTTTCAAATTCGGATTTTAATATGATTCCTTTTTTGAAAGATTCTTCTTCCCGGGCGCCAACACGGATGTTCATAGTGTTCACGCCGATTTTACTGACGATTTTCCGGATCGGGATTTTATTGGATTCAATGGATTTCTTATTGATGTTGCAGATGACTTTTTCCTCTCTGCCGCCAGAAACGTCGATGTTGGCGACTCCCGGAACCCTCATGAGCGTTTCCTTGATTTTTCTGTCCACCAGGGTCCTGATTTCTTCAGGACTATGTTTTTCCCCGATACTGGTGACAGCCAGAATCGTGATCGGCGCATCTGATTCCTCATAGCGGGAAATGATGGGCTTTTCCGTTTCCTTGGGGAGTTTGTTTTTGACTTTAGAAAAAGCTTCCCGCACTTCCATGCTGGCAAAATCCATGTTCGTTCCAGGAATAAAACGTAACACAATGATGGCCCGGTCTTTTTCCGCCGTTGAGATGATGCTTTCCAGATTATTGATGGATCCGACGGCATCTTCCACTGGTTTAACCACCGTGGCTTCATTCTCGTCAGGAGGGAGCCCTCCTCTGACTCCTATAACGATGGTGATTTTTTTATAACTGATGTTGGGCATGAGCTCCACAGGGAGCGCCAGTAAGGCCATATATCCGATAAAACAGACACCGATGACCACCATCATCACCGCGATGGGATGCTCGACACATGTTCTAGGCATTGACATGCTATTTAGTCTCTTCTATGGGAGGGTCCGTATGACTTTGGATATTTTATCATGGTTTATAGTAAATGAATCTGAGGAATCTGGAATCGAGCAGCGAGAATTCAGCAGGAATATGGTCTTAGCTATTCATTTGGCATGTTTGTACATCATCTTATATTTGTGAATTCTCAATTCTCAATTCTCAATTCTGAATTTATGATTAAATCATGATTCTTTTTTTCTTTCGTTTTAGAAAAAATGATTCCACGGCCAGATAGATTGCCGGAATGATAAAAAGGGTCAGGATAAAAGAACAGGTGAGTCCGCCGATGACCGCAATGGCCATGGGCTGCTGGAATTCACTTCCTTCTTCCCATTTTAATGCCAGGGGAAATAACCCTAAAATGGTGGTGATAGTGGAAATCATGATGGGACGAAGTCGGATACAGCAGGCATCAATGACCGCTTCCTTGAGAGGATGTCCCTCCTCACGGAGCTGATTGATGAATTCAATCATGACAATACCCTGGTTCACCACAACTCCCGCCAGGATGATCAGTCCTAAAATGGACATCGCATTCACTGTGATTTTAGTGAGAAACAGGGCGAACCCCATTCCGATTACAGATAAGGGTACGGTCATCATGATGATGAATGGCTGCATGAGTGATTCGAATTCAGCAGCCATGATCATATAAACCAGAGCCACGGAGATGGCGAAGGCGAGTAAAAGAGACTTTTGCGATGCCTTTTTTTCTTCTTGTTCCCTGCCAAAACCCATGAAATAATTTTCCTCCAGTTTTTCGTTTTTAAGGATGTCCTGAATTTCTCTGATGACTTCCACTTCTGAACGGTTTCGGATATCCGCATACACGTTAAAGATTCGGATTTGATCCAGTCTGTGGATTTCCGAAGGTCCCTGGCCTTCTTTGATTTCTGCCACATCTTTTAACGGAACGGTTTTATCCTCGGAGAACAGCATGATATTTTTCAGAGAATCGCTGGATTCCCGGTCCTTTTTTCTAAGACGAACCAGTACATCGGTTTCATTGCCTTCCTCTTTTAGTTTTGTCCCCGGCAGTCCTCTGATAGAAATCAAGGCAGTCTGCGCGATATCAGAAGCGTTGATGCCGGCAAGAGCAGCCCTTCTCCGGTTGGGAATGATCCTTATTTCAGGAGATTTCGACGGAATGTCATTCCGGATGTTGATGACGCCTGGAACATTCTGAAGTAATTTTTGAACCCGGTTTACCAAATTCTGGAGTTTGTTCAGGTCTCTTCCCGTGATTTGAATGCCGATGGCAGCGGAGCTGGTAAAAGCTCCTGCGAATGGATTGTCTTCCAGCGTGTAAATGATTTCAGCCATTTTCAGGGCATAGAGATCATTTCTTTTTTTGATTAAGGATTTTATTTCTTTCTTTTTGACTTCTTCATTGGAAATAGTTTCGATTTCTTTTTCCTTTTTATTGATTTCCTCTTCCATTTTTCTTTTGATTTCCATCACGGCATCCTGGATTTCCATGACAATCTGATGCGTTGTTTTTTTTCTTTCTTCCTTTTTCAGTTTGACAACAATCTGGGCCTGATGCTGGCCCAGGGATTCCACGGACAACTGGCCCGAAGATTTATCGGAACCCACGGCTACTAAAATACTGTCGATTTCTGATTCTTTTTGGATCTCCTTTTCAATGAGCTGCGCCGTTTCATTCGTGCGTTCCAGGATGGTTCCTGTCGGCAAGGTCATCTTGATATTGAATTGCCCTTGATCCACTTTGGGCATGATTTCCGTTTCCATGCGGCTCAATAAGAACAGGGAAAGACAAAAAAGGACAATCACGAAAAAAGACCCGGCTAAGGAATAGGATTCCAGAAAGAGGGTCAGTGCCCCGCGGTATATCTTTTCGAACCCTTTCATGAAAAGTCCGCTTGCATTCGCGTTGGAGGATGCCCCCAGTTTTGTGATGGAAAGCCTGGGGATGATCGTGATGGCGACAAGAATGGAAATCATCAGCGAAAACACAACGGTGAATGAAATGGGTTTAAATAATTGTCCGGCAATTCCAACGACATAGCCCAGGGGCAGAAAAACCACAACGGTTGTGAGCTGGGAAGCGAAAATAGCCAAAAATACTTCCCTGCTGGCTTTGATGGCGGCTTCTTCCCAGTTGGGATTCAGGGTCTTATGACGTTCTATGTTTTCCATGACGACGATGGATCCGTCCACCATCATTCCGATAGCCAGGGCCAGACCACCGAGTGACATCATGTTCAGGGAAAAACCGGAAAATTCGAGGGCTGTAAGTGTGGGCAGGATGGAGATCGGAATCGTAATGGAAACGATTGCCGCTGTGATAAAGGAATGAAGGAACAAATACAGGACGATAAAGGCCAGCATACCCCCTTCCCAGGCTGAATTGATCACACCCATGATGGATGATTTAATAAAAACGGATTCATCGTATATGAGGGAGACATCCACATTTCTCGGGATCGCATTGGTTTGATTCTGAAGGCGGTTCAGTTCTTTTTTAACGTTTTCAACTGTTTTGATGATATTGGCTGTTGCCTGTTTCTGGATGGTCAAAGAGATGTTCTCCTTGCCCTGATATCGGGAATAACTGGTTTTTTCCTTGAAGTCATCTTCAATTTGTGCCACGTCTTTTAAAGCGATGTACTGGGAGGATAGATCCTGAATCTCTTTGTCTTCCTCCTGCGATCCGCTTTTCTCCTGTTCTTTTTTCCGTGCCCTGTCATATTTGCCCCGTTTGATATTTTCAATGGAAACCGTGCAATTTTCAATGTCATTGATGGATTTGAATTCCCCCATGGTTCGGACCAGGTATTCAAAAAAATCTTCCTTGATGGAGCCAGCAGGGTAATTGAGATTGGAATCACGTAAGGCAGTTGGGACGTCTAATATATTGATCTTATTGGCCACCAGTTGTTTGAGATTGAGATCCACCTTGATCTCACGTTCCTGACCGCCGCTGATAGATACGGATGCCACTCCGGGGACTTTCTCCAACTTATCCTTGATTCGTAATTTGGCGATTTTTAAAAGTTCAGGCATGGTGATGGTATTGGGATCGTTAGGATCCCCTTTGGAAGACATGGAAAAAACCATGATCGGTTTGGCAAAAGGATTGAATTTTAAAACAAGGGGTTCCTCAGCCTCGCGGGGGAGGCGTTCTTTGACCAGGTCAATTTTTTCACGGAGATTCAACGATGCAAAATCCATGTCCGTTCCCCAGTTGAATTCAGCAATGATGATGGAAGTTCCTTCACGGGAATAGGAATGAATGGCTTTGAGGTTTTTGACCGTGGCTATGGCTTCTTCGAGGATTTTAGTGACCAGGGTTTCGATTTCTTCAGGGGATGCGTTTCCGTATGTGGTGACAATCGTTAACTGGGGGAATGTGAGAGGGGGGAAAAGTTCCTGGGGGAGCATGAGAAAACTGCGGATTCCAAGAAAAATCACCGCGATATAAATCATGGTGAGGGAAACCGGTTTTCTGATTGAAAATTCGTATATACTCAAAAATCAGTCTTTCATGGAAGTTGAGTCTGAGTCTAGTTGGAATTATACAGTATTCTTGTTTTTTGTGCGATAATTATTTAATCCTTTCAAATTCATAGAGCAAAGGGGAACCAAACCAGGAGGTTAATTTTATCATGCGGAAAAAGGTTTCCATGCCAAGAGAAAACGGTTTATGGTTCATCATCCGGTGTAGCGCCATGGGTAAAAAAAACTGCGGAATTTTTCGGCAGGGAGTATAACCGTTCAGTTTGAATTCTTTGACTATTTCCGATTCATAAAAAAGCGTGTAGGTGCGGGTATTTTTTTCCACGTTTTTTTTCAGAGAAAAAAGGAAATCGGAAAAAATGTTCAAACTTTTCCATACCGGAAAATCCACGATGACTGTCTTTTTGCTGACACGGCACAGTTCTTTAACGAGCAGGGTCCATTTTTCAAGATGAGTCAGCAGTCTCAATGATATGGCTGCATCAAAAAGTTGGTCCGAAAAAGGGAGTTGCATTAGGTCGCCTGTCTGAAATTGCATCTGCCGCCGGTCAAGGTAAGGTTGGATTCTTTTTTTGCATTCCGTACTGCTGCCAAGGACGGTCACCTGGAAGTTGTGATTGATCAAACCTGGAAGCATTTGCCCGTGTCCGCCTCCCACATCCAAAACAGTGGCATGATTTTTTTTAGTCAGCATAGACAGGACGGCTTCTTCCTGGACTTTCAGAAACCATTCGCCGACTGCTCCTTTGAAACGAAGAGCGTATTCTTCTGAGGAGGTCTCAATATCCGGTGTGGTTATAGAATAATCGGTTTTCACTGGGCTGGTTTTTATAAAAAGGCTCTTTTCAAAAATGAGCGAAAAGTGTAATTCAGTAAA
>JAFGBW010000061.1 GCA_016932965.1 Candidatus Auribacterota bacterium
AGTTCATCCAGATTGATGGTTGGATGAATCACATTATCCATGAAGGATGGCAGATTTCCGGCCAGTTCAAGGGCCCCTGCTGCTCCCATGCAATGACCGATCATGCTTTTGGTATTGTTGATATGAGTTTTAGGGCAATCGTGGAAGACTTCTTTGATGGCTTTAGCTTCTTCGATATCTCCTGAAATAGTGGAAGTCGCATGCGTGCTGATCAGATCTACTTCTTGAGGCCCGAGTCCCGCCATTTTCAGGGCATTTTGGATGCACTGAACCTGCCTTGGAGCATAAGGCAGGACAAAATCATGGGCGTCTGATAAAATGGAGTGTCCGATCAGTTCCCCGTATATCTTTGCGCCTCTTTTGACTGCATCATCGAGTCTTTCTAGTATAAACAGGCATCCGCCTTCCGAAATCACGATGCCATTTCTGTTTTTATCGAAGGGTCTGCTGGCTTTTTGCGGATCGGTATGTTCCGCAAGGGCTCCCTGGCTTTTAAATGCAGCAAAGATGCCGAATGTGTGAATGGCTTCTGAAACGCCTCCGGCTATGGCGGCATCGATTTCATCCAGGAGCAGCATCTGCGCCCCCTGAATCAGTCCGAGATTTCCGGCAGCACAGGCTCCCCCCAGGCAGTAATGCGGGCCGGTGATCCCCATATTCAGGGTGAGTTCTCCTGCAGGATTGTTCGCCACAGTCCTTGGATTATGGTGATGTGTCCAGAAGCGGACATCATGGTTGTACTGGGAAAACTGGTATATCTCATTTTCGGTTTCTACATTGCCGTGTTCGGTGATGCCGATATACACACCGATCCTGGATGGATCAAGGGAGGTTTTATCCAGAGAAGAGTCTTTGAGAGCTTCATGGGCGCAATAGATTGAGATGGAGCCTGCCCGGGTTCCTCTACGAAGCGCCTTTTTGCTCTGATAAAGGGTATCCGGGAAGGAACATATTCCGGCAACGGTTTTCCCGACATATCGGATTTCATAGGGTGAAATCCCGCTTCTACCGTCTATTAGCGCCTGACGGAACTGGGAAAGATTGTTGCCATTCGGGGCTGTCAGGCCGATTCCGGTGATCACGATTCGTTTAGGATAGTGCATAATTTTTCTTTAGTATGCATGGGAATATTTTATTCCCATGAAAGTACCTATAAAATTTTTTGAAAAAAGGATGGAAAAACTTTTTTGCAAAAAAGTTTTTTGCATATTTTATTCTCTTTGTAAAAAATCATTTCTTTGCCTTGCCCTGGTTGGCAACAGAGAGCATGGCTTCGTTGATTTTTTCCTGGTCGCCGAGATAGTAGTGCTTGATGGGTTTCAACTCGGCATCCAGTTCATAAATGAGGGGAATGCCAGTGGGGATATTCAGCTCGACAATCGCTTCATCCGAGACGTTATCCAGGTATTTCACCAGGGCGCGCAGAGAATTTCCATGCGCAGCAATAAGGACTCTTTTTCCGGATTTAACATCGGGTGCGATCTGATCATGCCAGGCAGGAAGAAAACGGGACACCGTGTCTTTCAGGCATTCGGTGAGCGGAAGCTCCGTTGAAGAAAGCCCGCTGTAGCGGGGTTCATTGCCGGGGAATCGGGAATCGGTTTTTTCCAGCATCGGTGGAGGGATGCCATAACTCCTTCTCCAGATGAGCACCTGTTTGTCCCCGTATTTTTCCGCGGTTTCCGCCTTGTTCAGGCCCTGCAGAGCGCCATAGTGACGCTCATTCAGCCTCCAGTTGCGGTAAACAGGAATCCACATGAGGTCCATTTCGTCCATGACTGACCATAATGTCCGGATCGCTCTTTTTAAGACAGACGTGTAAGCCACATCAAAAATATAGCCCTCCTTTTTCAGAAGCAAACCCGCGTTTTTTGCCTCTTCTTTTCCCTTGTCGGATAAATCAACGTCTGTCCAGCCGGTAAAACGGTTTTCCTTATTCCATGTACTTTCGCCGTGTCTCAATAAAACCAGTTTGTGCATAATGTCTCCTTATATAGTGTCTCTCCCACCCATGATGACCTATCGTCATTTTTACGGGGAAAAGACGATTAAAACATTAAAATAATAAAAGATGATATGTTCATTATGTGCAAAATCAAAGTGTTATAACATCCTTTAAATAGGATTCACCACGAAGGACACGAAGAGCACGCAGATTTTTTATGAAAGCAAAAAATATTAATTTTTTATATGAAAATTTTTACTGGTCACACGCTTCCATGGAAATGACTTTTCAATCATGATTATTTTTTTTTCGTGCTCTTCGTGTCCTTCGTGGTGATAAAAATATTATTTCGTTTTTTGCTCAAAATCAGGGTAAACGGGACAAGCTCTATATAAATTTTCTAAGATGATACGCAGCTTTCTCATTATTTATCTTTTCAGTCTGCTCAAATCCAGCACTTTCTTGTTCCCTTCAGAAAAGATGACTGTGAACGGAAGCTGACGAAGCACTTCAAATTGTTTCTCTTCAGCGGCACTAAAAGCCTCCTTAATCCATTGACGGAACGGATTGAAATAATGAGGGGGCGTTATATAATGACCTGTGTCGATCACCAGATATTGAACTCTCCCGATATCCCGAAGCAAAATAAGGGGGGACACCTCAGTTGCAAAATAAGCTTCAATGAGCATTCGCATCCGTGTCCGCATTTCATCCGCGTATTTTTTATGATAGGCGTAATGAGTCTCAAAGCTGACCCAGACCGGACGCATGGAGAGATACGGCACAGGTGCCATCAGGTTCGGCCAGCCTGCAATGAGAGAATCCCTGGGCAGGGTCCCGATAAAATCATAGAGTTTTTCATTTTTGGGTATGCTCACGGTGATCCCGGCGGAAGGATTGATTTCTCCACCGAAAAATAGAAGACAGGAACCGCATATGAGAGAGGTTGAAAAAGCGCGTAAGAAAGAAACCCATTTTTTTAGAGAAGAGAGTGAAACGGATAACAGATCCGGCAAAGCAGATGAAGCAATCGGAAGAAGGATCACGGTAAAAACCGGGATGGGGTAAGCCAGAACACGCTGGGGCCAGAATAAATAGGGAGTAAAAATCCTGGAAAGGATGTATCCGACGGATACTGCCAGGATGAGCGCGGTGAGACGGCGGATAGAGGAGTCATTCAGAACCAGGTATATCCATCCTGCGGCTATGACCATCCAGTAAAAAAGGAGCAGTAATTTTTTCCGGGCAGCCCCTTTTTCCGGATGGCCATCCCCATTGATCCATTTTCTCAGATGATGGTTCCACGGTCTCCCCTGGGAGCCGGTTAGGGTGCTTTCTGTGAATGCCTTGAAACCCTCCTGGAGTGGAAAATGATAGTCCGGCCTGTCGCTGGCTCTGCATCGCCCTCCTTCTCCTGCTTCCGGATAAGTCTGCACATCAGAAGGTGTTAGAAGCGGGCCGTAATGGTTTGAAGAAAGAAATGTCGGTGTCAGAATCAGCACAAAAAAATAGCCGGTCAGAAGAAAGAGGGTCATGCGGTATTTTTTTGACCAGAATAGAGCCTGTCCAAGGTCTTTTTCAGGAAAGAGAAAAAAGATGATGAACAAAGCGAGGCCGGCCGGCACTGCCATGACTGGATAAAACGTGCCTGACAGAAGAATCAAAGCGATCAGCCGGTCCATGCGACCCCATATACATGCCGCGGCAATCCATGCGAAAAGAGGGAAAGCGAAACTCCTGGGGAAACCTCCTTCTATCCTTGATAAAAAGGTGTCCGTGGACAGGGTGAGGGCGAGTGTCCAGAAAGCGGGGATAAAACCGCCCAGTTTATAGGCAGCCGCAGTCAAGCCGGTCAGTAGGAGCAATAAAAGAACATAAGACAGGATTTTTCCAAAAATTCTGGGATCAATGAAATGCGATGCCATGGAATATACCGCCTTGTATCCGACAGGGAAACAGGCCATGAAATAGCTTGAAGCATGATCATTTACAAGAAGTTCCGGATCATAACAGGATAAAAAAGGCACAATATGCTGTGTCGCATCGTCATTGAAATTTGACGGATCAAAAGACCGTTTTATGTGAACGATAAGGGAAGGTCCGTATAGATATCCTATGATCAGGACCATTATTCCGATTTTCAATCCTGTCCGCATATTATATTTCCTTTAAAAAAAACTTGACTTTAATTCATCCGTTAAATTATTACTATCAAAATTCTTTGTAGATCAAAGAACTTCTCATATCTCTACTCAAGGGGGAATCTGTTGAAAAAGACGCTTGTTTATGAGGCATATTCTCAAAACAGCTGTAACTGCACTTCGTTTATAAACTGCGGATTTCTAATAAAAGAAATAAGATTCAACCGATCTGATTTATTCCAAATCCTGTTATTACCCTTTTGCGTTTTTCTCTTACTTATCCCGATGCGGCCTGTTTCGGCTGAAGATTCTTCGTCTTTCATACAGCAGAACGGAACCATGAACCTGGTTCAGGTCAGTCAGATCTCGGATTTAAATTTTATTCAGATTCAGCAGACAGGAAATGACAACGCCATTACAATCCATCAGACGGGCCAGGCCAATATTTTTACAGCATTGCAGACAGGCGGGTTTCAGACTGCGGATATTGAGCAGAACGGAATCGATAACGAAATTGAAATCACCCAGAATCTGGCGGAAAATCAGGCGCAGATTTCACAAAACGGAAGCCTGAATCTTGCCCATTGCATCCAAAACGGAAATTTCAATGAACTGTTTCTCTCTCAGCAGGGCAGTTCCAACCAGTCCAGCATCATTCAGGAGGGGGATTATCTGCGGGTCAACCAGGAACAGACAGGCGATTTCAATCAGGCTGAATCCAGCCAATGGGGAACAGACAACATCATTCATCAGATTCAAATCGGGAACTATAATAAGGCTTTTTGTCTCCAGGACGGGATGCATAACGAATGCACCCAGATCCAGATGGGGAATGGTTATGAAATCAATATCAGTCAAAAAGGTTCTTATATGCAATGTCTGATTATTCAAAGTTAAGATGATCAATAGGTAAATATAAAATAAGGAGGGAAAGAAAATGAACACAAAAATCGGATCTTTAATCGTGAATTTTGCCTGTCTGGCCTGCCTGTCCGTCTATGCCTGCGCTGAAGGCAATCAGGCGACCAGCGATCAGAATGGCACCGGTAATCAGAGTGTGCAGACTCAAACAACCGGCAGCGGACATGGAATGGTGATGATTATCAGACAAAACGGAGATTATAATACTGCAACTCAAAATCAAAATAATGACATCTCCACTACAGCCGAAATTTATCAATACTATGGGAACAATAATGCAGACCAGATACAGTTGGATTGTCAGAATAATCACGCTTATATTTACCAGGGTTATTATAACGGATCATGGTATTATGCATCATATAATTGTAATGCATTTCAGGAACAGAGTTCAGGGCATGATAACACTGCCCGTATTTATCAATACCCTTCAAACGATTCAAATGCGGGCCAATGGCAGAATTTAGGGCATAATAATTCAGCCACCATTGATCAAATATATACAAACGGAGCGAGCGCCAGTCAATGGCAGGACAGTTCCGATACAACTTCTTCTGTATTATATATCATGCAGTACTACCAGAATCATGAGGCCTTGCAGCATCAGAATATGGGGAGCACGGGGGATGTGGCATACATAGAGCAATTCAGTTATAATGGCGGCGCGTGCTTTGCTGACCAGACTTTTATCAATACGGCCAATATTCATACAAACATTCTGCAGTATGCAGGCAACGCGCTTGGCGAGAAAATGCATGCGGATCAAACTTTTGAGGATGCGACTTCCTGTACGGCTTTTATTTATCAGAACGGCAATCAGCTTGACGGGTTAAACTGGGCTACACAGGATATCCACGGCTACGGAAATTCGGCTACCATCTATCAATACGGCAGCAATTATAACGGCATCAGCGCTCTGCAGATCCAATATGGGGATCAAAATACCGCTTATATTACTCAAACCGGTATAAACAATATTGCCGATCAGGAACAATATAACTTTCATGACAGCGCGACAACATTACAAAACGGCAATGCAAATAATAGTTCAATTTTCCAGCAATAATTAAAGAATGACAAGAAAGGAGACAAAAATGAAAAAAAATGTTTGCTCGTCATTTTTTACACTCGTGTTTTTAATCTGCCTGTGCGGCATGGCGAATGCGGACGGCAACTGGACTTCGGTCAATCAGTCAGGAGCCTATAACAGTGTGATACAGTCTCAGATAACAGGCGGGGGAAGTAATATGGGAATGTCCGCCACTCAAACAGGAGACTACAATACCGCTTCTCAAGATCAGATAAACAACCAGACTTCTGTCTGCTGTTCTAACCAGCAGGGAAACGATAATCAGGCAACCCAGACTCAGACTGATTCTTCTATCATAGATATGAATGCAAGGCAGGAAGGCAATAATTTAACCGCTGTCCAGAGTCAATCAGCTGTCGGAGATTCCTACATAGCCTGTCTGCAGAAAGAAGAAAATAACACGATCACCCAGAATCAGTCCAATTCAGTGAATGTCAGTCTTGATGCGTTCCAGGCAGGATACTTCAACAGTATCAGTCAGGTTCAGGTGAATGCAACCGGTTCCAGTCTTGGAAGCTGTCATGAGTACTCGGGCCAGAACAACACCTCGATCCAGACACAGGCAGATTGCCAGAATAGTTCCGCGCTTATTTACCAGTCAGGAGTGCTTAACAATGCCAGTCAGGATCAAAGCAACGGACATGATAACCATGCGGAAATAGCCCAGGTCGGCGAGGCAAACGTCGCGCTTCAACTGCAAAACAGCCCTCTCACTTCTTTTTCCTCCGCGTATATTTATCAGGCAAATTCCGGCCAAAATGCGGTACAATATATGGATCAGGGAAGTGTTGGAGACATAGCTTATATAACACAATATGCTTATGGAGGATATTGCTACGCCGAGCAAAGATTTATCAATACATCGGGCAATACGGCTAACATCTGTCAGATAGGTGGTTTTTCTGTTTCCAATGCGTCTTCAGCGGTTCAACTCTTTCAAGGAGCTTCAGCCTGTACCAGCACCATTTATCAATGTGGTAATGAGTCTGACGGACTGAACCTCGCTTCCCAGGAAATCTGGGGGACCAATAATCATGCTTCCATCATTCAGTATGGAAATAATTACAGTGATCCCGTCATCAATGCCCGGCAGATTCAATATGCCTTTGATAATAACGCTGAAATTGAACAGTACGGCATTAATAATATTGCCGAGCAGGAACAAGTCGGCTATGGCAATACGGCTGTCCTTACCCAGAACGGCATCAATAATTATGCTCGTGAAGAGCAGTTTTCTTTTCAGGATACGGCAACCTATCATCAATCCGGAGAAGGGAACCATATTTTAAGCACACAGGGATAAATGAGCGTCTTATTATTAAAGGAACATCCAGCCAGAAGAAAAGACATCCTCTTCTACTGGCTGGTATTGGTTTTGTTATCTTTCTATGGGAATGGAAAGGAGCTGGATTTTTTTCTCCTGGATCAGACCCGGACCAGGAACGGCCATGAATTTTATTATGAATTCAGCCGTTTATTGATGGCTGAAGGCTTATTGAAGGATGAAACTGTTCTGATCCGGGAATTCCCTCATCCGGTATGGGGGAATAAGTTGATTGTTTTCCTGAATGATATTCCGGTTTATCAAACTACGGTCTATCGTCGCGGGAACACCGTATCAACGATGGCGGTTCGGGGGGTGGAAGCGACAAAAAAAATATTAATCATGAAGGCGTTAAACAAGGAATTGAACGAAATAGGAGTGAAAGGCTAATGAAAGAAAATAATGATTCAACGCTATTTTTGAAGTGTTTATTAATCACAGGACTGGCATCTGTGTTTTTTTTCCAGCAAGGAACAGCATCCGAACTGGTTTACACCCCCAAAAACCCCGCTTTTGGGGGTAATCCCAATAACGCGTCCTGGCTTCTCAACGAGGCTAATGCCCAAAATACTTATAAAGAGGAAATAGATCCGATTGAGGAATTTAAACAGCAACTGCAGCGCCAGATATTTTATCGGCTTTCCCAGGCCATGGTGACCCGCGTGTTTGGATATAATCAGGAGTTGCAGGACGGTGAATACATCATTGGAGATTATACCATCCGGGTGGATTCAAGCGGAGATTCAGGCGGAATCGATGTTGAGATCATCAGCCAGGATGGAAGCTCAACGACCATAGAAATTCCAGGCATATAAAAGGGGGGGGATTTTTGTTGAAACGGTTTATTGCTTTTATATGTATCGGGATGAATCTGTGTCTGGTGAACGGATGCTATTTTTCCAGACTGATTCCCAGAGAACTCAAAAAAAACAAGGCCGCTCTGTGCGCCCCCACTTCCTCATACAAGGATTTGATCTCTTTGCCCAAACCCAAAGGAAAAATCGTTGCCGCTGTTTACAATTTCAGGGATCAGACAGGCCAGTATAAGATGTATCAGGACAATGTTTCGACTTTCTCGTCCGTGGTGACCCAGGGAGCCACATCCATGCTCATCAAGGCCCTGGATGAAAGCGGATGGTTTATTCCTGTGGAAAGGGAAGGGCTTCCTGATCTCATAAACGAAAGGAAACTCATCCATTCCTTTTCAAAAGACAATCTCTCTTCATCCTCTATTCCGTCCCTTCTTTGCGCCAATATTCTTTTTGAAGGCGGAATCATCGCTTATGAAACGAATTATTTCACGGGCGGAATCGGAGCCCGTTATTTAGGAATTGGAGCGTCAGGTCAGGTCCGTCAGGATCAGGTCACGATTTATTTAAGGGCTGTTTCTGTTATTGATGGAAGGATATTGAAGTCCGTTTCAGTGACAAAATCCATCTTTTCCAAAAGTCTTGACCTGAATGTATATAAGTATGTCTCATTTAAAAAATTACTGGAAGCCGAAACCGGCTATAGCACTAATGAACCGCCGCAGATGTGTGTTCTGGCCGCGATTGAAAAAGCGGTGACCAGTTTAATCATTGAGGGGATCCTGGATAATCTCTGGAGCTTGGAAAATCCTCTTGATAGCCAGTGTCCCCTGATTCAGGAATATCAGAAAGAAAAAAGGGATCTTGCCTAGATTGGACTATTGTTCTCAGAAATTAACGGTCTTTGGTTTGTCAAACACAAATGAAGAAAATAAAAAACATGTTTTTCTTTTCCATGAGATCATCGGGGATTTTCATTATCTCGATATTCCTTATATTCGTGATCCACGACCAATATAAATATATCACCAGCGAACAGGCCATCATTAATGCCAGATTGACGACTTTAAGGTCGCCTATTTCAGGATATGTTCATTTTAATGACCGCATAGCTATTGGGAGCCTCTTCAAGGCCAATGAAACCTTATTCGAAGTGACCAATCCATTTTTCTGCAATTCTGAGATATACGCTCAATGCAATAATATTGAAAATCTGGCTGACGGCCTGAAAATCGAGATACGCAAGAATAATATTCAGATACAAAAATACAAAAGGGATTACGCGCGTTCCAAAAGACTTGCCGCCATAGGGGGGGTCCCTGAAATGGATTTGGAAGATATTGCTACTTCCCTTGATATTTTACACAGCACGGTCAAAAGCCAGTCACGACAGTTGAGAAATTTATATCGCCGTTTATCAGAGATAAAAAAACAGGTCCAGCTCCAAAAAAAAGCCGTCATCTCGTCAAAATACCAGGGAGTGGTTTGGACAATGTTGATTAAGGAAGGCGAATACGTAAAAGCAAATGAAGATATTATACAAATGGTCAATCCTGAGGACATTACCGTGGATGCTTTTTTTAACGAAAAATATGCTTCTAGAATCACCCCCAACATAGAGGTTATGGTAAAAGATATCAGTAAAAATACTACATCAACGGGTAAAATCATATTTATTCGCGGCGGATCAGGCAGGGTGATGTATAATTCAGTGGTCGAAAATCCTCCTGAAACCTTATCCAGACGGCTCATGGCCGTGAGAATACAAACACAAATAAATGATGACTATAATCATTCTGAGTTTTACGGCATTGGCCGCAGCATGAAGGTGATAATCAAACGCTGAGTATGCCTTTGAAAAGAGATCATATTCGTTTTGTAATATTATTGCTTATTTGTTCGGGTATAGCTTATCTTTGGTCCGACCAGACGGCTTTCTATGACATCTTGTCCACAGTGAAATATTTTTTTGATTTCATCCGATATCAGTTTCAATCGCTGCAGGATTATGACACTAATTTTTCGGTGAAATTGCCCTTTTATATTACGTTAGCGTTAACTTTATTAGGGATTTTTATTTTTCCGAAACCCCCAAGAATAATTTCCATTTTAGCCGTGGCATTATTAGCGGTCAGCCATACCCTATATATTTTGTTCAGAACATGCTGCACCCTATCCTATACGGATACCTTCGATTTTATTTTAATGCTTCTGCTGTGGTTTACCGAGGCGGTTATTTATTTATGCTCGGTTTCTTTATATGTTCAGATTTTTTTTAAGGTGAACCGCAGCAGACAGGCTGATCAGTATTCAAGAGATGTCATCAGCGGCAGGTATGCACCCCCTGTGGATGTATTCATTACAACTCATTCAGAACCTATCGATATGATTAAACGCACCGCGGTTGGCTGTCAGGCAATGACCTATGCCAATAAACGGGTCTATATTTTAGATGACGGCAATCGCGACTCGGTGAGGCTGCTTGCTGAAGAACTGGGGTGTCATTATATCTCAAGAAAAAATAATATTCACGCAAAAGCAGGGAATATCAATCATGCTTTAGCTCAAACTGATGGCGAGTTCATCGCCCTCTTTGACGCGGATTGTATTCCGCTTAACCATTTTCTTATTCGTACCGCGGGTTTTTTTCAGGAGAATGATGTGGGGATGGTGATAGGGTCCCAGGCATTTTATAACGGGCAAATAGTCGAACATAATATCATGTCTCTTATGGAATTTTCCCGGTTTTTCCAATTGACCCAATCCGGCCGTGATTATTTTAACGCCATTTTATGTTATGGAACCTGTTACGTTGTACGCAGGACAGCAATAGAAAAAATAAAAGGGATTCCGACAGAAACATTGTCAGAAGACTGGGCCACTTCGATTAAATTACAGGGCAGCAACTATAAAACCTATGCTTTGAATGAAATCCTAGGCGCCGGAGCTGTAGCTGAATCCATGAGTGAATTCCTGAAACAGCGCATCCGATGGACCCAGGGCACATTGCAATCCCTGTTCTCTAGTACCAATCCTTTGACACATAAAGGTTTATCCTTGATGCAAAGAGCCATACACAGCTATGGTCTGCTTCATTATCTGATCAATCCCTTTTATCTTTGTATTATCATCCTGCCTATTCTGTACTTTTTTCTGGGTTTCTCCCCGTTCAATATTTCTTATGAACAATTCTGGATCATTATCATGCCTTTTTTTTGTTTGAATTTTTTTGTGTTTTCCTGGTTGTGCAATGAATTCACCTCCAAAATCAGCATTTTTGTAAGCGAAAGTTATCTGAGTTACCATCTCACTATCGCAATCATGAAAACGTTATTGAGGCCTTTTGGATGGAAATTCCGCGTAACAAATAAAAATATGCATAGGAAGGATCCCCATTTTAATGCCGATATCGGCGTTCCTCAGATTATCTTCATCATTTTTACCTTGATCGGGATCAGTTATGGTTATATCCACAAAGACTGGCAAACATCAGAAGCGTTGTTTTATTTTTTGGCGATATTTTCAATTGTTCGGATTTTATTTTTATGGATTGGTCTATATGCGTCATTTGATTTACCTCAATTGCGCAAAGCGGTTCGGATGCCCCAGGTCATTGATTGTGTGTTAGACACGAAAACAGGTTCTGAGGCATGCACGACGGTCAATATTTCTGAGAACGGAGTGTTATTAAAGTGTCATTCTCTGAATAAGATCAACTTGGAGACGGATGCCTTATGCTCACTGAATATATTTCATTTGACTATTCCGGTTAAATTTATCCGCTCACAAGGCTCATGCATTGCCTTATCTTTTATCGATCTTTCATTGATGGCCTATCGTATTATTATTGAGCAGTTGTACTGTAAGCCCAGTCAATGGGATGATCAGGGAAATCTGGATATGAAAGTCCTTCACGCTCTATTTCATGCGTTAACTTTCAAGAAAATAGCACGGCCTTGAAATGGGTAATTCTTTTTCTTTTTTCTTTGTAAGGCGATATAAAAAAATGTAATTTAGGATAAAAAGGATAATGATATGCAGTCTGTCAGAAAAAGAAGGATCAGTAAAGCCAGTCATCCGAAAATGGAGACTCCTCCATCTCTTATTCGGGAAGAACGGAAAAAAGATATACGAAGAAAAATACGGGTCATTTGCAAAATTACGGATGATACTCTGTTTGAGAGCGTTACGTACGATATCAGCCTGACGGGTCTGTTTGTCATGGTGCATAGTCCCAAAGTACTCAATAAGATTTGTGTCGGTATGGAACTCCATTTTTACGTGGAATATGATTTCGATACGATGATACGGCTGAAGGGTATTGTTTCCCGTGTGCAGCGTGATGATCCTTCTTACGAAAAGAACGGTTTTGCCATTGCTATTTCTGAAATTTCTTCGGACAGTGTTCATTTGTTGAAAAAAATAATAGCATCTCTTTAGTATCAATCCGTGTAATGAGACGGTCTTGTAATTTTGGTCAGGCCGGGTGATAAAGAAAAAAAATTGCATTTTTTTGCGTATGTGGTATTAAAATAGGCATGAGAATAATACGAAAGTTAATCCTGTTTGGCCTTTTTTGTTTCTTCACGGGAGCATGGGGGATCTGTGAAACAGTGAAAGATTCCCTGGAAATGCGGATGGAGATTGCCCCCCGTTACGAGCTGCGGATTGAAACATTTCTAAGCGCATTAGAAAAATCATACGCCGGCGGTGAATTATTGACTCCATCCAAAAATGTGATTACACCGGATAAGGATCTGAACGGCATGATTGATCTGGGGCACTTGATAGCCAGGAAACAGGGCGACAAGGTTCTTCCTCTGATCAGTGAATATCATGTTTTGATGAAGGTATATTGCCTTACCAACAAAAACAAGTCCTATGTCCTGACCCAGAAAATGAATTCTCCTCTGACAGGTGTGCTGACCAATGAAACCATTCCAGGCAAAGCATTTGTTTCCCAGGCCCAGATTGATCCGAAAGAAGGACAAAACAAGGGGAATATTGTGATTGTTTCTGAGACCCCCGTCACTCCTGGCGACCTCCAGACTGTTTATGAATCAGCCCAGACGGGAGAGGAATATCTGGGGAATGTGATCGATATTCGGTATTGGATCAGTGATCAGCAGGAGGAGAATGTCCCGCCGACTCAGAGGGCGGATACCTATAAAACAACGATCACTTTAACCATGGTTGAATTATGAAACGTTTTTATGTCAGCAGTTGTCTGTTCTTGATGGTATTTTTTCATATTACCGTTTCCGGTTTCGCTGTGCCTATGATCGACTGTTCCCCCCAGGAAATCAATATCGTTTACGATACACGGCAAATCAGTGATCCTTTCTCTGAAAAAATTGTAAATAGTGACGGAAGCCTTGCCACTTCCTTGAAAACAGATGAAAAGGTGTCTTCTTTAAATAATAATAATTTGAATATCCCGTTGAACATGACTGTCTATGAAGACATGAAAGCTTATAAACTTTCTGTTATTCAGGATTTCCCTTTCTCCATGGATCAGAATATTCAGATTTCCATCCACCTGCCTGCTTTGATGAATCCCATGACAGACGGTGAGTTTATGGTTTCTTCTCCCTTGAATGTTTCAACCGTTGAGCAGGTCTTTTTTTCAAATACCGCGCCGGCTTTTCAGATGCAGCAGTTTACTTTTTATGTGGATGTTCTTATTCCGGAAGATATCCGCTCAGGGAATTATCAAGCCAACATGAAATTTATTTTATATCAGGATGAACTGCCGGTTGCTGAACGTTCTATCCGTGTTACTGTGGATGTTTCCGGATTCATGGCTATGGAAGTTTTTTTTATGGATTCCAATTACAAGGGACTGGATTTCGGATTGGTCAATGCGGACCTTCTCCGTCAGGATAAGTTCATGAAAATCCGGGTTATGTCCAATATGCAGACCCCGTACCGTCTCCTCCAGCGTCGCGGCAAGGATATGAAAAGTAATCTGACTGGGGTTGATTTTAATGAAGAAGGAATTTATTATCAAGTAGATAAGACAGGTCTTAAAGGGAGTATTGTGACTGAACAGGCCCAGCAGCTTAAAGCCGAGGATGAACTGATTTATGAATCCGATGCCGAGGGTTCTTCTGACCTTTTATCTCTTGTTTATTCTGTTGTGAACCTGAATTTACTGAAGGCGGGAAAATATAAGACAACGTTGACTTATTTTATTGAGTCTACTTCTTCAAGTCAGTCGATACCATCTTTGGTTCTCACATTTGATCTGATTGTGGAGATTGAGAAAATCCTGCGTTTCAGCGTCTATCCGGAAAACAATGAAATCAATCTTGATTTTTCGCCAAAAGGGATGGAAGAACCCGTCACCGACCGTCTACTGAAGATTGAAGTGATTTCCAATACGGGGAAAACGTATCGTTTTTACCACTCACTTCCTAATGGACTCCTCAACAAGGATGGGGGGGTTGTTCCGCCTGAAAAAATCACGTTTGCGAAATGTGACGCAACCGGAATTATTTTGAGCGGATATGATTTCCAAACCGTCTCTCCATCAGATCATCTCATCTATGAATCCAATATCACAGGTGATTCCGATCAGTTTTTTGTCCGGTATCGTGTTGAATATGATCAAAGCCAGATGGCGGGTGTCTATCGTTCGGACCTCCAGTTTATTCTGACCGATGATTAAGAGGCTTTTTTTCAAAACTTTCGGGTATGTCTTTTCTTTGTTTTTTTTGACTTTTTCTATTCAATCCCAGGAAGAAGAATCGAATATTCCCATCATTCCGACTACCTTGACGTTAGAATATCATAAAGAGGCGAGGGTCCCTCTGCAGAATTATAAACGGCATTTGTTGATGAATCCTAACGTGGCGAGCGTTTCGAGAGCCGAGAACTTTCTCATTGTTAGGGGAGAAAATATTGGTGAAACCTCGTTGATTATCTGGCTGGACAGACGTTACAGTATTATCGTCAAGGTGATCACGCCTCCTGTCCAGATTTCAAACCAGCAAAAGATGTTGGAGCGTAAAAGGATGGAAGCAACCGCCGTGATTTTTCAAATTGACTACTCGTTCGGCAGAACTGCGATTGGGGAGGAGTACAGCGAGCTTGAGGAAGATAGCAAGAGCCAAAATGCCAAATTCACCATGGAAAGCCCTTTTATAAAAAATACGAGAATAGGACTCAATGGGGAATGGCTGGATGTTTCGGCAAGGGATGCAAATTTTGAATTGTTTTCCGGTTATATTTCCAATATTCGCTGGCCTGAATCTCAAACTTACCGTATCGATGTCGGCAGTGTGTCTTCTTTTGGTGGAAATTATTCCAATCCGGGGGCTTTCCAGGGAATCAGTTTGTATCCGTTGAGATTAGGACAAACCAAGAGTTTCAGTCTAGGATTATGTATGGGCAGACTGGAAGAAGATAAAAACCGTTACTGGTCAGGCACGTTCTATGCTCCGGGAAGCGTTCAAACTTCCTGGTATACATCATCCCTGCTGATTCCTGAAATAGATAAAAGGGATTTTTTAAAAATTAGAACGAGATATTCAAAGGGCCGTTCCACTATATGGGGGATGCAGCATATCTGGATATTTGACTGGCTGAATTTTTTTCAATCTTCTGATGATCCCAAGAATGAAAGCGGTTCTTTGAAATCTTTTTATGATTTGAATTTGAAATTATCTGACCGGAAGCAAAATTATGAAATCATGCTTGGCGGGGCAATGGAGGAGACACCCTATTATTCTGTTACTTATTCACGGATGTTGGGGAATTTACACATGAAAATTTCAAGACAGGAGGTAACCGATAATACTCATAGCATCAGACAGACACTGGTTGGCTCTGCAAGAAATGAGTTATCCCTTCTTTATTCAAAGATCTGGACCGTCCATAAATGGCTGAAGTCTTTTAAAACGGGCTGGACCATCACCGATCAATCTCAAAATATTTTGTCTTCTTTCTCACGGGACACGGAAAATCGGGTTCTTGTAAATCAATTGTTTGCGGAGAGTGTCATCAAGGATAACCGTATCCGTCTTTTCACCAATCAGACAGATGCGAGTGATAATGTCAACAATCCGTACCAGAAATTGGATTACGGAATCCAGATATACAAGCCTTTCGTTTTTTTGATCCAGGGAAACTTGGGACTGAGTTATACCCACTCCTCCATGGAACGCACTACCAATGAAACCTTGACGTCTGATTTGACTTATCTCGGCGGATCACTGAATTTGAATTTATTTAAATATCTTTCTTATGGACTCAATATCTCCCAAAATACGGATGAGGAACAGGAGAGGGACAGCAAGACTCAATCGGTCACTCAAACCCATTCATTATACAGTTATTACCCGTTTTCGGAAAAAATTTCGGCAAGTTTAGGGTACAGCTATTCTTTGTCCAATACGGACACGCAATACCTGTTTACCTCCAATGAAGCCCAATCGCATCATATCAGTTCCTCTGTTGCTGCACGATTGAATGATTCCAGTTCCTGCAGAGTCAATTACATGGTCACATTACAGGAACAGACGGATGATACCCGTCAGGTCAGATCTCAGCTCTCAGCCACTTTCAGCAGCCGTTTTTATACCCTTTTTGGATGGAAACCTAAGACTGAAATCAGCGTGATCGCTTTCATTGATATAAATGGGAGCGGCACCTATGAGGAGGAGATAGACAAGCCTGTGCCTGACCTGCCCATCTTTTTGAATAATAAGGATATCGGGCATACCAATCCAAGAGGAAAGCTGTTTCTGGGAAAAATCAGAGGGTTTAAAAAGACCGTATCAACTGAGATGCCGAGTTTTCTGGAGGGGTATATTTTTTCGACGCAATCCAAGTATGAATTGCATGTTTCCGGGCATGGTACTGAAACCTGTCTGTTTGGATTTGCATTGAATACCTCTGTATCCGGAACGGTTTATAACAACGTGAATAGGAATGATGAGTTGGACGAAGAAGATGAATTTTTACCCAATGTTTTTGTGACTCTTTCAAATGGGATGTCCGCCAGAACCGATTTAAGAGGAAGATTTTATTTCAGCCCTGTTCCTGAAGGGGATTTTGAATTGGCCGTTGATTCATTCAGTCTTCCTGAAGGTTATATCTCTGCCGAAGCTTTGAAAAGAACCATCTCAATCAGTAAGGGATCTTCAATCCGTTCCGATTTTTGTCTCAATGCCATGCGTATTCTTAAAGGGCAGATCATGGTCATACAAAAGAGAAGACCGGTTCCATTCAAGGGATTGCTGTTGAATCTGGCCGGTCAGAAGAAAGTCACGAGTGAAAAAGGAGGAT
>JAFGBW010000062.1 GCA_016932965.1 Candidatus Auribacterota bacterium
GGAGAGCAGTCCTCTTACTTCTTCCCTGGAATGGCGTCTTTCAAGAAAAAAAAGAGAAAGAGCTTTCATCATCCGTCCTTTGACTGGATAATCAATATGGATATAGAATTTTGTCAGCAGGCAGTAAATCTGCTTCACGGTCAGTTCATTGTTCAGGGCGTTTTTAAATACTTCCTCATTTTCGATCAAACCATCATTGTCCTGGATTTCATGAATCATGAAACAATGCGCGGTATCGGGTTTCATGCCTAAAAATAAAGGATCTCTCAACAAATCCTCTCCTTTATAAAGACGGGTTTCTCCTGTGAGCCGGTCGCAGAGAACGTAATATTTCCCTTTTTCACCCGAGAGGTTCAACTGGTCATGACCTGCGGCCTCTTTCAAGTTGAGATAAGCATCCAACGTGTTCCTTTCATCCTGGTTCCAGATCATCAAGGCTCTTCTGCCGTCATGCCTGTGCCTTGCAAAGGCCAGCACATTCGCATTCGCATGGGCATTATAGTTTGTCTGCTTGAATAAATACCAACCGCTTTCCCTGAAAACCGGGTCCTGCGCAATGGCATGAAGTTCTTCAAACATCTCCTTTACTTCCCTGCGGGGATGATCCACTTTGTCTAAGTCATTCCAATGCGGGGATGCGACTCTGAAATAGCCTTCCCTTTGTTCGTTGCAGATGCCGGGAACTCCGGGCATGGTCATGATCACCAGATACATGTTTCTCATCATACGGGCAGCTCTTTCAGGCTGTGACTGACACATGTCCCTGATCCGGTTTAAATCTTCATCCCATGTTTGTAACGTAACCAGGTTGCCATTCTGTTCCCTCATGGGCTTGTGCGCCATATCATCTTTGATTTTGATTAAATTTCTTTCTCTCTCCAGCATGTTACGGACGTCGGTATGCCATATATGGTCAAATCCGCACTCTGTTAGAACATCCGTAATCCAGTATGCTTCCGCAACCAAAAGAGGCTCTCCCTGCCTGCCGGATTCGTGATAGGCTTTTTTGACTTCCCTGATTAATTCGGACCAGAATTCCTCGGGCCACTCTTCATACACATTAAACCAGAAATCAGTGGGATTATCCGGATGCTTTTGAAAATGCTCCCTCAAATAAAGCGCATAAAATCCCTTTTCAAGCTTATGAACTTCAAGTCCGTCGTTGTTGAAATTTTTTCCTTTTAATGAGGTCATGGCACTGTCTGCCCTGATGCCTCCGGCCCCTTTTCTGATTAAAGTGCAGATTTTATTGATCAGCATCCTGCGAACAGCAGGGTTCGTGATATCAAGGGCCGCCAGGTCCATCCAGGACTCTCCTTTTTCTTTTAAATCATGATCTTTTGGATGGGCCACCAGTATCCATTTTCCCATTCTTGTGGAATAATGCAGAAAATAATTGGGATTGTTGAGCATGATAAAGTACCAAAGCTCCACGACTTCGACATAGGGACTTTTTTCGAGAATCTGGTGGCATCGATCAACAAATTCATTCCAGAAATCGGATGCGGTATCATTTTTTTCAGGATGAGCTTCCCATTCTTGCAGCAATGTTTCGAGCTGTTCTTTGTGTTCCGGGACGGGAAAATTCCGGTACTTTAATTCATACCGGACAAAATCAACATAGCAGGGATTATTACGCCAGGATCGCTCCCAGCCATGGATATCATTTTCATCAGGCAGATTCAGCCAGGGTTCCAGGGCTCTTAATTTTTCTTCGTTTAATTCTCCTATGCCCTTATGAATATACCAGTATCGGTTTTCCCCCCAGTGACTTTCCTTTTCCTGCAAGCTTTCATCCACCAGGTAGGGACTGTCAATGGCTGTGCCGTGAGCCACTATATCAAAAGTAACCGTCATTCCCCATTCGTCCTTTGCTTTTTGTAATAACTTATCCAATCCCTCATTGCCCCCTTTTTCAGGATTGGCCTGGAGATAATCCGGAATGGCAAAAGGGGAGCCGATGGACCCTTCATTTCCGCCGGCAGGGTTTTTTGTCACGGTCCTGATTTTACCTTCAGGATCTCTTCTGAAATATAGACTTCTTGCCTCATCGTCTTTTTCCCCTTTGTTCATTTTTCTGCTCAGGGTGCTGTATTGAAATAATCCCCCCCAAAGATGCACATGACGGTATCCTTCTTCATATAATTCCTGTAATTTTATCATGACTTCATCAAAGGTCTTATAATTCCTCAGATTGAGGAGCAAGAAAGTGGAAAATTTATTAGTTTTTTTATAACCGCTTTGGAATGTCTCCAGTTCCACTTGTGCATGATCTCTGCAAATTCCTATCAATTGTTCTGTTTGGACTGATTCAACCGCTTCAAATATCTGTTCATCCAGTTCGGCAAAAACAGAAGATCTTGGCATCTTTCCTTTCGTGCCGCCGCTGTTCAGATCAAAATCCAGGTTTTCTGAAAAAGAAACCGGGGCCAGAGTGTCACTATTAAGAGGCTTTTCCAGTATGGTAGAAATGTTTTTATCCTGGAACAAACCGCAGAAAATAGTTTGAGGGATAAACAAGGTGATGATTGATAAAATGAGAACCGTTTTCAATATATGAGCCATGATGAAACTCAATTTTAATATGAATAGGACGGAAATTTACATTCATATATCAATACCTGATGATCTATAATAAGTCAAGAGTCTCCGTTCATATGAGTTATTCATTTGATATTTAAATGATTCAATGACAGGGTGTTCTGCATGATCAATCGTATCTTTTTCTATTCTACAACCATTTTAACCGGAAGGAGTTGAAAAATATTTCTAAAGTATAACGTTATGAAGGAATGATTTTCCAATCATCAGCACAGATCAGACCAGTAGTGCGAGACAGAACGAGGGTCATCGAACTCTTTAACGATGCTGCCGTGATGGAGCACAATAAAATGTGTGCACAGTTCTGAGACTGACTCCAGGTCATGGGTGGCAATGATCATGGCTGCATCGATTGATTTCAAGGATTGAATCAGGGATTTTTTTCCGACTGGATCAAGGGAAGCGGACGGTTCATCC
>JAFGBW010000063.1 GCA_016932965.1 Candidatus Auribacterota bacterium
AGAAAGATGGAGCCAAACCGGGTCTGGTATATAAACATGAGAATCAATTCCAAAGACAAGCTGATAAAACCGGTAGAAAAAACAAGAAAATAGGAATCAAAAACTCCGGCAGTCTGTTTTTGGCTTCTTCCTTTGATCAAATAAATCAATCTGAAGATCCCATATATCAAGATCAAAACAAGAAAAGGGAATAATCCTTTATTGGTCAGTGAGGTCAGCAAACGGTTAAAAAGCACGCCTGTCTGTTTTCCATAAACCAGGAGGCGGAACAAATAAAGATGGGGTAAGGTGTCGGTATTTTTTAGAACTGGGTTGTTATTGAGGTAGTCCCTGTACAGTTTCATTTGGAAATCGATCCGGTCCCTGGGATACAGCGAAAGCACTCTTTCAGGTGAAAGAATTCTGCCGGATTTGTCAATAGACCTGAAACGCTCTGAAAGTATGGAAGCAGATGAGGAGATTTCTTTCCAGTCTGAGGCAATGAACCAGCTTTCTTCGCCGGGCTTTAAAATGATGTTCAAAAAACAGGATTTAAGCGTCAAATATAGAGAGCTTCCTATCCGGATCAATTCCTCTCCAAGGAAATTTTCCCCGCCTGAAAACTGGATGGCCGCCACGCCGTCTTTCTTCAATGCCTGTTTGAGCAGATGGTTGAACTCTTCGGTGTAATACCGGTTGATGACAGCAGATGGCGCCGGCGGAAAATGCACGAGGATTAGATCATAAGAATCCGGGTGGCTGGAGAGAAATTGCCGGATGTCTTGTCCGGGAATTTTTATTTTTTTCAGGCTTTCCCGGTAAGAGGAAGGCCAAATTTTGAAAAGCGCAGGGAAGTACTCTTCGTCATCATGAAGCAGCGTGATTTCCCGGACAGAAGGCAATTTGGCCATAGTCAGACCGATTCCGAGAATGGATTCACCCAGAATGAGCACTTTTTCGGCATTGGATTTCTGGGACAGTGTTAAAGCAGTTATTTCTGATGCATGCTGAGTGTTGGGAAGCGTTTCACAGACTTTTCCCCACGAGAGTACCTGAAACTGATCATGATATTCGCCGTAAAGATACCGGGTTTTTTTTGTCGTGAATCTCCCCTGAAAGTGTCCGCCTGGAAGAATGTTGTTCCAGAAATACAGGTCGTGACAACGGCTTAATTTTTCCGGTGCTACGCTGAATAGGAACAAAAGGATCAAAAGAGGATAAAGACCTGAAATCAGATATTTTTTTTGTTCCCGTTGCAGTAAGGCAATGGGTGCCATCAACAAAAACAGGGCGGCAAGAAAAATCTGTTCTGAAGAAAAAGTCAGCGATAAGGCGAGTGTCACCAGCATTCCTCCTGTGAAACTGCCAATGGCTTCCAAAAGATAAATTTTAGCCACAGAAATAACACGCCCGTATTGGTCACGGCATGCCTGAGTGAATAGAAATCCTGTGACAAGGCTTACCGGTGAATTGACGAGGAAAGAAATCATGGCCATTTTTTCGCAAGGGAATACTTCATAAAAGGAAATCCCGCTCCATGTTCTGGAATAAAGAATGGCCATATATTGCAGGAGATAAGCGGGAAGAAACAGAAGCGGCATGGATTCAAAGGAAAAGAACCATTTTATTTTTTTTCCCAGCCAGGCGCCGGCAGCCACCCAGAAAAGCCAGGAGGAAAAAAAGGCGCTCAGACCCAGTTCATTCCCTTCAAAGATCTGAAAAAATTCACGGAAAAGAAGCGTCTGGGCAATGAGAGAAAAAAAACCGATCAAAAAAATAACGGAATATTTGCGCATGATCATGAACCCGGTCAATTTTCGTTATACAGCCTTTCTATCTCACAGTTTAACAGAGATAATAGTATACATTTTTCATCGGATTCTGGAACTGAGAATTGTTTGATTCTTCAGATTCTGTTCATAAGAGGATTTTTTAACGGATGGTTTTATCCATACTTATTGCATAACGATCTATGATGGACCCATCTCAGTACGTTTGGAGTTAAGACAATATGTTTGAGATTCAATCTGATATCAAAGGAGGGTAGTCATGAGATTGACTTAATCAATATAGGTGGTATTGTTATAGAGCTATGATCGGAAGAATAACCATACTGGCATGCTTTTTTATCTTGTTTGGGTTTGAACAGGGTTCCCCTGCTTTTTATGGAAACTGTCTGGCACCAAAGCATCTTGACTTTGGATCATTGGAACAGAGTGACTCCAGATCTCTTGAACAGAAACTGAAAGATTTGACGTTAGACGGCATCTTAGGATTTTTCGAAAAAAAATTCAGTGATTTTTCACAAATTGAGAAACAAATCATTGAAAAACTCATTGAGGAAGGCCGGCTGGATTTAGATTTATTTTTGCAGGCCATTCAGATGTATGGGGCCAGAATAGACATCTCTTTGATCTTTGATCTTGAATTGAGTCTGACCGAGGAAGAATGTCTTATGTTCGGCAGTGATTTTAACCCTCAATGGCTGAGAAATGCAGTGTTACGCCGGAAACAGGAAAGAATCGTAAAATCTTTTGATGATAATCGTCCTGAGGAAAAAGCCCGTGTGTTTAAACAGATAGCAGACTTTATTCCTGCTGTCACCTGGGTGCCGCTATATAAGTATTTTGAGGAAAAAAATGTTTCTGTCAGGGATGCTAAAGCAGTAATCGGCCGGATCATGGCAGAAAAAAGAATTCTGGAAAAAACACAAGGGAGCGAGGTGGTTATCCTCATGCATCCGTTTGCACTGGTTTCAGGTTACGGTGTGCCTGGGGATATGATGGATAATCATTATTACCGGGACTATGTGAACCATTTAAAAAGATTATTCAACAGAAGACAGAAAACGACATTTGTTTGTTTTTTGTATCACAATGAGCCTCCTCTTCAACGGGATATCGATTTTGACGGGGATCATATTTCGACTTTTTTTAGGTTTTTAAAGGAATGCGGGTCCTCAGTCAATCCGCTTCATCATTTTCTGGTTGTTCCTACCCATGTCGGCTGGCCGCACCCTTATGTATTCGGTTATGGTTCAGATGTAAGAGCCGGCGATGATGCAAACTGGCAGGTCACAGCCTTATTATTGAGGGAATTATTGAGAAGCCAGACACACATTTTGGTGGGCGGGGAAAGATCCAGAGGAACTATTTTTCATCCGGGGTGTCTTGATTTTGCCTGTTCCAAATTGAGCCGTGTTTTGCCAGAGCGGTATCTGATTGTGGATGGAGCCCATTCTGTTTCCGATGAATGCCTATTTCCAGATCCCTCATCCGTATCAACCGGAAACCGTCAGGAACTGGTATCTGCCAGGTCATCATGAGAACACTATTTGGGTATGAGGGTGTTTCAGATCATGTCCCTGTATGGACAGGACTAGGAAAAAGCTTTCCGGCATCCGATTTTTTACAGCTTTTCAAGATATAGGTTCTGGCAAAGGTCTGTTCCATTTTTGTTTCAGACCGCCATTTGCCTGTTTTTTGATCCCTCCAGCCGGCCTTTGATTCCGCTTCGTGAGCCAGAATATCCACTTTTTCATCTATCGATAAAGGAAGACGAGTGATTTTCTCTTCAAAAGGTTTTACATCATATTCACTGGAATCTCCTCCGCCGGCCAGAACATAAGCCAATCCTTTTATTTTAGTTAAAACATCCCTGATTAAACTGCCTTTTCTTAAATGGGAGGTCATTCTGGTAAAAAGATCTATGGAAAATAAAGAGCCTCCCCTGGGAAGATCGGGCGGTAAATCATCCTGGAAATAATCCTCTCCGAATTTTGGGAAATTGAATGACGCGACACTGCCTTCAGGCAGATGAAGTTCCGGGACTTCTGAAAAACTGCACTTATATACTTGTGAATGATTCACGGTTGAATTGATTTTTAGATTTACATCTATCAGGTCGTCGGTGTCGGTGACGCCGAATTGATCCGCGACTCTCCAACTCCCGAAATGAGCAAATTTAACCAGTCCTTCCTCATCAAAATGGAAAACATCATTTTCAATCAAGATGGCTTCGCTTGCACCCAATTTCAAAGCGATATTTCCGAGCAGACCATTTCTGGAGCCGATATCAATAAAGGGATGGTCTTTGATCTGATCTTCAATGGCCTGCATTCCAATGATCATGGCAATAACCAGAGGTAAATAATAACGGCCCTCTTCAAAAGAATAGTATTGATACCATGTCCATCCTTTGTCTTTTGCGCCAAGTCCGGATTTTACTTCTGCCAGAAAAATAACTTTATCATAACCTGCCATCAATGAGTGAAATGCCTGATAATCCGGACTCTCTTTGGACGGGATGAATTCAGAATTGATGACAAAGACATCCCCTGCCCTGAAATAATAGGGAGTATCGAACGGTCTGCGGGTTTGGGTGTATTTGTAGGTTTTTCCTCTGTGAGATACAGATCCTTTATCTATAACCTTAAACCCGAATTCTTCGTTCTCATGAACGTTGAGATATCTCTCCAGCAGATATTCAAATTCATCAGCAGTCAATTGCTCTAAATTTGGCACGCGGCTGTTTGGGGACAATGCGTAAACAGGATTCGGAAAAGCATGAAAGATGAAAAATAAAATACAAAATAGTTTTAAATTGCTCATAATACGCTCTGTTTACCATTTTATCCGTTATTAGGCAAATCATGAGCAATGGTTTAATTGTCGATGACTTCAAATAGAATTGATTATAACAACTGCATCCGGGCATTGCGTTTGCCTTTTGTCATGGCAAGTGTACTGCCATATATTTTCGGAGCCTTGTCTGCTTATGCTTTTTTTTCATTTGTTCCGTTTTTCCTGGGATTGATTGCCGTTGCATCCACCCATTTGAGTGCGAATCTGCTGAATGATTACGCGGATTCCAGAAGCGGTTTGGATTGGCAGGATCTTCATCATTACGGTTTTTTCGGCGGTTCCAAATTGATCCAGGAGCATATTCTTTCGGAGAAAGACTACCTTTATCTATCATTGAGTCTGGGAGGCGTAGCAACTGTGAGCGTGATTCTTTTATCCCTTTTATTTAAAAGTATTGAGCCGGTCTTGTATTTTATTCTGATTATCCTTACCGGCTGGTCTTATTCTGCCAGGCCTTTTCAGTTTTCCTATCGCGGACTGGGGGAAATCGTTGTTTTTATTCTGTTTGGACCTGTCCCGGTCATGGGCGGATATTATCTTCAGACACAGGTGTTTCCGGATGTAAAAAGTTTCATACTGTCCCTGCCTTTTGGATTTTTTACCGCAGCGGTTTTATTTGCTAATGAGATACCGGATTATCCTGAAGACATCCGGTCAGGAAAAAAAAACTGGGTGTATTATTCAGGCCATGAGAAAGCCTATCTATTATATCTTCTTCTCATGATCTGTGCATTTATTTCGATCGGGTCTTGCTGGTTTTTGCACTACTGCGGATCAATGGCCCTGGGATGTTTTTTTCTGATTTTTCCAATCATGAAAGCGGCCCGGATTTTAAAATTTGATTACCAAAACAAGATCAGACTCATGACTTCTTCGAAAATAACAATCATAGTGCATACTGTAGCAGGACTCATTCTCATTTTGGATTCATTGATTGATGGGTGAATTAGTTTTAATTCTTGGGAGTTGTTACTGAGGATGCGGTTGACGGGTTAATTGAGACAGGTAAACCTCCAGCACAGCAGGAGGACTCATAAAGTTTGACAGGTACAGGAGTATTTAAAAATAAATGCACGACGAAGCCGATAAACATTTCAAA
>JAFGBW010000064.1 GCA_016932965.1 Candidatus Auribacterota bacterium
CTCATCCCTCTCGCACGGCAGGTAAAAAAACGCCGCAAAATCATGGATGACTTTACGGCGTTTCTTATGCACGGAGAAAGAGGGATTCGAACCCCCGGTGCCCTTGCGGGCACAATAGATTTCGAGTCTACCGCATTCAACCAGGCTCTGCCATTTCTCCAGATGAGGTAAAATAATTATTTAATTTCTGTTTATCCAAGATTATTTTTTTTCAGCACGTCCTCGATTTCCTTGATCCTTTTCTCATTTTTCAGCTTCTTCGCCAAAGCCAGGGAAATATCCAGGTAAGGTTTGGCCTGTTCGCTCGATCGATTCTGAATATGGATTTTCCCCAAAAGAAGCGAGGTTTCCATGGCGTCAGAATCCTGGCCGCTCCTCCGGCTCAAAGACAAAGACTCGGATAACGCTGAAAGCGCGTCATCCTTCCTGCTTAAAAAATAATACGCCAGCCCCAAATTGTGCATGGCCTGAATCTCAACCTCAATACTCCTGATCTTTCTGCTCGACTGGATCGCCTCCTTGTAATGGGAAACCGCCTTGTCGTTTTCGCCGGTCCTTAAATAAAAACTGCCCAGATTGTTTTCCGTTTCCGCCATCTGACGCGGATCGTCTATCTCCTTTGCGTAAGCAATGGATTTGTCAAAACAGCTTCTCGCTTCCTCGTTTTTCATGGTCTTGTCATACACAACACCCAGATTGTTCAAGACCTTTGCAAGACCGGAAGTATGCTTTTGGCCCTCGTATATCTGGCGGGCGTTTTCAAAATACTGTCCGGCGTTTTCAAAATGGTTCTGCCTCAAGGCCAGATTTCCCATTCCTATGAATACGGACGCCTGGAGCTCCCAATTCCCCAGCTTCTTGAATGATTCACTGGCCTTTTCAAAATGGGCCAACGCCTTGTCGTAATACCCGGTTTTGGAAAAAATCTCCCCTTTCTGAAGCTGGATCCTGGCACAATTAAAAATATCCTTGGATTCGGCATAGGCGGCCTCAGCCGAATCCAGCTCGTGCATGGCCTGGTCCAACATGCTTCCTTTGAGAAAAAAAAGCGCCTTCAAAGGGGCCATTTCATTTTTCTCCTCGATCCAACCGGCAGACTCAAAGCTTTTTTCCAGATCATCCAGTTCATCCTGAATGTGCTCGGTGGAACCGGTGAAAATTTTGTTTCTGACCAATGCGAGCCTGACTTTCAATATGCCGGCAAAATCATTCAGCTTTTCGTAGTCATCCAGGCATAGACGAAGCTGTTCTTCCCTTTTATCCCCGTAATATTCCTCTTTGGAAAGCATCTCATCCGTCCGGAGCTTGAGCTCCTTTTCAGACGACGTCCAGCTGCAATACTGGACCCAGAGATCATGAAAAAAATGCCTGCCTGAACCGGATTCCTGGATTTCAATCAGGCGGGAAAAAGTATCCTTCAGGTTCTTGATTACAGACGCATCCGCTGATTTGTCCTTGAGAAAGTTTTCCATTCCCTGAGAAACATATTTTTCGAAATATAAAGGGGATTCCTTTGATAAATTCCGCACCGAATCCCAATCGGATGAGTCCATGGCTGTTTTCATTTTTCCCAAAAAGGCGAAAAACGGGACAAAAGCATCCGGGTTGCCCTTTTCCTCAGGGGGAGCAGAAAAAACCACCCCTGCATAAAAAAGAAAACAAGTCCCGATATAAAAATAAATGTGCCTGTTCATCATGATTATTCTATTTAATCTTATTATTTTTTTTGGTTCTATAAAATAGTATATATTCTACCAACAACAGGTTGATAGCTCAAAAAGATAAGCATTTCAAAACGAATCCTATCAATAAACAAGTTTTAACATAATCTTTCACCCGGAGGACACGGAGGGAATTGGGAAAAGTTTTGAGTTGTGAGTGTTGAGTTATGAGTTTACAATGACATTTCATTTAACTCAAAACTTAAAACTCAACATTCATAACTCTTTTTATCCTCCGTGCTCTCCGTGTCCTCCGTGGTAAACTTTTTCTTTAAAATATTTCCGGATATGTCACACTTTAAGACTATAAAAGCTAAATTGAACATCACTTGAATTAATCATAACTAACATGTCAGAAACACTTTATCTTTTATCCTACGGGGAACTGGCACTCAAGGGAAGAAACCGTCCTTTCTTTGTAAAGAGATTGATCAAAAATATTATTGAAAAAATCAAAAATCTGGGACATTACGAGATCCATTCCATTGACGGGAGGCTGCTCCTTAATACTACGGCAGGCCCTCATGAGGTGTATCCGGTTTTATCCAAAATTTTCGGACTGGCCGGCTTTTCGCTTGTCGTGAAATGCGGGCTTAATTATGAGGAAGTCAGGGAAAAAACCCTTCAGTTCGTTTCATCCTGTCTCAGCCAGAAACCGGAAATCAGCACCTTTAAAATCGCGGCCAGAAGATCCAATAAACAGTTCGAAAAGAACTCAACGGAACTGAATTCGGAACTCGGACTGGAAGTTTTGAAAGCTTTCCCTCAATTGAAAGTGGATGTCAAAACCCCCCATCTGGCGGTCCATGTGGAAATCCGGGACCAGGAAGCGTTCATCCATTCTGCCTTTGAAAAAGGAGGGGGAGGTCTTCCGGTGGGGATTTCCGGAAAGGGACTCCTTCTGCTTTCCGGGGGAATTGATTCCCCGGTGGCAGGCTGGATGCTTCTAAAACGGGGCATGCAGGTGACCCCTCTGCATTTTTGCTCCCCGCCTTATACATCCCCCAGGGCAAGACAAAAAGTGATTGATCTGGCCCGTGTTCTGGCTTCCTATGGCGGTGAGAAATATCTACACCTTCTCCAGTTCACCCCAGTGCAGTTAAAAATCAAAGACACCCGGCATCAGGATCTCATGACCCTTCTTTTAAGAAGAGCCATGATGGATGCAGCCATGCAATTATCACAGAAACTGAACCAGAATACCGTCATCACAGGCGAGAATTTAGGCCAGGTTGCTTCTCAAACCATTGAGAGCATGACCGCCACTGCACACCAGTATCCCCTGCAGGTCATAAGACCTTTGATCGGCTTTGATAAAATGGAAATCATTGAAAAAGCAAAACAAATACAAACATATGAAATATCCATACAACCGTATGAAGATTGCTGCACTTTATTTCTTCCGGAGCATCCCTGCACAAAACCTCATGTTAATGATTTGCTTCAAGAATATAACACACTTGAACTGGATCAGTTGGTATCAGAATCTGTTATAAATGTTGAAGTGGTTTCGCTGTTATAATCAGCGTAGTTTTACTGATTTTTTCTATCCAAATCTGACAAATAGGCAACAATCCTATCTATGGGTATAATGCGAACATCATTTTGTTTTACATCCCTGTCTCCCCCATAAACAAGTACTTTACCAAAGGGATATTCGGTAAAAATCTTCTCTATCATTTTAAATCCCCTGAAATAGGAATCATCTATGGTCTGTCCTGATTTTATCTCTATGGGGATAAAACGCTGGGCGGTCATATAAAAAAGATCGATTTCATTCCCATGGCTGTCCCGGTAAAAATACAAATTATTCCTTCTCCCGGTATTATACCTGTATTTGACAATTTCAGAAACCACCAGGTTTTCAAAAAGATTCCCCCGCAAAGGATGCGTAGCCACCTGTTTCATATTTTCAATACCAAGAAGATAAGAAGCAAGACCGGTATCATAAAAATAAAGTTTGGGAGATTTAATCAGTCGTTTATTTATATTGGCCTGGTAAGGTTCAATAGTAAAAGTGACATAACTGGCGTTCAACAATGACAGCCACTCTGACGCGGCCGTGTGAGAGATACCCGTATCTGAAGCCAGACTGGAAATGTTTAAAATCTGTCCCACTCTTCCCGCACATAACCTGATGAATTTTTCAAACAATTTCAGATTATGAATCTGACCTAACTGCCGGACATCCCTTTCCACATAAGTTTCGATATAATCACCCAGAACCTGGACAGGATTTAAATCCTTATCATAAATCCTCGGATAAAATCCCTTGAAAATATAGTCATCCGTTTCCTGGGACATGCCGGCTTGTATGAGTTCCTTGATGGAAAGCGGAAGAAGCCTTAAAAGAGCCGTCCTGCCTGCGAGCGACTGATTGATTTTATCCATAAAACTGAAGTGGCTGCTGCCGGTCAGAATATAACTCCCCGGTTTATTGGTATTATCCACTTCTACCTGAATGTATGAAAAAAGCTCCGGTGCATTCTGGATTTCATCAATGATAAGTCCTTTCCGGTATTGTTTCAAAAAGGCGACAGGATCATTTTCAGCAAGGCGCCTGGTTTCAGGATGTTCCAGGTTTACGTAATCCTTATTTTTGAATACCGTCTTAGCCAGAGTCGTCTTACCGGACTGTCTGGGACCTGTGAGGGTGACCACAGGATATTGCCCGCTCAATCTCTTAAAATAATCCCTGATGTGTCTCTGAATCATTTGTTTTCTCAAGTTGGTTATCCTGAATAAGGATATTCAAAAATTGTGTAATTTGCAACTATAAAATTCAAAATACACAAAATGAACCTTCCCACATCCTTTTCATCATGTGACGTTTTCGTGTGTTCCGTGAATTTCGTGGTACCTAATAAAAGACTTCTTCAGCAGATCCTGTTTACGCCGCAGTCTGCTGGACATGAGTGGAAACGGGGAAACCATGTTCCAGCTTAGGGAAGGGAATTCCGAAGGATTCAAAAAGATCCTCTAAGTAACACATCCTCTCCCCTTGCGGGAGTGGGCTGGTGAGGGGTATGAATATTTTTTCACCCTCACCTTAATCCTCTCCCGTCAAGGGAGAGGAAACATTTCAATTTGTAATAAAAAATCACGGATAAAGCGGGATCGAAACAGGTATCCTGGTCTCAGGCTGCTCTATTTTGTTCACCCGTGGAAACAACAAATCCGTGCTCAGGTTTGGGAAAAGAAATCCCTACGGATTCAAAGAGTTTTTCGAAGTAAGCAGCATAGTCCCCGATCACATCCGGGGCGGATTCAGTAAGTTCCAGATAAGCTGTTCTGGCCAGTTCCTTCTGTTTTTCCAGCATCTGATTATGCTTCAATGTGTCAGCTGACTGCACCCCGAACACATGAGAAAAAACAGGTCTCAGCCTGTTCGTATCAAACCCGACATCCGGCTCTTCTGACGGTTCCCCGGGTTTAATCCTGGCCTGTAATTCTTCCAGTTTTGCTTTTAATGCCGCAATGCGCTGTTCCGCCGCCTGCTTCTCGGATTGGAGTGAGGGAATATCTGCAGGAGATTTCAGCCTGGAACCGTGAAATACAGATAGGGAATTATCCGCGGTATTCGCCACCCAGATGTTTCCTTCCTTGTCCGTGGTTAATCCACTAGGTGTATTTAACTTATTTTTATCAGTTTTAGGAATGTTTCCGATGAATATGCCGTTGGAATCAAAAACGGTTATGGAATTATTCCCGATATTCGTCACCCAGATGTTTCCTTCCTTGTCCGTGGTTAGTCCGCAAGGAAGATCTAACTTATTCTTATCCGTCTTAGGAATATTCTTAAGAAAATTGCCCCTGGTATCAAACACCGTTATCGAATTATCCCTATGATTTGCCACCCAGATGTTTCCTTCCTTGTCCGTGGTTAGTCCAATAGGATATTGTAACTTATTCTCATCCGTCGTTGGAATATTCTTAAGGAATTTACCCTTGGAATCAAAAACGGTTATGGAATTATTCATGCAATTCGTCACCCAGATGTTGCCATCCTTGTCAAGGGTTAGCCCGGTAGGTCCACTTAACATATTCTTTTTCGTCTGCGGAATATTTCTGA
>JAFGBW010000065.1 GCA_016932965.1 Candidatus Auribacterota bacterium
GGCTTCGATAACCTCATAGACGGCGCTGAAAGCCATGACACATTCAACCGGAAGATAATAGGCCCATGCCCCTTTGAGATTTAAAAGGCGCGTGCCTATTTCGTTTAGTGGATAGATCATGAGGGCTCCGAATAATAAATGCATGATGCGGTCATAATGATTTCTGGAGAAATGAAGGATTTCTTGCAGCCAGCATCCAAAAGGAACGTAGGAATAGCTGTAATGAGTACCGATGGTGTGCAGGGATAAAAAGATGGTCATCAGGAGGTATGATATGTCCGAAAAGGAAAATACCCGGTAAGTGGCCACCAGAGCCCACAGGAAGATAAAAACAGGAATGTTTTCCACAATCCAGTCAAGACGGTCATTGGGAGAAATCGCCAGTAAGGTCCACAACGCGATCAGCCATACCACGCAGCCCTGCAGAAACAGATTGTGTCTGAAACGGATTCGAATATCAGTCGAAGCTCTTGACAGCATGAATGCCCCGTTTTTTCATCTTTCCTTTTATTATTGCGATTATTTTCTTATAAGTCATTTTTTCCGGTTCTGTCAAAAGGAATCAGATGATAATTCTGGTGTCCGGAACAAATATAATCATGAGTTAACTATAACCTATAATAAAATAATAAGGGATAAACAGGAATTGAGAATGGTGAATGGTTGATAATTATTGGTTGTTGATAAATAGAAAGTTTATACCGAGGGGGGCAAGGCATGATTATCTCCGTGTTCTTCGTGCTCTCTCTGTTGTGAAAATTCTATTTGTTTCCTCTGCGTCTCAGCGCCTCAGCGGGACTCATCTTATTTCCCAATTCAAAATTCTCAATTCTTAATTTATTTTTCTCTCCTTCGTGGTTAAATGGGGTGATATGCTTTCATCTGCATTTTTTAATCTTCCACGGACATGAGTGTCAGCACCGTGATATAGGATACGCCGTTTTCCTTTAGGATTTTGGCGCATTCATTCAGGGTGTTGCCGGTGGTCATGACATCATCCACCAAAAGGACATGGTCTGATTTCCGGTTGAATTTTTTTTTGATCTGAAAGGCGTTCCGGATGTTTTTGGCCCTTTCCCGCAAATCCAGACTTGCCTGCACGGCGTCAAAGCGTATCCGGTCCAGAGCAGGAAAGGTCCTGATGCGAAGGCGTTTGCCGACTTCGTTTGCCAGGAGCTCGCTTTGATTGAATCCTCTTTCCTTGAATCGAAAGGGATGAAGCGGGACAAAAGTGATCCAGTCCGGATGGGAAACGGCGTTTTTGACATAGGCCCGGGTCATCAGACCTGCCAGTGGGGCAGCCAAACCGAAATCACCCTGATATTTCATATGAAAAAGGAGTTTTTTGGCCGGATGGTCAAATAAAAGTGCGGATACACCGCTGTCAAAAAAACGTCTGCTTTCCGAACAGGTTTTGCAAGCGCTTTGAACAGGACCGGCCGCACTGAGATAGCGTCCGCACTCTCTGCACCTTGCGTGAATCCAGGGAAGGTTTCTGAGACAGTTCCGGCAGAAATAAAGCGGCTTGTCGAACTCCAGGAGTTTTCCGCATAGAAGACAGGAACGGGGATAAACCAGATCAAGAACGCCGGCTGTAACATGACGGGCGAACGATGAAAAAAAGTGAAGGACAGGAAAACGCATGTGTGTTTCCGTTTGAATCTGACGCGGTTTTTCCGCTGGAAAAAACTGCCGGACGTGGATTCGAACCACGACGGGGAGATTCAGAGTCTCCTATCCTACCGTTAGATGATCCGGCATTTGAGTATTGATGCTATAGTTAAGCATGGACTTTTAGCACAAAATTTTATTTTTCATCAATTCTTTTATTCAAACGATTTTTTAATAAAATTCCGGATTGATTTCTGCCTCCTGAAGAGGACTGGAACCTTTATATACCCTTGCCGCTACTTCGTCATTCGTGCCTGCCTCCGGCAGGAATCCTGTGGGTGCCCGTCTTTAGGTGAAAATGAAACGAAGGTGTTTTTCGGTTAAATCCCTTGCATGGGGCCATCAATTATGGTTAAATGGATGACCATTTTTAAGCTTTTTTAAAAGCGTTTAACCCTTTTTCATCTGAAAGGTATACCAATGACTCAGGAAACACATTACCTCACAGCTCCAGAGGACCGGATTTCTTTTTTTCAGAAGTTCATCTATGGATTAGGCTCACTGTGCAATCAATTGCTTGTCGCAGCCATGTCTGTCCTAACGATTGTATTTGTGCCTGGTTTGCATATGAATCCGGCTCTGGCAGGCAAGATCATGGCCATCCCCCGTTTTATTGACGCTCTCATTGATCCCCTTATGGGTTTTATCACGGATAAAACGAAATCCAAATGGGGCCGCAGAAGACCTTATATTTTTATCGGCGCACTCTTGTCCGGCATTGTTTTTATTGTCATGTGGCAGATACCGGAAAATAAAACGGAAAATTATTATTTTTACTTTTTTGCCATCTGGTTCATCATCTATTACATTGCCTACACCGTATTTGCAGCTCCATTTGTGGCTTTGGGATACGAAATGACCCCGGATTACCACGAACGGACGAAACTCATGAGCATGTCCAATACCGTAGGGCAATTCGCATGGACATTGAGTCCCTGGCTGTATCCCATGATCTGGCGGGCAGAATTCATCACGAATTTTTTTAACAAGGTGTTTGCCTATTTTCATCTGCCTGAATCCTGGAAAGGCATGTTTATTTACAAGGATATGATTGACGGAACCAGACATATTTCGATCTGGATGGGGATTTTTATTATCATCATCGGCGTATTACCCGCCATATTCATCAAGGAACGTTACTATAAAATCGCCACGGCGGAAGAAAAGGAGAAGGATACGGAGGCCCCGCAGGTTTCCGGCTACACGGTCATCATGAGCAGATTCATTGAATTTTTTAAAGGATTCCTGATCACCTTTAAAAATTTGGAGTTTCTAAAACTCTGCGCCACCATGTTTCTGGTTTTTAACGGATTCCAGCTGATTGCTGGACTTGGACCTTTCAACATCAATTATTATCTTTTTGGAGGCGATTGGGGAAAGTCCGCCACTTTCATGGCCTGGTTTTTCTGCATCTCTTCCATCATGACCAGCATCGTGATTCCGTTCATCAGCTGGATTTCATCCAAACTGGGGAAAAGACGTGCGTTTTATATTGCCACATCGGTGGCTATTTTCGGGTATATCATCAAATGGTTTTGTTATACGGCCATTGGAAATAATTCGACGGAGATTTTGTTTTCTTTCCCTGTTTTCGGATGGACTTTCAATGTCTACCGTTCCTATTATATGTTTTTATGCACTCCATTCATCGGGTTCAGTCTGGGCGGTCTTTTCACGTTAGTGGGAGCCATGATGGCCGATGTGTGCGATCAGGACGAATTGCAGACCAGTCACCGTCGCGAAGGATTATTCGGGGCCGTGAACTGGTGGGTGGTAAAATTAGGAATGGCTCTGGCTTTTTATATTTCAGGATATCTTTTGAATATGACCGGATTCAAAGAATCCCTCGGAGGGGCGCAAACCGAGCAGGCGCTTTTCCTGATGAGGTTGTGCGAGGTCGGGATACCGATTGTGACCTCACTTCTGGCCATCTTCTTTATCGCCATGTATCAGATCACGGAGCAAAAAGCCCATGAAATCCGCCAGGAGCTTGAAAAACGCCGCGGCAAAGCGAATGCGGTATAATGAGTATCTGATTATATTGGGATTGGCACCGGAACAAGAGCGTCATTTTGAAAAGGGGATTAAAAGCTGCCGATAGCGGTGAGCCTTTCATAGGCCCGGCATAGTCCGGAGAAAATGCGGCTGTATGTGTCCTTTCCCTTGTCGTCGCCACCCAGGCTGATTCTGACTGCTCCCCGGGCGATATGATCAGGGACGTTCATGGCCTGTAAGACATGCGAAGGTTCCGGATCATTGTCCAGACAGGCTGAGGATGTAGTGACGAAAATGCCTCTTGATTCCAGTTCGATCTGGACCGCCTGGCCGTATATTCCCGGATAAGAGACGAGTGTTGTGCCGGGAAGACGCTCTTTTATTTCACCGGCTATATACAGGCAGGGAAATTTTTCTTTCAGGTTTTTTTCGAATTTTTCTCTGGAAGCCCTGAGGAGGTCGATATGGCTGATTGAGTGTTTCATGTCTTCCAGGGCAATGGCAAGGGTTTCAATTCCGATGTAATTTTGGGTGCCTCCCCGCAGGCCCTTTTCCTGTATTGTTCCCAGGATAAGAGGGGTGAACAATAAAGGATTTTTTATCAAAAGGATCCCGCATCCGGGAAGGGCGCCGATTTTATGACCGGACACAACGGCAAAATCAAATCCGGACTCCTCAAAATTAAACGGGAGCTTTCCAATCAATTGGGCGGTGTCGCAAAAGTAAAGAACATCATTTTCCCGGCAAAAGGCTGAGATTTTTTCGTACGGCTGCACCACTCCTGTTTCATTGTTGGCTGCCATCACGCTCACGAGAGAAACCCCTTTTGATTTTCTTCTGAGGAAGCTTTTGATGTATTCCGCATCAGTCACACCATTGGAATCTGCCGGGATTTGAGTGATGACAAATCCTTTTGAGCTGTAATAATCCGCTGTACGGATAACGGCATGATGTTCGATGGATGAGATGAGGATGTGTTTTTTCCGGTTTTTTCTGCCGTATTCACAACAGGAGTGAAAGGCTGATGTGATCCCTTCTGAAGAACCTGAATTGAAAAGGATTTGTTCAGGTTTTGCACCCAGGATTTCCGCGCAGATATGACGGCTCTCCTCGATTTTTTTCATGATCTGTCTGCCTGCATGGTGCAGGGAATTAGGGTTGGCATAAGGGCCCCCCCCGGACAGTCTTTTCTGCAGATAAGCCCCCACCTGGGAAGTCAAAGGTGAACTGGAGTTGTAATCAGCATAGACCATAAGGATGGAAAGGGTGGATTTTAAATCATGAATGGATTTCAGACAGATTCATATATTCTCATGACGAATGGCAGTCTATCCTTGAAAATACATGGTATCAATCTTTATTTCAACCTCTTCATGCGGCGGACAGGTCTTTTTTTGACGGAGGCTATGTTAGGGCTGGATTCATTTTCTTTCCTGCGTTTAAGCATTTCTGAGAGGCAGAAAAGATAAGAATTGATGATTGATAAAAAATCGAATAGTATTTTGTCTTATTCATTTGACAGGGGTTTCATTCATTGTCCTGGATGAATGAAACATCAGATCCAGGACCAACATCGTTTGATTTATGAATTGATTGAGACGATTCAGTTAGAAAGTGGAGGAAAACATCATGTCTGAAAACAGTTTTACGGAAGTCACACATCAATCCTGGTTCAGCCGGATCGGCAATTCCATAAAAGGGATTCTTGTAGGGGTGGTTTTATTTGTTGCCGCTTTTCCGCTTCTGTTCTGGAATGAGGGGAGAGCTGTCAGAAGATACAAGGCTCTGAAGGAAGGGAGCGCGGTTGTGATTTCTGCTCCATGCGATAAACTCAATCCGGAAAACAATTCCAAGCTGGTCCATATGTCCGGAACGGCGACAACGGAAGAAACACTGAGTGATCCGATTTTCAATGTATCGGACAAGGCGATCAAACTGAAACGCCATGTTGAAATGTATCAATGGAAGGAATCCTCAAAAAGCAAGACCGAGAAGAAATTGGGCGGCGGAACGGAAACCGTGACCACCTATGAGTACACAAAAACATGGGATGACGATGTCATTTCCTCTTCCGGATTTAAAAAACCGGAAGGTCATGATAATCCTGCCGGAATGCCTTTTGAATCCGAAACCATAAACGCTTCCGATGTTAAACTGGGTGCCTATCAATTATCTCCGGGTCTCATTGATATGATCAGCGAATTCACCAATTTGGATGTGTCCGGTGTGCCGAAATTGAAAGCCAACGTCGATAAAACCGTTCATGTGGTGAATGGCGGTTATTATATTGGAAATAATCCAACTCAGCCGGAGATCGGGGATTTAAAAGTAAGCTTCAAGGTTGTCAAACCCCTTCAAATCAGCATCGTGTCGGAACAGATCAACGACACTTTCCAGCCTTATCAAACCCAGGCGGGAGACGGAACCATTCAGCTCCTTCAAACCGGAGAAGTGAGCGCCCAAGCCATGTTTCAGACTGCACAAAAGCAGAATGTATTCATGACATGGGTCATCAGAGTGGTTGGTTTCATCATGATGTACCTGGGGATATCCCTGATTTTCAAACCGCTGTCGGTTCTGGCGGATGTTCTGCCTTTACTGGGTACGATAGCCGAAACAGGCATCGGCCTTATCGCCTTTCTTTTTGCCTCGGTTTTTTCATTGCTGACGATTTCCATCGCCTGGATCATTTACCGGCCCCTGGTGGGCATTGTGCTTTTATTGGCGACCGGAGGAGCCGTATATGGAATCAAGACCGTATTGAAAAAGAAACCCAAACCAGCAGTCGGCGGATGAGTGATTGCGTTTTATTTTATGGATGATGTTTTCATTATACCTGTAACTATTTCAGAGTGATTGATTTTTATGAAAATACTGATCGTTGAAGATGACAAGACTTATGCAGAAGTGTTGAAGGAATTTTTGACTTTCCGTCTGCAGACGGAAATCGAACTGGTTCATGATCATAAACAGGTTCAATCCACTGCGGAATCATTCAAGCCCCATCTGATTTTACTGGATCTTGGTTTAGGGGCGCATCCGGAGGCCAGCGGGCTGCCTGTCTTACAGAAGTTATCGGAAGGAGCGGATACCAAGGATATCCCGGTCATCATTATCAGCGGTTATAATGAAGCCAATATCCTGAAGCAGGTCATCTCCCGCAAGGTGGCTGAATACGCGGTGAAACCCATCAATCTGACGGATCTTCTAGCCAGGATAAAGAAAGTACTGGGTAAAAAAAATCTGATCTGAGACAAGTCTTTATCTGAATTTCAGAAATAATTACTGTCCGGTTATCATTTCCATCTCTTGAAATAAACCCTGGTTTTTAAGGCGAGTCTGCACTATTTTTTTACTGACAGGGCTTGATAACGGGGCAGCTGGAACCGGGAATCCACAATCAGCACTTTTTCTTTTCCTTCTTGGTCAGCCTGGTTTTGAACTGTCAATTCCTAATTCTGGCCTATCCGATATCAGATTCAATACGTTAGTTTGACTGCCCAGGCTATTTTTTATCAGATCTGTTTGAATTACAGCGTTACTGCATCTGACGCAATTTTCGGTTTATCTGAAATATTGACTTTTTATTTATATGTGGTAAATCAATTCTATCTGCTAATCTTTATCTAATGGATATTTGTTTGTTGTTAAAGCCGGAGAAATGCGAGTGATTGATCCGGTTAACCACTGGCCTTTTATCAGGGAGTATCTGCCTCATATATGAAGTTAATGTGGAACATGTTATTCATCCTGACGCTTCTCTCATACCATACGGCATGTCCGGTTCCAGGCATTGAAATCCAATCCTGTTCCTTGGCGCCTGTTTCGGGAATGTCCGTCTATCTCCCTTTTCCGGAAGTGCCTGATGCGGAAGCGCTGGCCATACAAATCCAGGAAAAAATCCCTGATAAGGTTCAAGACGTCGTAAGGATACTTCACAGTCATGGTTATCGGGTTAACATCTTTGGCGGGGCCGTTAGGGACATCGCGCTTGGATTATCCCCCAAGGACTGGGATTTGGAAACCGATGCCCCGTTCGATAAACTGAAGGAGATTTTTTCCAGTCTTGTTTGCATCAGAAATGAGGCATCTTCTTTTAAATCCGGCGGATATGTCATAGAGTTCTCCAGATACACCGGTGACCGAATCCATACGGAAGATGCCAATGAATGCACGTTCAATCATCTTAAATACGACACAAACCAACAACGGATCATTGATCCTCTGAACGGTCTTGGTGATCTGGCCCAGCGTAAAATTCGTGTACCTGTTGAATATGAAATGGACGTCGATGCCGTCTTCAGGATCATTAAAAATTATATCATGCTCCAGTCCAGCTATGGAGGATGCGTTTTTGATGATGCCACCTGGAAGGCATTGGAAACATATGCCCGTCAAAAAGATTTTTCAGTGTTTTCCGCCTCTCCAAGAAGATGGAAAATTCTTCAATCTTTGTATGAAACTTTCAGCATATCTCCTTGTCTTTCACTTCAGTTATGGGAGAATCTGGGCATCCTCGATTCCCTCTATTTTCCGGAATTAATAGGAATGGACAGGGATTTCCTTCATTCAACGGCCTTGAAAGTCTTAACAGTGCCGAGAATAAACCGGTTAAGCAGTTTTATTGATTCATTGCCTCCGGAAATATCAGCAAGGATTCGTTTCAGAATGCAGGATCTGACATTACCTGCGGAAAGGATCGCTATTGCAAATCCTGAATTTCTTTTGTTTGTGGAAGCGGCTCTTCAACTGAATTTTCCTGGGAATACTGCAGGTTTTCATCCGAACTTGACAGCAACTTCAATGTGATTTTTTTGTATCATTTCGGACCGGACCAGATGAATCTGTGTAACCTGGCGGTGGATGAAATGATCATGCGTTTTCCTAATGCTTTATATAACAGGCCCTTTTCAAGGAAGTTAGACTCTTTCATCCGAATTAAAAAAAATTAAAAAAATGAGAAAAATGCTAGAAATTCTCACAAAGATCAGATATAACTTCTTTGAACTTTGACTAGCATATCATACTGATACTGGAGATATGGACACAGAAATCTCAGTGCAATGGAAGAAAAGTTTGAAGATTTATCGCTGTCTAACAGCTATTTTCACCGGTATTATTCTAATAACATCCATCACCGGCTGCGAAACACTCAGGTCAAAGCACACTCCGGAAGAAACGAATCTGCATGTTCAATATCATGATGAAGGCAGAATTATTTATTACAAGCCAAAAGGCAATTATTTCTGCAGAGAATATCCGATAAGCATTCCAGTCATGAACCATCCTGAAGGGACCTCAGGTGAATTGGCGATGATGAATGGAAAAGGAGCGATTGAGGCCATTGTTCTGGGGCCGAAAAATCTGGCTGTTTTTGATAAAAACGGCCATTTAACGGGATATAAGCAGGGTCCCGGATATATCAAGTCCAATGTCAACCGCGAAAGACAGATGGAGATCAATACAAACGGTGATACCTTGATATACGAGAAAGGACAATTGATCCAGGTCTGTAAAAAGAACGCCCAATTCATTTTCAACGCGCAGGGAAAACCGGTCGGATCTGAACGAAAAAGGCCGAACGGAACGGTGGAAAAGTTTGATCTGTTGGGGCAACCCCTGACCGGTAAAGAGATGGTGTCATGAAATCGTTTCACCTTGAAGGAGCGGCAGCGAGGGGGAGCGGAATTGAAAATGGCTGATGGTTGAGGGTGGTTAGTTCTTGGTTGAAAAAGATTCTTCGCTGTCCCTCAGAATAACAAAAATGACTTCCGCAGAGGCGCCGAGGGAATGGTCATTATCCGAAAAAATTCTTAGCATCATGACGGGACTTCATGCTAGTATTCCTTGTTGCAAGCAATCAAATAGAAGGAGAAAGCCCATGAATGGAAAAACTGCCCGGCTTATTCATAAATATGCCTCAGGTTCGGGACTGAACGAGAAGCAGACAAAACTCCTTTGGAATAGTCTGAATCGTGATCAAAGGACGATTGAACGGAAAAAAATGCTGAACGGATTGAATGAGAAATCCGAAAAATAAGTCCGCTCCATTTATCCTTTCCGCTGCCATTTTTTGTCTGGTCATGAACGGCTGCAGCCCCAGGGAAAGGAAAGTGGTCATACCTCCTGAAAAGGACACCCGGACAGAGAAGATTTCAGTCGAGTCCGGCCAAACGGAAGTTTTCAATCAGAAAGAGTGGAAAACCAATCTGGATTTCAAACCCATTGGGAGTCTGCGCGCTGTCAAAGGCGGTTCCATATCTATTGTGATTTCTGATTTTCCTCCCACCTACAGGACCTTCGGCAAGGATACGGCGCTCATGATTTTGTCATTGTTGGAAAGCCTGGCATATGAGTCGTTGCTTTCTCTGGACCCTGAAACCCTCAATTACCGTCCTAATCTCGCCACTCATTGGAAAATATCTGAGGATAAATCCACTTATTGGTTCAGATTGGATCCGGAAGCCAGATGGGCGAACGGAGAAAAAGTCACGTCGTATGATGTGGTCGCGACGTTCCGGCTTCTCATGGATGAACAAATCGAAGATCCTTCCCGAACCGTACTTTATACTGAAAATTTCGTGCTCCCTGTTGCTGAAAGCGATTCCGTCGTGCGGGTGAAATGCAGAAAGGTCAACTGGAGAAGTTTCATGTATTTTGCTTCCCAGGCTATTTTCCCGTTCAGCCATGTTTCCAAGGTCGATGGAGAAAGCTATCTGAAAAAACATCAGTTCCAGATGATGCCTGGCTCGGGCCCTTATGAGCTGGATTCATCTGACACGGTCAAAGGCAGGAACCTCGTAATAAAAAGAAGAAAGAATTACTGGGCGATCAATAAAAAACAAAATTTGGGTCTGTATAATTTCGATGAAATAAGGTTTGTTGTGGTTTCCGACGAGAGACTTCAGCTCGAAAAATTCAAAAAGGGCGAGTTTGATCTCTACATGCCCTCAAAGGCCCAGTGGTGGATCCAGGAATTGGACCCGGCTTCAGGACAATTTCCGGCTATTTCACGGGGTCTTGTCCTGAAAAGAAAAATTTTTAACTTTGAGCCGCTTGGAATGACCGGACTGGCATTCAACACCCTCGTTGAGCCTTTTGATGATATTCGTGTCAGGCAGGCCTTCTCCTGTTTATGGAACGTGGACCAGCTGATTGATAAGCTTTTTTTCAACGAATACGTACGATGTAAATCCTGGTTTCAGGGAAGCGTTTACGAGAACCCCGACAATCCCATGCCTTCGTATGATCCGCAAAAAGCCATGGAACTCCTGGATGAGGCTGGATGGATAAAAAAGCCGGGTGAGCCATGGCGAACCAAAGACGGAAAAATTTTTGAACTCACTCTTTCCATTGATGCCGGATGGGACAGGATTTTTACCCCGTTTCAGGAAGACCTGGAAAAAGCCGGGATCAAATTGAACCTGGTGAACATGTCCAGCCAGAGTATTTTTGAAAAAGTCATGAAGAGGGAATTCACCATCGCGTACCAGGGATGGACAGGGCTTTTATTCCCCAACCCGGAAAGCTCCCTGCATTCGAAATTCTCAGAAATGCCTGAAAGCGTCAATATCACCGGCATGAAAAATAAAAGAGTGGATGATCTCTGCGAACAATACGATCAAAGTTATGATGCGCAGGAAAGAATAAGCATCATAAGGGAAATGGACGGGATCATTTCTGCTGCTTATCATTATGCTTTTGGCTGGATCGCCCCGTATTCCGTCAGGATTGCCTTTTGGAATAAATTCGGGCACCCTGATTCCGGTTTATCCTACACGGGTGACTGGACCCAGATCCCGGCCTTATGGTGGGTGGATCCGGAAAAAGAGAAAATGCTCAACAAAGCCAGACAGGATGAAACCATCGTGTTGCCGCGCGGCAGGGAGACGATTGATTTCTGGAATAAATTGAATAAAAAGGGAGAATGAAGAAACGGAATAAGGAGAAGGACATGCAGGAAGAAAGACGAGAAGAAGAAATTTTTTCACGCAAAGTCATTGCAGGAAGCCGTAATTATTTTTTTGACGTGAAGCAGAACGAGGAAGGGACCATTTATCTCACCATCACAGAAGCTAAATTTCAGCCGGGGGTTGAAAAACCCGAACGCTTCAGGATTTTGGTGTATGAAGATAAATTGGGTGATTTCCTTTCCGGATTCCGGGAAGCAGTGAATTTCATCAAAGACAGGATCATGAACATTTAACCCGCTTTTCTCTTCACAAAACCCGGCGAAAAAAGCGGGTTAATATGGTTTTTTAAACCACGAAACACACGAAAAGCACGAAATAATTAAAACAGGTAAACCACCGCACCACAGGATTCAAATTTAGCTCTCAATTTTTAATTCTTAATTTCTTCTATCTGCCGCGCAATAGCTGTAGAATTTCTTCCATGTCCTGAGGGATGGGCGCCGTGAATTCCATGCTTTGATTGGTGGCAGGATGATTCAGCCTGATTTTGTATGCATGAAGCATTTGCCGTCTGAGAGGATGTTTGAAAATATTGAGATTGTTTTTCCCGCCATAGGTTTTATCCCCCAGGATGGGGTGCTTCCAGTAAGAAAAATGAACCCGGATTTGATGCGTACGGCCGGTTTTGGGATGGACGCTGACATACGTGTGGGTGGTGAATCTCTCAAGCACGTTAACCTCAGTAATGGCCTCTTTGGATCTGGGAACCAGCACAGCCATCTTTTTTCTGTCCGTCAAATGCCTGCCGATGCCTGCTGTAATTGTCAGCGTGGCTTCTTTAATATTCCCTGTCACAATGGCGCGGTATTCTTTTTCAATGCATCTTTGAGCGAATTGAGTCTGCAGACGCTCCAGACTTTGAGGCGTCTTTGCTATGACCATGATTCCGGACGTGTCCTTATCGAGCCTGTGCACGATTCCGGGCCTTACTTTGTCATCAAATTTGTTCTGGCCTTTCAGATGGTGGAGAAAAGCGTTCACAACCGTGTTTTCAGATGAGCCTCCTCCCGGATGAGTGACCAGTCCAGCCTGTTTGCTGATGATCAGCATCCATTCATCCTCAAAAAGAATATTCAGAGGAATATCCTGAGGTCTTAAGGACAGGACTTGAGGCTGAACCCATTCAAACTCGATCTGATCGCCCGTTTGTATTTTATAGGAAACCGGTCTTTTTTTTCCGTTGACAGAAAGGCTGTCTTCTCTAAGGCGGGATTGAAAAGAAGACCGCGAAATGTTCAGCCGTTTGGCAGCGGCGATGTCTGCCCTCATGCCGTTGAGAGATGAATCTGCTGTGAAGGAATATTTCATCTGATTATTTATACTCGTGCAGAGGCGCTGGGGAGCGGAGGAAGGGGAAGATATTTATTAGACAGGATTTACAGGACAGATCCGGCTTCGCCGAAAGAAGTATCCTATTGTCTTCCAAATTTCTATTCACTATTCTCTGCGCCTCAGCGCCTCTGCGCGAGAAAAATTATTTCTTACTCCTGGATTTTCTTCTTACTCCAATAAAAATACAGTCCCAGACTCAAGGGGAATACAACGATCCCCACACACTGTGAAAGGGTGAGACCGGCTAAAATCGGCGGATTGTCTCCTCTTAAAAATTCAAGCAGGAAACGGATGACGGCATAACCCATTCCGTAAAGGGCGATCATCTGTCCGTCGAATCGTTTTTTCTCATAGATCGTCAAAAGAAGGAGAAAAAAACAACCCAGGGCGATGGATTCATATAACTGCACCGGGTGCACCGGCATGAGCTCCTGGTAATAGTCACAGGCAGGGCTTCCCAACGGAAAGGTCACTTTAATCGGAAAGGTTGTTGGACGGCCGAAACAACAGCCGTTCAGGAAGCAGCCGATTCTTCCGAACATCTGCCCTAAAGGAATCACGGTCATGGCCATATCCCCTATTTTCAAAACCGGAAGTTTTTTTTTCTTCAGATAACAGATGCCGGCAAGGATTCCACCGAGAATGCCTCCATAGAAGACCAGTCCGCCGCGGTTTAATAAAATGATTTCCAGAGGATGTTCCTGATAATGAGGAAGATTGATGAGGATATACAGGATTCTGGCTCCCACAATGGAAGCAACCAGGATCCAGATGGTGAAATCCATCAGATCATCCTTTTGGAATCCCGACTTTTTTCCCAGGTCGGCAAAAGCCATCGTGGCCAGCAGGAATCCCAGAGCCAGAAAACATCCGTAGGTAAATATGGTCAGCCACCCCCACTGGAAAACAACAGGATACATGGATTTGGTTTCCTTTATGCTCCGCGTCTCAGCGCCTCTGCGCGAGAATCACTGTGTTTTATTACTCAGCCAGACAGATAGTAAAACAATTGAAACGCCAATGCAAATATAAGAATCCGCAAAATTGAACACAGGCCATCTTTCAAGATTCATCTCGGGAATGATCCATAAAGACGGGATGTGGATATCAAAAAAATCAAAATCCAGGAAATCCACCACATAGCCTCTGAACAACCGGTCAATCAGATTACCGGTCGCCCCGGATAAAATCAAATAATATCCGGCCTTTTCCATCTTTGTTTTTGATTTCCGGATTGCGTAAAAAACAAAAAGGATACATGCGAAAGAAATCCAGATCAAAGACGTAACCATGCCTTGAAATTGGCTGAAAGCGGAACCGGTGTTTTCCCCATAGGTCAGTCTTAACAAATGACCCAGCAAAGGGGTGGAAGGCTGGTTCTTCAAAAAGGCAATAGCCGCTTCCTTCGTGAGAATATCCGTGAAGATCAGCAGGCTGGTTAGAATAATCGGCAATTACCCTTTTCTCCCGTCCTTTTCGATTTTTTCCTGAGCCTCTTTGCAATAAGACGTCCAGGGAATGGCATTCAAACGGCTCGTGGGAATAAAATCCTGGTGCATTTCACAGATTCCGTATGTGCCTTTGTTGATCCTGTCGAGAGCCTGGTCGATCTGATACAGAATATCCTGTTCATTGCCCGCCACGTTCATGGCCAGTTCCTTGTCGTATGTGTCGGTTCCCATGTCCGCCATATGAAGCGAATAGCTGGACAGGTCCCCGCTGGATTCCTTGTTGGAGTTAAGGTTGTCATTTTCGAGTGAATCCACATTTTTCATGATTTGCATCTTGAGTTGAATCAGGGTGTCCCGATAATGCTCTATTTGATTTTTTGTTAAAGGATTTTTCTTGTTTGAATGATTGCTGTTGTTGTGTTGTTCCTTCTTTTTCATGGCACTCCATTTATCGGTTTTAATTGGTCTGTCGTTTCTTTGAATCTTGGAACGGTCTGAGGCCGTTCTTCACTTCTTGAGTTTGCTCTTTATGTTATATCTTATAACACTCCCTTCATTTGACTGATGGCCTTTATTTTGACAGGATTTTCACTACTTCGGTGCAAGAAGGACATAAGCGGGTCTCATTCGTTTTAGCTACGGATTCGTCAAATACAACCCAGCAACGCTCGCATTTTACACCTTTTTTAGGAATGGCGTCTATGACAATTTTTGATGGAATCCCTTCCTGTTTTCTGACAATGACTTCCGCTACTGTAAAAAAACGTTTTAATTCATGGTGGAGTCCGGAAAACCGGCTGTATTCCGTTTCCCCGCCGCAGGAAATAATCACCTGAACCTGATTGGATGTCTGAATGGACTTGGAGGTGATCAGCTGTTCTATTTTTTTAAAGATATCCTCCCTCATTTCAAACCATTTTTCAAATTCTGAAACAATTTCATCCTCATTTTGTACGGCTGGAATTTCAGGCCAATATTCGGTGAATACCGTTTGATGATCCGGATTCTTTTTGTTGATCTCGTTCCAAACCTCATCGCATGTAAAAGGGAGGAATGGGGACAGGATTTTTACCAGGGCATGAAGGATTATTCTTAATACAGTCTGCACTGAAAGACGCTCTCTCGATGCAGGATGAGAGCAGTACAAGGTGTCTTTATGAATGTTGAAATAGACCGCGCTCAGCTCCACGGCGCAGAATTGAAATATTTTCTGCCATGCGCGGAAAAAACGGTATTCTTGCATTTCCCTTTTCACTTCTTCCGTCATCTTTCTGAATCGGATGAGCAGCCATTTGTCTATCAGGTTTAATTCATCCGGTTTCAGGGACAAATGTTCATCGAAATCAAATAAATTGCCCAGAAGGAACCGAAAGGTATTGCGGATCTTTCGATACGCTTCCCCCAGCTGGTTGAAGAGATCCTGGGATATTTTAATGTCCATGGCATAATCAACAGATGACACCCATAAGCGCAGGATGTCCGCCCCGTATTGATTCATAACTGAGAGAGGATCCATCACATTACCAACGGATTTGCTCATCTTTTTCCCTTCCAGATCCACAATGAATCCGTGCGTTAAAACAGCCCTGAAAGGGGGATCGATGGAAAGGGCGGATGCAGTCAATAAAGATGATTGAAACCATCCGCGGTGCTGGTCGGATCCTTCCAGATAAAGATCAGAAGGATAGGGGAGTCCCTTCTGCAGGATGGATTGATGGCTGATGCCTGATTCGAACCAGACGTCAACGATATCTTTTTCCTTCTCAATTTTTTTTGACGAGCAAAAAGGGCATGTGATTTCTGAATCCGTCAGTTCCTGGACCGGTTTCTCGAACCAGATGTCTACTCCATGGGTTTTGACATGTTCGATGAGTATGTCGATTAGGGTTTCATTTAAAAAAGAATGGCCGCAGCCGGTGCATTTAAGTCCCGGAATGGGCACGCCCCATAATCTTTGTCTCGAAATGCACCAGTCTGGACGCAGAGATACCATAGAAAAAATGCGTGTCTTTCCATAATCGGGGATCCATCTGGATTTTTCGATGTTGGCCAGCGCTGTTGACCGCAGGTCTTTTTTATTCATGCCGATGAACCACTGCTCGGTCGCCCTGAAAATCACCGCCTTTTTGCATCTCCAGCAATGAGGGTAGGAATGGAGCACCTCTCCCGCATAAAGCAGGGCGTTTTTTTCCTTGAGAATACGGACGATTTCAGGGTTGGCTTCAAAAACATTTTTGCCTGCACACACCTTGGCTTCTGCGGTGAGTTTTCCCTTTTCATCCACCGGGGAAAAGACTTCCAGCTGATATTTTCCGCTTAAGGAATAATCTTCCTGACCGTGTCCCGGAGCAATATGAACACAACCGGTCCCGGTATCCAACGTCACCAATTCCGGGGCCAAAACCACAGGTGATTCACGGTTTAAAAAGGCATGGCGGTAGATGAGCCCGGATAGTGTTTTTCCGGGATAGGTTTTTTGAACACAGGCCCCGGTCAATCCGCAGGTTTGGATAAAGTTATCACTGAGTTCTCTGGCAACGATGTAATGTTCATTTCCATGCTCAATTTCCGCGTATTCATAAGAATCATGGACGGCAATAGCCAGATTGGCCGGCAGTGTCCAGGGCGTGGTTGTCCAAATCACCATGAAACATCCCGGACGGTCTTTGAGCTCGAATTTCACATAGACGGAAGGGGAGGTGTGTTCATGGTATTCCACTTCAGCTTCAGCCAGCGCGGTCTCACATTCCAGGCACCACAAAACGGGCTTTTTTGCCTTGAACATATGGCCGGCCTTGTAGATGTCCAGGATCCCTTTAAGGACAGCGGATTCATAGACGGGTTCCATGGTTAAATAGGGATTCTCCCAATCTCCAAAAATTCCCAGGCGTTTGAATTCTTCTCTCTGGATATTCATCCATTTGAGGGCGAATTCCTTTGCCTCTTTTCTGAATTGCACCTGATTTGTTTGATCTTTTGTCTTTCTTGTATTTTTTAACAATTGATGTTCTATCGGAAGGCCGTGACAATCCCATCCCGGCACATAGGGGGCGTCATATCCAGCCAATATTTTGAATTTGAGCACGATGTCTTTGAGGATTTTATTCAAAACATGGCCCATGTGGATGTGCCCGTTTGAATAGGGAGGGCCGTCATGAAGAAAGAAAAGCGGTTTCCCCTTTCTTGAATCCCGGATTTGACGGTAGATCGATTTTTTCTCCCATTCCTGGATTTGCAGAGGCTCTCTCAACGGCAAAGAAGCCTTCATAGGAAAATCGGTTTGAGGAAGATTGAGGGTATTTTTATAACTTTTTTTTTCTTCTGCCATGTCGTTTACCTCTAAAAAAGAATGGCAGAAATTAAATCATTGCTGAAAAA
>JAFGBW010000066.1 GCA_016932965.1 Candidatus Auribacterota bacterium
TATTTCTGGGCAGCCTGGATTTTGATCACCATGGCCCCGGTTTCCACCCTCATTCCCATTCCAACCTGGATGAATGACCGCTATCTTTACGGACCTCTTCCGGCCTTGTCGGTTCTTTTCGTTTCAGCCCTTCATCATTTATTCACCTCAAAAAAAGGGTTCTATATCCTGGCTGCTGCTGCAATCCTTTTTTTATGGTTTCCCTCTAAAAATCAAATCCGGCTTTGGAAAAAAAGCGGCTCCCTTTATCAGGCTTCCGTAAAAAGATGCCCCGCTTCCATTCAATGCAGAAACTGGCTTTTAAACCTGGAATTGGAGAGAATAATTAAAGATAAAAAACAACTTATCCAGATTGAAGAACTGGCCGATCAGGCCCTGACCGTCAAAGCGGATGATGCCTATGCGATTTACTGCAAATCGCTTTGTCTGGTTGAAAAAAACAAACCTGATGAAGCTTTGAAACTTCTTTTCAAGGGATTGAGAGCTTTTCCGCACCACCCCTATTTGAACCGAACTTGCGGGAACATTTACATGCAAAAAGGAGAATATCAAAAAGCCCTGCGGTTTTATTCCTTCATCCCTATAACAGATAAACAGGAAGCCGCTGAAGCCCTGGTGGATCAGATGAAAATTTTATTGAACCGCAAGGATTACCAGAGGGCCCTGAAAGTGGGAGCACTCTTAATTGCCCGGGTGCCGGAACGGCCTGAAAGTTTCAATCTCCTGGCAGTTGCCGAACATTCGCTCGGTTTGTACGCCCAGGCAAAAAAAACATTAACCCAAGGTTTGAGAAAACATCCTTCTGATGAGATGTTGAGAGAAAATCTCATCACTTTAGCCGTGCAAATGAGGAAGAACCCTCCTGATTAACTGGTTGTTTCCAGGATTTCAAAGTGAGAATCACGGAGATGGTACAGCGTGTTGAAAAAATCAAACAACAAGACGCGCTCCTCGCTGCCTTCCATGAATTGAATATGGGTGGGATCAATCCGTGTCTGATTGAAGGCAGGATCCATAGCAACCCATGTCCTGCCTGTATAAATTTTGACCCAGATATGCCCGGTGAATTCCCTGTATTTTGAATCGTAGACGAGTCCCACGCAGTATCGAACCGGTAAACCTGACAATCTGGCTAAAACCGTATAAAGCATGGCATGGGCCTTGCAATCTCCCTGCCGGGAGCGGATGATCTCCTCTACACTCATGTATTGCCGGTACTCCTTATCGGAAATATACAAAAAGACCCATTTCACAAGGAGTTCCCCCAACTTAAGTGGCTTCTCCTTTTTTATCTTATTCACAACCGTATTGAGGAATTGAAACGTTTTTGCACTTTCAGTTTCAAGGATCGGCCTATTTTCATTTGTCGGAACCCCATATCCGGAAACTTCATGGGATAAATCCTCAGCCTGTCTCTTGATATGAAGAATGATTTGCTTACTGACGGGATCCCGACTTAAGACTTTCTGACGTTCATCTTCAACGATGGGTAAATATTCTTCCGGAGATTTGGGGGATATTTTCAATACAAGCGACTTCAATTTATCAGGGGAGCGTATACGAAGCTTGTCCGCAAAAAAAAAATCAGGAATAACATATTTCTGCAGTTTTGATTGAAAAATATTGTTTTTATCGCTCGAGACGACTTCAATATTCTTGACCAGATCCTTGCCGCTTATCATTTCCCCCTCTGCATTGAGATAAACGATATTTTTTTGTTTTCGTAGTATGAGCTCGGCCTTCATCACTTTTTTCCCGGCCCCTCCCTTTTCTTCGGGGATAGGGGGGCTTTCCAAAAACAATATTTGCAGCGTATCCAGAGACAACAATTCCTCATTAAAAATCTGAACTTCGACTTTATTCCCAGATCGAATTTCACTTTTAGGCAAATTCAATAAATCCAGGAGATACAGGTTCCCCTTTAGAGGGATCTCCTTGTGATAAACCTGGCTGGATTGAGTGATCTTCAGGAACAAGGTCTTTTCCCTTATCACTCCTTCCAGAATCTTTGCGCGGGAGGACGGCCTTTCAACCCTGAACGCGATAAAACCACCGCCATTTTCCTTTAAAAGAGCCGTTCTGCGGATGGCATATTCTTCATAGGACCTGTATTTTCCTTTTGTCCGGATGAATGATTCATTAATGACCTGAATAAAATTGAAACCATTCAGACATTTTTTTTGAAAAACAGAATGGCAGTAGCCGACGGGATTTTTTTCATGATTCAATATCAGCATCCACTCTTCCCGGGGAGGGGCCGTCCCTTTTGCATGAATACCTCTGTCCATTCCTGAATATAAAACGCCGGAAAAATCATCCGTGCTGACAGAAAATCCAGGCTCCAGAATCAGTATAAAAAGGAGGGCATAAGGTAATAATGACGTTCTCATGTTGATTAGAAAGAATAATGCCATATTATTTCATGTTTTGAAAAGGGACGAAAGTTATCCCTCCGTCATTTGGATGCGGTCTCCACCCTCTCTCTTCGCCTTATAAAGGGCCTGGTCGGCTGCTTCAAGCAGTTTATCACGATCTTCTCCGCTTTCAGGGAAAAAAGCGATACCCGCGCTGATCGTGACCTTGAATTCGGTGGAAGTGCCGGGGTTGAAAACCAGTTTGGCAATAGCCTTTTTAATACGTTCGACAATCTGAAGAGACTCTGTCAGGGAGGCACCCGGCAGGATGAGCGTGAATTCATCTCCTCCAAAACGGGAGATCAAATCTTCCTCCCTGCAGCGGCTTTTCAATATCCGGCCGATTTCCTGGATCACATGGTCTCCCATCAGATGTCCATGCTGGTCATTGATGGATTTGAAATGATCCACATCCATCATGACAACGGAAAAGATGGTTTTTTTCCCCTTGTGCCGTTTTATTTCCTCTTCAAATAAGGGAAGAAAATGGCGCTTCAGGTACGTACTGGTCAAACTGTCGATAGTGGAAAGACGCTTGATTTTTTCGTACAGTCTGGATTTTTTTATTTCCATGGAAAAATGAAGAGACAAGAGTTCTAGCTGATTTTCAAAGGCAGTTCTTTTGTCATTGAAATAAACCAGCACTCCGAGAAAATCCGTCTGGAAATACAATGGCACCACATGAGCCCCCATGGAAGAGCAAATATCAAAGGAACTGGCAACAAGGCCGAACTGAACCGGATCAGAAACGGTTTGAATGTTTTTTTCATGCCGCATTCTGGAAAAGACAACCTCCTCCGCCTGAGAGCATGGATACGATTCCAAAACGGGATTGGAGACAGAACACCGATAAGCTCTCAAAACAGCAGAAGAAGCGCCGTTCTCTTCAGAAGAGTCCGATTCTGCTAAAATCAAATGAAGCTTCTGGAATCCTTCCATCTGGATGAGCCCTTTCACATAAGACTCAAGCGTTTCATTAAAATCAAGAGTGGAGCTCATGGCGAGTGTGGCCTTGTAGGCAGAAGAAGTCTGTTCCACACTCGATATCAATTGTTGAATGGAAGCCTGGACATCCTCTTCTTTGTCGCTGTATGTAAGAAATTCCTGTTGGATCAGATTGCATTCCCGCTCTTGTTCTCCTTTTTCTTTTTCTATTTGTTTCATGCGGCGATGATTGATAAAAATGAAAATGAACAGCGTGATAATGCCGAGAAAACGCGAGGCAAATTCAAGAGAAAAAAAACGGCCAAAAAAGGAATAAAAATAAAACAGGCCACCGATGAAAAGCAGCAGGATCTGTATGAGGACCGAAATTGCTTTTTTGTTGAGTGACATGCTTTGATTCATCAGAAGGATCATCAGGATAAAAAACAAGGCTAAAGGCAGGTTCATGGGATAACTACCGTCCTGTTCCGCCCTTGCTTCTTGGCCAGATAAAGCATTTCATCGGCTTTTTGGACAAGAATTCTCCCCTCTTTGCCGTCTTCAGGAAAAGACGAAACGCCGATGCTTAAGGTAAGATGAATGCTTTCTCTGCGTAAGGTCAAAGGATTTTCATCAAATGATTTTCTTATCTTTTCAGCGACGCAAAAGGCTTCTTTTTTACCCATACCTTCCAGTAAAACGGCGAATTCTTCGCCTCCATACCGGATGGCCAACCCTGACTTGGGAATATTTTTTAGGATTTTCGCGCTCGTTTGCATCAGAACATGGTCACCCACCACATGGCCAAATGTGTCATTGATCCTTTTGAAATGATCCAGATCCATCATCAGGAGACTGAAGGGGCTGTTTTGTTGATTGTCCTGGTTCTGGCTGATCAGGTTGGAAATGGTTTCAAATAGAAAATGGGGCAAATAGAGCCCCGTCAGGCCATCGGTAACAGCGAGTTTTTCGGTCTGCTTGAAAAGTTCGGAATTTCTCAAGGAAAGAGCTGAAATATTGGCTATGATGACTAGCATACGGAATTCATTAATATGAAACTGATTGGGGTTTTTGGAATCAATCCGTATAACGCCCATTGGTTTGTTATCTGAAATCAAGGGGGAAGCGATAATGGAACGGGAAAGCGGATAAAACAAAGGGACATCCCCTTTGATTTGAAACCGGTAGTCTTCAAGAACGTCATTGATTCTCAAAGGGGAGCGGTAATTCATCACCCATTCATTCAAAATATCCTGCTGGTCCGGACGGAGATGGACATCTTCCCTGTTTTCTCGGACGATAAAATGAGTGGTGACCGGCTCTCTTTTGGGATTGAAAAGAAAAAGGGAATACAGATCAGCGTGGGGAAGGTTCTCATTAACAAAATGAAGAATCCGATCCGATAGATCCTCCTTGGACAGAGCAAAATTGAGCTGGGATATATAATTTCTCAAATTTGAAAAACGCTGAATTTGAATCTCCAGGGACTTTTTTTTCAAATTTAAGTGTTCCAAAGCCTGCTTTTTTTCATTTAATTTTTCCTTGATTTTTTCTATTTCCAGTAAACCGGAGCGCCTGGTCTCAGAAATGCGTTCACATTGACGCCGATAAATCAGCTGAAGCAGGATAAAAAGTGGGACGGCCGCCAGAAAGGAAAACCTAGAAAAAATCAGCGTGGACAGACTCATGAGAACCACGCAGAAAAAAGAGAAAATCAGGGCGCCGGTTCCGGAAATAAATCTGTTCGCTGGCAATCCAATGCAAATGAGCCAAAAAATCACGAGTTCAGCGCAATGAGAATAGACGATACCGGTATCAGATAAGAGAAAAAAGAAAAGAACCGAAAAGAAAAGAAAAAGAGAATTGATAAAAAAGGTCAGTCTTTTAATTTGAATAGAAAGGATGAAATTGGTTGCGTTCATGCTTTGACGGGGGGATTATAAAATCAGATTCCCGGGCCTGTCACCATAATTCCCATTCAAAGTTTATTTTCTACTTGACAATTCATAGAAAGAGATTATTGAATTTCTGTTTAACTTTACGGTTTTTTATGACTGGGGTGGCAGGACCACTCCTTTATTTTTTAAGCGGATTTTATGAAAACAACCAAAACACCCAAAATCAATAATGAATTAAAAAGCATTGTGGATTACATGGAAAGGGAAAAGGGATTGGACCGGAAAATCCTTCTGGAAACCATCACCTCCTCTCTGCATCTGGCTGCCAGAAAAAGCGTGAGTGAAATCTCCAATCCGGCTATCCGGATTGACCCTGAATCTTTCATCGTCACCGTTTATGGAGAATTTCATGTCATTGAAGATTCCAAAAATGCCAAAACCAACGAAATCAACCTGAAGGAGGCCCTGGAAATTGATCCCAACGCCGTAGTCGGCGGAACGATTTTGATCGAGGCAACACCTGATAATTTCGGCCGTATTGCCGCCCAGACTGCCAAACAGGTCATCATACAGAAGCTCCGGGATGCAGAAGCGAACGTGCTTTACAACGATTATAAGGACAAAGTAAGCCAAGTTATTTCAGGAATAGTCCGCCATTATGATAAAAAAAACGTCATTTTGGATGTGGGTCGCGGGGAAGCCGTTCTGCCTCCCAGAGAACAGGTGGAAACGGAAGAATATCATGTGGGTGACCGTTTAAAAATATATGTTCTTGAAGTCAATAAAAGCGGGACTCATTCAGAAATTGTCGTTTCCCGTTCCCATCCGGGTTTTGTAAAAAAACTGTTTGAAATCGAGGTTCCGGAAATCGCTGATAAAACCGTTGAAATCAAAGGCATTGCCAGAGAGGCTGGTTTCAGGACCAAGATTGCCGTATATTCCAAGGACCCCAAGGTGGATTGTGTCGGAGCCTGCGTTGGAATGAGAGGCGCCCGGGTTAAAAATATCGTTCACGAATTGAACGGGGAAAAAATCGATATTGTACCCTGGTCCATGGATATCGGAATCTATTGCCGAAACGCCCTGAATCCGGCAAAATTGAAACACCTCGAAATTGATGAACCTGGCAAACGTATTCTGATTTATGTGGATCAGAATCAATTTTCTCTTGCCATAGGCAAACACGGCCACAATGCCAGACTGACTTCAAAATTGCTCGGATGGAAAGTGGATGTTCTGGTGGCTGAAAATGAAATGCAGACGGTTTCTTCCACTCCTTCCTCCACTTCCCATCGTCGTGACATGAAAACAGAGGTTCCTCAAGAATTGGATGAACGTTTAAAAATATCCATCGAAGAGATCGAAGGGTTGAGCAAAAAGGTAAAGGAATCCCTTGTCGATGCTGGATACCATTACCTCGGCGAATTGAAATCCCTTAAAATAGAAGAATTGTATGCCATTCCCGGCGTCGGAAAATCCAATGCCGGTGAAATCATGGACCATATTCAGTCTGCCATGAAAAAAGTGGTCGGCTGAACAGGGTTTCATATGACGAATAACATGAACCAGAAGGATTCAGTACCGTATCGTCGCAGCTGAATCCGCCTGATGTACAGAATGGATATGGTGAGTGGCACGGATAATAGAATCCGTATCAATATGAGTGACATTTGTATTATATGTGGTTTCTAAACAGTGATATAAGAGAATCATTTTCATGTACTTCTTTGTTGAGAAAACGGATTTGTTAGTGATTTAAAATTGACCATGCGCATTTATGAAATAGCAAAAAAACACGACTGTTCATCCAATGAAGTCAAAACGATTTTGGATGAGTTGAAGATTCCCTATAAGTCCCATTCTTCAACTATCGATGAGGACGTGCTCCCCAAAGTGGAGAATCGGCTTGTCAAGTTTCTCCATAAAAAGCCCCCTTCTTCCGGCCAGGTTCATAAAACCGATAAACCTGAGGCTGAACCAGCGGAATCCGTTTCTTCTGAAGCGCATAAAACTAAAGGTAAATCTGTAAAAGAAAAAAAAATCTCCCATAAGACCGATTCGGATCTATCCCATCAGAAAAAAAAGCCTTCTCATCCGCAGGAGCGGATTAAAGAAATTCCGGAAAAGAAACCGGAGGATAAGAAAGACAAAAAAAAGGAAGAGCCGCTAAAGCCCCATCCGGTTCAACCGGAATCCCTTGAGGAACCGATCCCGCCTCCTTTGCCGGATACGGATGATTTTAAAGAGGATTATGAATCCTATGAAGAGGCTTATGAAGAAAAATTTTTAAAGAGAAAAATTCCGAAATCAGACCGGGTTAAAAGCACTCCCAAACAGTCGGAAACCTGGGACAAAGATCAAAGAGAAGAAGAGGCAGTTCCCCGCGCTGAAGAAGTCAAGCTCATCCGTCCAACCGGTAAGGTGACCGTTCCAGATGGACTGACCGTCAAGGAACTTTCAGAAGTCATCGGAATTCCCGCCTCTGAAATCATCAAAAAATTATTTCTTCTTGGCATGATCGCCTCCATCAATCAGCAATTAGATAAAGACACTCTTTTGATTGTCGCGGATGAATTCAAGATCGATCTGGAAGTGAAGGATGTGGAGATCACTTCTGAAGTGGCGGAACCCATCACGGAAGAATTGTTTTCCAAAGAAGAAGATACCCTGGAAGTCCGCCCCCCTGTCATCACGATCATGGGGCATGTGGATCACGGCAAAACGACTTTGTTGGATTATATCCGGAAAAGTAAGATAGTGGAACAGGAATCCGGCGGAATCACTCAGCACATCGGCGCGTATCTGGTGGAACATGATAATAAAAAAATATGCTTTCTGGATACTCCGGGACATTCAGCGTTCACCGCCATGCGAGCCATGGGAGCCAATGTAACGGATACGGTTATTCTGGTTATTTCCGCCGTTGAAGGCATTCAGCCGCAAACAGTGGAATGCATCAATCACGCCAAGGAAGCGGAGGTCCCCATCATCGTAGCGATCAATAAAATTGATATGGAAGGGGCCAATGTGGATAGAGTGAAAGGACAATTGGCTGAAATGAGTTTGACGCCGGAAGACTGGGGTGGTGATACCTTATGTGCTTCCATATCTGCCTTAAAAGGAATTGGTATTGATGAGTTGTTAAACGCCGTCAATCTTCAGACTGAACTTCTGGAATTAAAAGCCAATCCCAAAGGTAAACCCTTGGGGATAGTCATTGAAAGCTGTCAGACAGACCATATGGGACCCTTGGTGACGGTATTAGTGAAAAACGGAGAGTTTAAAGTGGGCGATGCCGTAGCATGCGGGCATGTTTATGGAAAAATAAGAAGAATGGAGGATGACCGTGGAAACTCCGTACCAACGGCCTCTCCTTCCGTTCCCGTGAGAATTTTCGGTTTTTCTAGCGTACCGGACACCGCCGCCAGAGTCCGTGTTTTTCCTTCTGAAAAAGATGCCAGGGAATCAGCAAGAGTCGAAGCAGAGAATCGCCGTCATAATGCCCTGAAGAAGAAAGAAACCATCACCCTCGACAATCTTTATTCAACCATTCAGGCTGAATCAAAAAAAGAGTTAAAGGCCATTTTAAAAGCGGATGTCATCGGATCCATCACGGCTTTGAATTCGTTATTCGCCGGATTGCCAACGGAAAAGGTCAAATTAAAAATCATCCACTCAGCCACAGGGCCGGTGAGCGATTCTGATGTGATGCTGGCTCATGCATACCACGCCATTATTCTGGCATTTCGAACTAAAACCACTCCTTCAGCCGCCCAACTCATTAAAAAACATGAAGTAAAAATAAAGGAATACGGCATCATTTATCAAGTTCTGGATGATGTTAAAAAATACATGGAGGGATTGTTAGACTGGGAATATGTCGAGGCCACTTTGGGTACTTGCGAAGTCAAGAAAGTCTTTAAAATCGGTAAAATTGGCCTTGTGGCCGGCTGCCTCGTCACCCAGGGAAAAGTCACGAAAGATGCTCAGTGCCGAATAAAAAGAAATGGAGAATTACTGGATTTAACCTGCAAGGTTGCATCCTTACGTCATTATAAAGATGAAGCTTCTGAGGTCAAAATGGGCGGGGAATGCGGAATCAGTCTGGATGGTTTCACCGATATTCAGGAAGGGGATATTCTTGAGTTTCATCAGATGCAAAAAGTGGAATCGGCATTATAATTTAAACCATTCCCTCAAAAAATCCGTTACAACCCAACCGGAATAAATATATCCTTATTGTGGTAAAAAAAGTTAAAATTCAGAAAAAAGACTTGGAAAAAAATTCTGATTTTTCATACTGAATTCTGACTTCTGGATTCTGAATTCTTTTAAGATAACTAATCAATAAATAATTATCCGAATCTTGTTTATAGCCTCTTATCGTTTAGAAGGACTGACATGCCCTATAGAATGGACAAAGTGAATGAAGAGCTGCATAAGATTCTCAGTGATATCATTTTAACCGAATTGAATGAAAAAGACGCCTCCGCCTATCTTTACACCGTCACTTCGGTCAAATGCAGCAGAGATCTGCAAAATGCAACGGTTTTTGTTTCCGTCCTTGGCGACAAGGAAAAATCGTCTCATGGTTTTTTGATTCTCTGCCGGCATTTAAAAAAAATCCAGTCCCTGTTTTCAGAACGGATTCACTTGAAATACACACCGAGACTTTATCTCAAACTGGACGAAACCGCTGCTTACGCGGAAAGAATCGGCCGTCTCATAGATCAGGTCTGCCGGCATGAGCATGAGGAAAAATAAATCATAACTCAATGCAACCAAGCGGTTATTTTTTATTCGACAA
>JAFGBW010000067.1 GCA_016932965.1 Candidatus Auribacterota bacterium
ATGCGGCATGAAAAGGGCTTCCAGCCATGAATGGGAATACGCATATGAAAAATACAAGGCCCCCTCTTCGGCCCAAAAGCGGGGATGGATGAAAAGATAAGGCTCGCGGAAAACCATCATCAAAAGAGCCGTCACAAAAAGAAAATTTTTTTTTGCCGCTTCAGACATAAGAGAAGTTTGTTACATTACGTTTGAAAAAACAACTCCTTTTTAATATCATCTCCCGATTAATATTATTAGACAGGATTTCCTGAAAAGAACGGAGTTCAGGCAAAATAACATCCTGTATATCCCGTTCATTCTGTCTAATTTCCAGTTTCTTATTAATAAAATTTTTATAAACAATAGTACGGAGGAAAAAATGCAAGTAAAAGAAGTTAAAAAATTGCCTGCTGCACGCTCCTGTTTATTCGGGACCAGGCTGGATAAAAAACAAATCGATAAACCCCTGATAGCCATATTCTATTCTCAAAATGAAATCACCCCGGGGCATCTTCATCTGGAAGACCTGGCCGCATACATCCAAAGGGGAATCGCGGAAGCAGGCGGGTGCGGCATCCGTATGAATGCGGGTATTGGAGTCTGCGATGGAATAGCCATGGGACATGACGGGATGAAATACAGTCTTCCTTCCAGGGAACTCAACCGGGATTGTGTGGTGGATATGGTGATGTCGCATGGGATTTTTGAGGGGCTGGTATTCATCGGCGCTTGTGACAAGAACATTCCGGGGTATCTGATGGCAGCGGCGAATCTGGATCTCCCGACGATCTTTGTCACTACCGGCCCCATGATGCCGGGAACCATCAGCGGAGAATGCGTGGATGTGGTGACTTCATTTTCAGCCGATGCACAGTATGCGCTGGGAAAAATTTCCACGCAGGAATACGAGAATATCATTGAAGAAAGCTGCCCGACCTGCGGAAGCTGCGCGGGTCTTTTTACAGCCAATTCCATGGCGTGTGTCACGGAAGCTCTGGGTTTAACCATTCCCTACATGGCCACAACCCATGCCGTGGACAATAAAAAATACCGTCTTGCCACGGAAAGCGGAAGACGGATCATGCATCTGATTGAAAAAAAGATCACGGCAAAAGCCGTCATGACAGAAAAGGCTTTCTATAATGCCCTGGCCGTAGACATGGCTATCGGCGCATCGACCAATACGGTTCTCCATGTGCCGGCCATAGCTAAAGAGGCGGGGATCATTCTGGATCTAGACAGGATCAATGATATCAGCGCCAGAACCCCCAATATTTTGAAATTATCTCCCGCCAGCCGGTTCAGGATGGTAGATTTCGACCGGGCCGGAGGAATACCGCTGGTTATGTCGCGTTTAAAATCCTTGTTGCATCTGGATGTGATAACCGTTACAGGACCATTGAATGAACGGCTTAAAATGGTATTGGATCATGAAAAAACCGATGTCATAAAAAACATAAAAGAGCCGTATTCCAAAACAGGAGGCATCGCCGTCTACCGCGGAAACCTGGCCCCATCAGGTTCAGTCATCAAGGAAAGCGCTGTTCATCCTTCCGTTCCAACGGAATTCGAGGGCACTGCCCGCGTTTTTAACGATGAATCGGATGCCACCCGTTATATCAAGTCGGGTCAGATTCAAAAAGGAGATATATTGATCATCCGCTATGAAGGTCCTGCAGGCGGCCCCGGTATGCGAGAGATGCTGTATCCCACTTCATCCATCAGCGGCCTGGGTTTGGAAAAGGAGGTCGCACTTATCACGGACGGCCGTTTTTCAGGAGGCACTGCCGGAATTTGCATCGGCCATGTGGAACCAGAAGCTTACATAGGAGGTCCCATCGCACTTGTTCAGACTGGAGATAAAATCACTATCAACAGAAAAACACGTGAGATCAACCTCCTGATTTCAGAGACGGAATTCGCTAAAAGAAAACAAGATTGGAAACGGGTGGAAAAACCTGCCGATACTTCACTTCTCCAAAATTTCAGAAATAAATTCACGGAAAAGTCTTAAGGATTGCTAGGATAACCTTTCCATCACCTCTTCAAGCCTGGCGCGTGTGGATGGGTCCGCCTGTTTGGCGATTTTTTCTAATTCCTGCTTGAAGGTTGTGAGAAGCATGACTTTTTCAATGATCTTATTCATGCTGACAGAAACGGCATGAAAGGGGTCATTTTTTCGAAAAGTCATTTTTCTAGGCTCACCGGATGCGACCTGGTCGCAGACGCGGCCCAATCTCAATAGGATACCCCGCACTCTGTTGGAAGCATAAAAATACGCAAAGAAAAAACCGTATAAGGTCCATAAGAAGAAAATGCCCCATTGCGCCTTGAGAGGCAAGGCAGTGGTGCTATCCGCAAAACCGGGGGTCAACATGGAAAAAAAAGTCTTGGTGAATATATTCCCAAAGAGGGCTAAAACCAAAACCAGTGTAAAAATAAGATAACCTGTAAAAAGCAGCCTGACTTTATTGTCATAGAAAATCCTGCGTCTGTTCATGATATGGCTCACGTTTTTTTCTCCTTTTGATAGGTTTTCAGCATATCCTGGAAATCCCTGAACACAACCAAAGTGCAGGGAACCATAACCAGGATCAACAGAGTTGAACTTAAAAGCCCGCCGATCACCGTGAAAGCCAGTGGTGACCACAGATCAGAGGCCGAACTTTTGTCAAAAGCCAGCGGAATCAGCCCCAGAACAGTCGTGGAAGTTGTCATGAGAATAGGGCGTAACCGGCTTTTACCGGCCACGATGATGGCTTTCAACTCCCTCATGCCTTTTTCCTTCAGTTGATTCAGCTGGTCGATAAAGACAATAGCATTATTGACCACAATACCGCCCAGCATGATCACACCGATCAAGACCCCCATGGTGATCCTTTCTGTAGTCACAGTCAAAGCAGCACTGACACCAATCAAGGCGAAAGGGGCGGCCAGCATGACAATCAGCGGCTGTAAATAGGATTCAAACAGGCTGGCCAGCAACATATAAACCAAAAACAGCATGACCAATGCAGCGTATTGCAGATTTTGATAAGTCTCTTTCATTTCATGGTAATCCCCACCAAATTCAATATGGTAATCATCGGGTAGTTTTATCTTTTTCAGATGCGCTGCTGTCAGCTCAATCGCAGAGGCAAGAGAATATTCCATCGTACTGGCGCTCAGCTGGATCATTCGGATTTTGTTGGTATGCCAGATTTCACTGGGCGCGATCCCCTCCTTGAAATCCACCATTTCAGCAAGACTGATTTTCTGTCCAAACCGATTGGTAAGCTTCAGCGCCATCACCTCCTTAAACGTCTTCCGGTCGTTTTCCTTCAGGCGGATGATGGTCTCCACTTCCTTGCCTTCCTGAAAAATTTTTGTGGCCTGCAGCCCCCTCACTTTAGCATGGACGGCATCGGCTATTTCCTTGACGGTGAATCCCAATAGAGTTGCCCTCTCCCTGTCCACTTTGATGATGCGTTCGGGCCTTCCGGGTTTATATCGGAGTTTGAAATCGTAAAAACCGCCTATTTCCTTCATTTCCTTTGAAATGAAGGAAGAAAGTTCCAGAAGCTTGGGATATTCATATCCGTATAGATCGATCAGGATTTCTGTTCCGCCTGAGGTTTTACCAGAACTCGTGTAAATGAAGGCCTCTTCCTTCTCGCCGATGCCTTTGACTTTTTCCCGGACATCCTGGATCACCTGAATGGTGGGTCTTTTATGCAAGGGTTTCAAAGTAACATAGACCTTTGATGACCACCCTTCAATTCTGGAAGAAAAAGTTTCTATTTCAGAAATCGTTCTAAGCTTTTCCTCCACTTGTTGAATTACCCTGTCCGACATTTCAATCCTGGAACCGCTGGGCAATTCCACGAACACAATGAATTTCCCCTCATCAGTCACTCCCTGTATATCTTTATCCAGGGAAGAAAAATACAAACCCGAGCCTAGAAGCATGATCATCACACATCCCAATAAATAGTATCGGTTCTTAAGCCCCCAAAAAAGGACGTTCTGATACAGGCCTACGACTTTATTAAAAACCACACCGCTGGTGGAGGTATTCACCATTTCTTTACCTTTGGCCAACAAAGAGGGGACGAGGGAAACAGCCACGGCCAAAGAGGAGACAAGGGAAAAAACCACGGTTAAGGCCAGACCCCCATAAAGAATTTTCGTTTGCTGATTCACAAATACAATGGGAAGAAAAACAATCAAAGTAGTGGCAGTTGAAGCCGTGATAGCCATGAGAACGCTCCCTGTTCCATGGATGCAGGCCATTTTCCTGCTTTCTCCGGCTTCTATTTTTTTTGAAATGATTTCCATCACAACAATGGCATTATCCACGAGCATGCCGATACCAAGAGCGAGTCCTGAAAGAGACATGATATTCAAGGTAATGCCCCATAACTCCATGAGTCCCAGGGAAATAATGATCGAAAGTGGGATAGCTACGCTGATGATGAAGGTGGGCTGGATTTTTCTCAAAAAGAGAAACAAGACAGTGATGGCAAACAAGGCTCCCAGTAAAAGGGAGGACTGCACGTTTTTGATCGCCTCCCTGATAAAGACAGCCTGGTTGGAAACAATCATCCATTCCACGTCTTGAGGCAGCATTTTTTTTAATTGAAAAATGGTGTCAAGAATATCATCGCTGATGCGGACCGTGTTGGCACTGCTTTCCTTTTGAATATAAAGCGACACAACCGGTTTGGAATTGATCCGGGAAATCGTTTGCGATTCCATATGCTGATAAGAAACATCCGCCACATCTTTTAACCGGATGATATTGGATATCCCTTGCGAAAAGATGATTGTGTTTCTCACTTCCTCCAGGTCCTGATACTGGGCCTGAGCTCTTAAAAGCCATTTTTTTCTCCGGTCTTTATAATCTCCTGCCAAAACATTCAAATTATTCTTTCCGACAGATTGTGTGATCTGCTCGATGGACAGGCCGCGGGACTCGATCTCTTTTTCATTCACCTCGATGACGATTTTTCTCTCTCTGCCTCCGGTCACTTCCACGTTTGCCACTCCGTTCACCCTCTGAAGAACGGGCTTTATTTTCCGGTCCGCTATATCCCGCAAATCCTCTACCGTAGCGGAGTCACTATGCAAGGCCAGAATAACGATTGGCACGTCATTTTGTTCGTATTTGGCAATGACCGGCCTTTCCGTTTCTCTAGGAAGATCATTCTTGATTCGATCAAATTTTTCACTCACTTCCAGGCTGATGATATCCATATCCGTACCCGGAGGAAAAGAAAGAACGACGCTGGCGCGTCCTTCTTTGGAAGTGGACTGCAATGCCTTGAGTTCTCCGACAGTGGACATGGCTTCTTCGATCGGAATGGTGATCAGTCTTTCTATTTCTTCAGGAGGCATCCCCCCCCGGACATTGACCATAATGGAAATATTGTCGAAACTCGCGTTGGGGAGCAGCTCAACAGGAATTTTAAAAAAGGAAATAAGTCCCCATATCACCAGCACTGAATAAAACATAAGCGTTGTGACAGGTCTTGTAACTGCCAAAGACGAAATAAACGTGCTGGGATAGAATGAATGCGATTGCATGATGGAAACAAGACCCTTTTGAAGACCAAAACAGACCCGGAAAACAACGCCCCCGACGAGACTCGAACTCATCGCCTCAGGATTAGGAATCCTGCGCTCTATCCTGATGAGCTACGGGGGCA
>JAFGBW010000005.1 GCA_016932965.1 Candidatus Auribacterota bacterium
ACGATGGTGTCTCCGTCTTTGACCATAACGGTAGTCGAGATTTCTTCTTTTGCGATAACAGGGAGGTCCACATCCTTTACCTTGACTTTGTCATCCAGAGAACTGACTACGGGCACTAAATCCAAGGTAATGTATCCATTGGGCGCCACATGAGGAGTTACTTTCAGGGTAATGCCAACAGGTTCTTTTGTATAGCTGTTAGCTTCATAAGTACCGATGGATTGATTATAGGTAAACTGGGGTACTGGATAATCAACTGCCACTTTAATATTGGCTTCTCTGTTGTCCATGGTGACAATACTTGGCGCTGATAATACATCGGTTCCGCTGTCAGACATCAGAGCCGACATGAGAACGCTCAAACCGGTAGCACTGATTCCTGTGGAAATGGTTCGTGTGATGGTGTCTGAATTCAAGGCTCCTTTCGTATATCCACCGGCATCAAAAGACCATATGTCATGTTCATAACCAGGCAATTCCCTGTCTTTTACAAGGTATCCGAATTCATCTACAGTTGTTTCTCCTGTAACAGAATTATAACTGGTGTTTTCCCAGTATCTCGGATCATCACTTTTCGCAAATGGAATAAATTCATGTGCTTTTTCCCACTCGGTAACGGTTCTGTTGGTTTCCGAAAATGTTTTACTAAACGGATTTGTTTTAAACTCATATTCATTCAGAAAGCTCCATTTGATTCCGAATTTTTTGAGGACCGTACCGGTTGTTTCAATCAGTTTGGTTTCAATCATCACCTGGGGCGTGGGTGTATCCAATCTTTCTATGACTTTTTTCATTTCAGGAAAATTGGAGGGAACATCTGTGATGATCAACAGATTGGCTCTTTCATCGGTCTTGATCTGGCCGCGTTCGGATTTCATCCCTTCCAGGGTTGGAAGGACCGCCGAAGCTTTGGTGTAATTCAAAGGGATCACTTCCGTCTGAAGCGGTTCCAAGGCGATTTTTGCCTTGGTCATGACTTTGATGACATTTTCGTCACGGACAAAGGCAAATTCATTCATTTCCAGAATGACTTTCAGGGCCTTTTCCCAAGGTACATTGTTCAGTTTGACGGTGACGCTTCCCTGCACATCAGGGGCCGCGACGATATTGATTCCCGTCTTGTGTGAGAAAATGCGCAGTACATTTCGCACGTCCGCATCTTTGAAGTCAAAGGAAACCAAGCCTTCTTTGTCTCCTGAAACCACTTCATCTCCCTGGTCCTGACCATACACATTTGTCATCCACATCACTCCTCCTACAACAAAGAGCATGAGCATAACGAGTTTTTTCATACGTTCTCCTTTTCTTTAAATTTAAAAATTAACTAAATTTCTTACCTTATAAATCGGTTTTCCTACCTAATTTAATTCCCTTCTTTGATCAGGGATAAAATTTTTATGTCTGCTTCTAAATTACCGGTGTTTTTTTCATACCCGGTTCTTTTACTGATATTCAATTCGTTCACTTTGCGAAAAGGGGAGGTGCTTTCAACCCGGCTGATGTAACCACCCAGATCATGATATTGACAGGACACGTGAAGGGCAATGATTTTTTCTGAAAAATTAGAGTCTCCCTGAAAGACGGATTTTCTTGCTTCGTCCACTGTATCACTCCTGTCAGAAGTCACTTTCACATTATATTCATTTCCCATATCACGGATCATGTATTTAAAAAACTCAAAATCAGTTGAAGTGACAATTTGCTGGAGATATTCTTTATCTTTCTGCATAAAAATTTCAATCTCTTTTTTTAATTCCTCTCTTTTTTTTGCCGTGTTTTGGCCTTGCCTGATCTCCTGCTGCTGACTGCTCAATTGATCCTTTAATTTGGAAAGAGCAGAGGAATCAGGTGAAACAAAGAAGAGGTGAAAGCCCGTAAAGAGAGCCGCAAAAACGATGACAATAAGAACGATGGTCTGGATCTGTTGTTTATTCAAGGATATCATTGGGATTTATATCCTCTAGATTTTTTGCGAAATAAAGTTGAAAGCTGGTCGCATAATTTTTTTCTCTCAGGGCCAGGCCGCCGCTTTCGATAGCAAAAAGGACGGTTTTCAACCAGGGATGGTTTTTCAGCTTTTTCAAATAAACCGGGATGACATTCTGAGCAGCCTCCGGTACCTCCATGTCGATTTTTAATATGTCTGATTCGAGTTTGGTGGTAAGAAGCCCCGCATCGGTTTTATTTTTTTTCCTGTATGTCCCGGAGGATAATGTGATCCGGGTGAAAATAATTTCATCCGGCACTTCATCGCTCAGGACATTCAATATCTTGGACCAGCTTTTTTTGGAATGAATAAATATTTCAAATTCCTTCACGTGGTTTTTAATGATATCTAATTTTTTTGCAGCCTCCTCAGCCTCCGCAACCTGAGGTTTCAATTCAGATAATATATTTTCATTTACCGTAATTTCATTCCGGATTTTATTCAGTGGCATTTTGACAAAGAAGAAATAATAAAAAGCATAACATAGGAAAATGCCGGCAAGGATGGCCGGCCCCATGATTAACCAGTTTTTTCCTCCGGCATGGGTCACAACCGCTTCCACGGAAACCATTTCTGATGAAGTTTCCTTTGGAATTTCTGATTCATCCAGTAAGTTCAGCTTCACAATCATGGTTATGATTCGCCTTTCTTTTCCCCTTCTCCAAGACCTATACCAAGAGCCACCGTTAATAAAGGGGAATTCGATTGAAGCAGTTCCTTTTCGCGTTCGGGAAGGCTGTCAATATTGATGGAACGCAATGAATTCCAGATACGTACGTTCCTGTTCAGGCTATTTTTTAAATAATCCATCATGCCGCGGATCTGCGCTCCTCCTCCTGAAATATACACATGCGATACATGAGTGCCTACGGATCCTTCGAAAAAATCAAAGGATTGTGCCAAGCCGTTGCATAGGGGTTTGATGGATTCTTCAATATAACGGGATATGCTGCTGTCTCCTTCGATTTTTTTTGCTTCTGCTTCATCAAAACTGATATTCAGCCCTGATGCAATGCTTTCTGTCAAGGAGATGCCTCCGAAATTGAGTTCCCTGCAGAGAGAGGGGATGCCCTTTTTTAATATGGTGATATTGGTTCTGGATGCACCGATATTGACCAAAGCAAGGGATTGATCTTCATCCTCTTTTGACATTCCCCATACAAAAGCATTGGCAAGGGCCATGGCATCTACATCCACCTTCTTTGGAATCAAAGTAGCGCTGCGAATCACTTCCAGCACTTTGATAGCTTCTTTTTTCAGAGCAGCGGCCACGACAACCCTCATTCTACCCTGAGGAAGAGTGGAATCTGGCAAGATTTGACAGTCATACATCGCATCGTTCATATCAAAAGGGATGTGCAGGTCTGCCTGGTATTTCAAGGAACTCTTTAATTCCTTGATGGTCATATTAGGCAGGTCCATGAATCTGACTACGACTGATTTACCGGCTACAGAAGTGAGGGAATATTTTTCAGCAATTCCCATATCTAACAGGGATTTTTTAATGATTTTGCCGATTTCTTTGATGACGAACCGTCTGCCGCTCTGAATCAAATTCAAGATCCTGTAATTATGTAACGTGGCCTGATCTTTTTTGACAGTTAAATCCAGTACTTTCACATACTGGGTTCCCACATCCACAATCAGCATTCTGTCTTTAATTTTCTTTTTTCTTCCGAAAAACATGACCGTTATTTTTGTTCAGGTTTGAATAAGTGCAGATTATTTCGTTTTAACGTTAACAAATGAACCTACTTCCGTCAATAGCCATTATTCCTTATCCAATTATTATACAGAGAATTGGAGACATTAAGTTATAACAAGTTTCATGCCATTTAATAAGGCGGGCTTTTTAGCCTATAACGAAATAATCCAAATGTTCCATACGTAACAATCTGATTCAGGTCGCAATGAAACATTTTGTTATAGGATAACAGCATAACGTCAATAATATCATGTATGATCGATTGTAACTAATGACACAATGATCAGTCATTTTTAATCTTTCAAAGAAAAATTTCAGATCATCATAGAGCAAATTTGAACAAAAAATACCAATGATTGTTCATATTTAGTCAATAATTACTAGGGGGTCGTTAAATAAATGAATCTTCTTGACAATATATAGATTATAAGGTAAATATAAAGAAGACAAGAGGCATGAATATACAAACACATCTCATTATTTTGTCGTTATTTCCATTCCTGTTTATTTTATTTGTTCCGTTGGGAATGAAGCAGTTCATCTGGTTCCCAAGCATGTTCCCTCGTTTGAATAAAGCAAAACAGATCCGGTGAGTCCGGATCAAAATCCATAGATATAGGAGTTGATGGCTCTTTCTCTTTAATCGTCCTTTTTCAACCGCCTGCCAGAGATCAGGTGAATGAACGGACCTTAAAAGAATTGATTCCACAGATTATCCTGCAATTGAAAAATAATGCGATGGCATTTCAATTTGTCCAATCAGAATCTTCTTATCTTTTGGAAAATATCAGGACTGATATGGAGGCATCGGAATATTTTTCAAGATTGGAGCATGTTTCAGTTTCGCTTCGGAAAGAGGTTCAGACGAACTCACCGGAAATAGTGAAAGCCATTTTTATTTCCATGAAAGCGTTCAGATACAATTTTGTTCTTGCAGTCTGCCTGGAATTTCAACACAGTAACAGTCTTATTCATGTACTATATTCAGATGCTAGCACGAGAGACGGCCCGGCCCTGGGCAGGAGCTTTTTGTTAAAACCGCTTCCATACGGTTATCTATTGCCCTGATAGCTGCCTGAATTATATGATGGAAAGGGGTGTGGTTCTGTTTGCCCCATTTATTTTCCTTCTTGCGGAAAAAGGAAGAAAATGCTTTAACTCCTTTAAATACAAGGAAAGTAAGCCTGTTGCCCCCGTAGCTCATCAGGATAGAGCGCAGGATTCCTAATCCTGAGGCGATGAGTTCGAGTCTCGTCGGGGGCGTTGTTTTCCGGG
>JAFGBW010000068.1 GCA_016932965.1 Candidatus Auribacterota bacterium
ACCCTTAAAAGGGCAAAAAAGGCAAGACCCTACGCCAGGAATCTGTTATCAGAGATGAATAGAATCGGTAAAACCCCAAAAGAAACTATATGGACCTTTTCAAATTATTCGGCTTTTTTCACAGAGAAAGAATTGAGGCTCATGGCTGCCATGACCTGCGAAGATCACTTGGATTATGAAAAACCTGTTAAAATCCTGCTTGATCCGGAACAATCCGTCAGACCAGAGGAATTGGCAACAAGCATCACTCTCTCCCTGGAGCATTACAGACAGCATCTGGAATCAATTGCGCATCCGGTAAGGGGGAAAAATAGCCCTCATGAAAAAAGCCTCGCCCGGCTGCAGCAAAAAGTGTTGCTCAGCCAGATCTATGCATCAGAATCTGTCAGAGCCTTTGCATCCTTTTTTGGAATGAATCCTGACAGTACTGTCAACACTTTAAAAAAGAAATTAACAAGACTCATGCATCTGGAAGAAGCCATTAACGCACGGTTAGATCTTCTGGCTGAACTACTTGATCTTCGAGCCAAAATCACCGCCGAAGGCGGCATCACCCTTAAAATCCTCGGCGAGAGCACGAATCTGTTAGACAGGCTTGGAGATTTGCTGAAACAAAACGATCCGCAGGACGAAATACAGAATCAGCCGATGATCCTGTTCTACATGATGCTTTTCCTGGAAAAACACGGGTTGAAACAAAACGAATTGACCGGCATGGAACGCTTACCGGATGAAATCAAAAAAAGGTTAATCGAAACCCTGCTTTTCAAAATGGCAGTCTGACAAGAAACCAATTTACCCTGAGACTTTTTTGAGATAAATTCCATTCCATGAAAATCAAATTAGCCAAAGCACTGGGAACCTGTTTTGGCGTCAAAAACGCTCTCGAACAGGCCCTTCACGAAAAAAACAAGGGCAATCTGACCATTTTAGGCCAACTGGTGCATAATCCCCAGACTGTCGAAAAATTAAAGGCTTACGGGATTGCCATGATCAACAACATTTCCGAAATGAACAAGATCAAAACCAAAAGAGTCATGATCACGGCGCACGGGGTTTCGGAAATAATAAAAAAGCAGCTGATTAAAAAGGGATTGAAAGTCGAAGACGCAACCTGTCCCTTGGTGGCCAAGGTGCATCAAACCATAAAAAAAATGGTTGCCAAAGGCTTGTTCCCGGTAGTCATAGGCCATCCGGATCATGTTGAGGTACAGGGGATTGTCGGGGACCTGGATGAATATTTCGTTCTCTTTGATGAAAAGGATATCCCGAAACTGGCCAGCCTCGATAAAAAAAAACTCGGCATCGTTTCTCAGACAACCAACCGGCCTGAAAAAATGGAGCAACTGGTTTCACTCATAAAAAAACAGCCTGGCATTGAAACCGTGGAATTCAGCAACACCGTCTGTAAACCAACCAGAGACAGGCAGAAAGCAGCCCAGCAACTGGCTCAGGATGTGGATATCATGATCGTGATCGGCGGCTACAACAGTTCCAACACAAAAAAACTCCTTAAAATCTGCGAAGAAAAAAACGTGCCGGGCTATCACATTGAAAACGTATCGGAAATCAATCTGGACTGGTTTAAAGAAAAAAAACGCATCGGGATCACTGCAGGCACTTCCACTCCGATAGAAGTCATCGATGAGGTTTATCAGTATTTGCATGAATGCTTCGACAAATGAAAAAAGTTTTTCCAAGTCTACTGGTCTTTATTTCAGGTCACGGATATGGCCACGCCTCACGCATGAGGCATCTCTTAAAAAGCCTGAAGGAAAAAGCTCCATCCCTGAAGATCATCGCAGTCGGTACTTTTCCTTCCCGTTTTGTCACCTTTAAGGACAGTAATAACCCTGGTCTGCATATTCATCTCAGGCATGACGTGGGAGTTGTTCAATCCGACTTCATCACCATGGATCTGGATCAAACGTTCAATGAAATCCAACTGCTCGAGAAACATAAACCAGAGATCATCAATGAATTCCTTACCCGGATCGCTGATCACTCCCCTTTTAGCGTGATAAGCGATTCGTCTTCCTTTGCTTTCAGAATCGCTCAAAAACTGCATATCCCTGGTTTTTTCATCGGCAATTTCACCTGGTTGGACATTTACAGGGGATTCGCCGGTTTGGACAAACGTTTTTCAGCCTTGCTGCCGCGGCTGGAAGAAGAGTACCTCATGGCAGAAGAATGCTGGCAACTGCCTCTTCATACTGACATGGCGCCTTTCCAGCCGGAACAAACCTTATCCATGCCGCTTCTGGCCCCTAGTCCTTCCTCCATGACGGAAAAAGAATGGGCAAACTGGACGGGACTCTCTTATCCTCAAAAAAGAAAAGTCATTCTCCTTTCCTATGGCGGATATGATTTTGACCGGCTTCCCATGGAGGCTATTTCCGGGCTTCAAAAAGAATTCATTTTTCTGACCACCACAAAGCTCAGAAACAAGAGGCATCCTGAAAACCTGATTCCTTTGACGGTCTCGACGTTACCCTATCAGGGATTGATCAAATACTGTGATGCTGTCATGACTAAACCAGGCTATGGAATACTCTCTGACTGCCTGGTGGAACGAAAACCCATTATTTATACTGAACGCGGGCTGTTTGCGGAATATGAAATACTGAAAAACTGGCTGGAATCTTCCTATCCTTCTGTATTTTTATCCGGCAAGGACTTTATTTCAGGCTCATGGATGGAAGCGTTGAAAAAAGGTTTATCCCTCCTCCCCCTCTTTCCTTCAATGGAATTAAACGGAGGCGAAGTGATGGCAAAAAAAATCCTAAAGCATGCCTGTCTTCAAAATGAACCGGCTTCCTGATTTTCTGTCAATCGCCCCATGAACTCAAAAATAAAATACCCCCGCCCCTCTTTCACGCATGATCTATTATACCCAGTTACGATCTTATTTTTATACCTGTCCTTTCATGGTTACGCGGATTCAGACAGATCAATCATTCAACCGCAGACATCTGAACTGATAACACTGGAACAGGAGATCTTCTCTCTCATCAATGCCCATCGCTCGTCTGCAAATTTACCGTTTCTGATCATGAACCCCGCTCTAGTTGAAGAAGCCAGGCACCATAGCAGGGCGATGAGTTTATCTTTAACTCCTTTTGGCCATGAGGGACTAAAACAACGGAAAAAAAATATTTCCCGCCTTCTTCCCGGAAACACCATCGCAGAAAATGTGGCATGGGCCAACTCCTCAACCCGGGTGGCAGAAAAAATCGTGAAAGGATGGCTGAAAAGCGGCCGGCACAGAAAAAACATCGAGGGTTGCTATCAAACCACCGGCATCGGTGCGGCGAAAAACTTCAAAGGAATTTATTATATCACTGAAATATTCTGGAAATAGAAATCAAATACAACCGGAAAGACTGTACCGGCGGTTTACCAGATTATTAGACAATATCCCGGCTTACGAAATCAAAATAAGGGAATAGAAACAGCTTGTTTCAATCAGCTCTTATCCAGGTCCGACAGGTCCAACAGATCATCGTCTTTTTCCGGTTTGATCTGAATGGAGACAAATTTTTTAAGACTGATATAAGCGAAAATCTCTTCCTTTCCATGACGAAAAGAAACCTGACCGCCTTCTGAACGGGTGAAATAAACAGGGCCTTCGACAGTCGTATCATTAAAAACCGGAAGGGTCTGAGACACCTCAGAATACTTATCATTGAACTGCTTATGATTGCAGACCAGTCCGGCGATATTATTAAGCAGTTCACACATGGCTGATTTCTCAAATTCCGAAGCCGCCTTGGGCTTGATCCGCTGCGTGTATTTGGAAACAGAACTGGATACGAAATTCTTTGAAAAACCCAGAACAAGCTGTCCCTGATGGTTTTCCCCGGCCAGACCGATGTAAACATAAACCTCCGTTTTAAAAGGAGGCCGTTCACTCATGAGGGGCGGGGAATTCTTATCAAAGTCCACATCTATTCCGAACATTTCTTTGAAATATCGGTGACAGACTTCTCCGAGAATGGTGAGAACAAAAGGTTCCAATAATCAGTCTCTCCTACCGCCCAGAATATAGAGAATATGAAGAAAGAGGTTGATGAAATCCAAATAGAGTTTCAACGCACCCATGACCGCCATG
>JAFGBW010000069.1 GCA_016932965.1 Candidatus Auribacterota bacterium
GAATACCACCAGAAAGCAGTCTGGAAGGAGAATGGCATATCACACTTTGATACTGAAGGAGGGGGTTCCGGACGGCTGATAAAACACGATGATAAGAAACAACTGATTAACGTACCCACTATTCGTCTAGCTGATTTTTTAAAAGAAAAAATTGATTTTCTAAAAATAGATATTGGGGGAGCGGAAACAGAAGTTATACAGGACTGTTACGACAATCTACATAATGTAGCATATCTATTTGTGGAATATCATTCCCATCATAAAGAAAAACAAAGCCTCCATGAGATTTTAACACTTCTTAACAAAGCTGGTTTCCGATATCATGTTAAAGAAGTAGTTACTGTTCCCTATCATTTTTTAAAAAGACCACTTCAAGATGAGATGGAACTGCAATTAAATATTTTTGCATTGAAAAAATAAAATATGAATCATTCCTCGTCCATCCAACTAAATTCTTAAGAACTCGAATGGATCGGGGTAAGATTCTTAGACCCCATAGGCAGAGTATTTAATATAAAGAAAATTATTATCGGGCAATCTATCCGAAAGCAAAAGAATTTGCCGATTATTTATTTAATCAGGGGATCATCCGTCGTTTATTCGAAAAAAATCTTTTGATTGAGACAGATTATTCCGATTTTCAAATCAATGGATATAGTTATGTCCTGAAACATATAACCCAACCTTTAATTGTTCCCTCCTATGAATGGCCTAGAACCATGTTAAAAGATGCGGCACTTTTTTATATAGATTTAAACCTTGAATTACTTGATTTCAATCTAGGTCTCATTGACATTCAGTTTGGGAATATGATCCATATTGATAATGCCAGACCTGTGTGGATTGATTTCGGCTCTATTGCATAAATAGATAATCCTGTCATAGGGCGCATAGAATTTTTCAGCTATTGTATTTATCCTTTATTTATCATGTCTAAAGGCACTCATTTAAGCCGTATCAGCAGATTAATCATGAAGGAAGGCGGAATGGATGAACAGGAAATTTTTGAATTAATACGGCTAAAAATAACTTTTCCCAATAATAGAAAAGAAATGCTGCTTTTATTGCATGAATAGATTGAAAAAAATACGGTTCCCTGTTATCCAGACAACCTGGTCTGATTATTATTCAGAACAGGCTTTATGCAATAAACAAATAGAAACATCCTCTGATTTGGATCCTTATAAAGTGCATATAAGAACTCCTTTGATCAATGAAGCTATTGAGCGCTTTAAACCTAATAAAATGATTGATATTGGTTGCAATGCCGGACTTTATTCTTTGATTGCCGTAAAAAAAGGAATCCAAGTTCTGGCTTTTGATTTTGATGAGGAAGCGGTTGATAAACTTTATGCAACCGTTAAAACACATTATAAAGATCCATGCATTTCGACCGCGGTGAAGGATGTCAAGCAGGAATGCTCTCATCCGGGAGATTTAGCATTAGCTTTAGCATTGACCCATCATCTGTCCTTAAGTCAACGTTTTCCATTCTCCTTTGTAACCCAAGTGTTAAGCTCTTATACATCTAATGTTTTAATAACAGAATTCATGCCTAATGGATTGGGGACCGGAAAAACCGGTCCTGTTCCTGATCCTTTACCGGAGCATTATACACTCCAAAATTTTACTGACGCATAAAAAAAATATTTTCAACATATAGAAGTAAATGATTATCCGGTCCCTGAAGGAACAAGCCGGAGAATATTTATCATCTATTGGAATAAATATAAAAAATAAATACCGGTTAATAAGTGATTATGAACACTCTTTTTTATTCAAATACAAATTTCTACAATCCGGTAATTTTGAATCCTGCAACTTTTTCCCGAATTGCCTCGTGTAAAGAAATATGGAATGAAATTTTATCATTTTACGCCGATCTTGCCTCTGATGAGTATATCAAATACCTAGAGACGTATTATCGCGAATCATTAAAACGTTTTGGCAATCATTGGTGGTATTTCGATATAGTCAACGTATTATATACCGCATCAAAATTGTTACAGCCGAAAAATTACCTCGAAATCGGCGTGAGAAGAGGTCGGTCTGTTTGTACCGTAGCCAAAGCATGCCCTTCCGTGGATATTTATGCTTTTGATTTATGGGTTAAGAATTATGCTGATATGGATAATCCCGGCCCTCATCTTGTCGAACAAGAATTAAAAAAAGTATCGCATTCAGGAAAAATACAATTTTATAACGGAGACAGTCATGAAACCATTCCTGAATTTTTTTCAAAAAATCCTTCCCTTTCCTTTGATCTTATTACTGTCGATGGAGATCATTCCAAGGATGGAGCATGGAAAGATCTCCAGAACGTGATTCCCCGGCTTTCACTCGGGGGTATAATCGTTTTCGATGATATCAGCCATCCCTCCCATCCTTATTTACTTTCCGTCTGGAAACAGGCACTTGGGGATTTTCCTTTTTTAACTGGATTTGAATATACGGATCTCGGATACGGTGTCGCTTATGCAATAAGGAAATCAAATTGAAAAATATAAAAATTCTAATTACTGGTGCAGGCGGCTTTTTAGGATCTCATATCAGCCAATATTTAACCGACAGAAGTTACAAAGTAGCGATCAATGGCCGTTTCTCACCAAAATATTTTAAAACAATACATGATCACAACTGGTGGAAATCCTATGGAATGACCCTTCCGGACAAACGTTTTATACATATGATAAAGGAGATTCAGCCTCATTTTCTTGTCCACTGCGCAGGTTCGGCCTCAGTGCAACATTCAATGAAAGAACCCTACAGGGATTTTCTTGCGAATGTAAAAATGTGTGCGTTTATCTTGGAGAATCTCAGAATATATGCACCAGAATGCCATTTTATTTTTTTATCCAGCGCCGCAGTTTATGGGAATCCGCTCTCATTACCGGTAAATGAAAACACGCTTTGTAAACCAGTATCTCCTTATGGATATCATAAAATGCTTTGCGAAAATTTAATAGAGGAATATTCCAGCATCTATGGTCTCCGTACAACCATTCTCAGAATTTTTTCTGCTTATGGAGAAAGATTGAAAAAACAGGTTATCTACGATTTATTCAAAAAAATATCTGATCCTGCCACTTTTAGAATTGAAGTTTTGGGAACAGGAAACGAAACCAGGGATTTTATCCATGCTTTGGATATTGCCAAGGCCATAGAAATCATCATTTTAAATCAATCCTGCGGTATTTTTAATCTTGGATCCGGACAAGAAATAGAAATCCATGCGCTAGTGGAAAAAATAAAAAACATTTTACAATCTTCTTTGCCTGTCCATTATTCAAATGTTGTAAGACAAGGGGATCCCTTAAACTGGCGGGCTGATATGAACAAAATCATGTCCATTGGTTTTACCCCTTCTATTCCTTTTGATGAGGGTTTGAAAAAATATTGCACGTGGCTAAACACTTCATGTTAAGACAAAAAATTCGCATCGGTTTTCCCCTTATCGGTAGCAAAGAATGGATTGGTGGAATCACCTATATTGAAATGTTCGTCAAAGCAATTAATACCTTAGAACCAGAAAAAAAACCGAAATTATATTTAATCATATACGATCATTCCTTAAAAAATTATGAACTATATAAATATTTCATCTCTTATTTTGATGGTATTCTTTTTACAGGAATGAATCTTCCAGAAGCATTAGAAGTGCTGGGCAAAAACTTTATTTATTGTTTTAATGAAGAATGTTTATATAGGCATATTGATTTCTATTATCCTGTTTTAGGAGCTACACCCGTTCCTTGTCCGTTTGCTTTTTGGATTCCGGATTTCCAACATTTTTACTATCCAGAATTATTTTCAAAAACTGAAGCAAACAGCCGGACTCTCAGTTATCAGAAAATAGCCTATGAATCAGCATACTTGGTATTAAGCAGTCAGAGCGCTCAAAATGATTTCTATAAAATATTCCCTCATCCTATGACAAAGACGCGAGTTTTACCTTTTTACGCTCTGCAGGAAAAAGAATGGTTTATTTCTAACCCTTTAGAAATATCAAAAAAATATAAGATCCCAGAAAAATATTTAATCTGCTGCAATCAATTTTGGGCACATAAAAATCACCTATGCCTTTTTAAGGCAATCAGCGAGTTAAAAAAAAATGGCATCACCATTCCTATTGTCTGCACTGGATCCACCCGTGATTACCGTAACACTCATTACATGGATGAAATAATTGAACAGATCAAAAAATTAGGAATTCACGATGAAATCTACATACTTGGAAATATTCCCAGATTAGATCAAATAGCCCTTATTCGGCAGTCCATGGCAATAATTCAACCTTCTCTCTTCGAAGGCTGGAGCACTGTAGTTGAGGATGCCAGAATTCTTGGAAAAACGATAATTCTTTCAGATTTACCAGTGCATTTAGAGCAGGCCACGCCTTATGCAAGGTATTTCAAAAGAAATGATTATTGGGATTTAAAAAATAATCTAGAGAAATTATTGCCTGATTTATTTCCTGGCCCGGATATTGAAAAAGAGAAATTAGCACCATCACAATCTATATCTCTTGTTAAAAATTTTGCCACTCAGTTCATGGAACTGGTTTTAGAATCAGTAAATAACACCGTAAATAAATCCGTTATTAATTCTAGCGCCGACTTGTTTTCAAAGCATATTGTAGGGATCACATACCTTTTCGAAGAGAATGATTTTTCTTCTGTCAAGATCACACCAACGTGCAAATCCTTGTTAAAATTTCCTCGCTATGCAGATTTTCTTATTCAATACGGGAAAGCGTTAAAAACACAAAATAAAAAATACTGGAATTATTTCTATAACCTTGGAATAAAAGTGATCGTTAAAAAAATTCACAAAAACGATGGGATTCTGCAGGAACTCGTTAATTATTTTAAAGAAAAATCCGTTTTTAATAAGGAGGAATATTTATTAATGCAACTTATCACTAAATTCAGCAGTAAAGATTTTCTTGTCAGATTTTATTTTAATCTCGGAAAGAGTTATGAAATAACCTACCCAAAGAAAAGCTCAACTTATTATAATAAGGCATTAAAAATTCTTAAAAAAATACAAAATAAAAATATTGTCCAACTATACAGAATGGCTTCCTGTTATATGAGAATTAATGATTTTAAAAAGACAAAGGAATTGTTCGGAAAAATTATTAATAAAACTACTATTTCTCGGCTGATTTCCGGATCTTATTTTCACCTTGGAGAGGTCGCGCTAGAAGAGAAGGACTTGGTACAGGCCAAAGAATATTTTAATAAATGCCTCGCGCTGGTACCGGATCATCAAAAAGCAAAAGAGTATATAGCTGCGATTCAGATAAAAACTTAAATCATCATTAAATAGTTATACGGAGAATCTAATGAATGCTAATCCAAATATCATTATAGAGCCGTGCTGGAATGATTATATGAATTGGCTGTCCTTTGCCAATGCCGGCATGCTTTCTTCCAGAATCAACGTGGATTGCATGAATTATGCAATCCAACATCTGCCCAGCCAGACGCCGATCATTGAAATCGGTTCATTTTGCGGGCTTTCCACTAATTTGATCAGTTATCTCAAGGAAAAACACGGGGTAAAAAATCCATTGGTCACCTGTGACAAGTGGATTTTTGAAGGATCCGAAACAACCATTTCTCTGGGAGATTCTAAAACCATCACGCATAAGGAATACCGGGAATTCATTAAGGAAAGTTATATCCGGAATATCAACATGTTCAGCCGGTATGATCTTCCATATACCATTGAGGTTTTCTCTGATGAGTTCTTTAACCTTTGGAAAAACAATACCCAGAGTCAGGATATCCTGGGCAGGGAAATCCAGTTGGGTGGAAAAATTTCCTTTTGTTACATTGACGGCAACCATAGTTACAAATGTGCTAAACGAGATTTCGAAAATTGCGATCACTATCTGGAAAAAGGAGGGTTCATCCTGTTCGATGATTCTGCGGATGATTCGAATTGGGGAGTCAATCTCTTAGTCAAAGAAATAGTTAATGAAGGAAAATATATCCTGTTAGATAATACGTTAAATTACTTCTTTCAAAAAAAAGGCGGAAAGAATGAGCCGGCTATTCTTTCATTTCAAAAAACCAAGGAAAATCAGAAGAAAGAAAAAATCCGGCATGATATCTGCCTTCACTATTACCAGCTAGGATCGCTTCACCAGAAAAACAATCAACTGAACGAAGCAAAAAAATATTTTAGCCTGGCTTTCAAGCATTCTCCGGCTCCTAATATTGAAGCCGGATATTTCTTCCATCTGGCAGAAATAGCTCTGGCTGAGAAAAAAACCGCCAAGGCCAAAAAGCATTTAAAGAAATGCCTTTCTTTGATTCCGGATCATCAAAAAGCAAAGGAACATTTAAATCAATTAAATCAGATTTAGCTTCTATTGCTGATCAAAAAACAGTCTGATAACAAATCTAATATCATTCTCATTCAGCCTTTAAAAGGCGGAAATAATATGAACGTTCCCCAATATTTAAGCAAATATCCATGAAATCCATCATCTTTATTGAACCTTATGCTTCCCTGGGCGGGCATATGTATAAAAATCTCCATTGTCTGGAAAAAAAGATCAGGGAACAGGACATTTCCTACCAATTCATTGCAGAAAAAAATATCCGGCTACCTTCCGGAAGACATATCCTCCCTGCTCTTAGGAGTTCCATTCAATTACAAGAAGAACCGGACAACGTACAAACGGAAATCCGGAAAAACGAATACCGCGATCTCATCGCCTCCCGCTCCCATACCATGTTTGTTTTTTTAACCGCTTTTCAAAATGAACTGCAGATTGTTCATCAATTTCTCCAGGACCCGTCTTTTCGAGAAAGTCTGATTAAAAAAGAAAATAAACTTGTTTTCCATATTACCACCCCTTCATTCCACCTTTTCAATATCATTACAGCCTGTAAAAAAGAATTGTCTGAACTTCAAAACAATCTTTTTTTCAGTTTCTTTTCCAGACTCCAAACCTGGGTTATAAAAAACCAATGGGAAACTCCAAATGCCTTTACCCTGTTTGCCAGCGGTTATGAAGATTTGAGATACGCAAACCAATCCCGTCATATGAAAGAAAAATGGCTCTCCTGTCTTGGCCGGTTTCAAACCGTAAAATGTCCTCACTTGATCCTTGAAGGATTTCAAAAATTCAAAAAAAATCCTTTTCATGTTCATTTTTATCCCATCAATGAGCTAAACTTCGGGCTCTATTCTGCTTTCATGAAAAACAAAAAATCTTCTGACAGGATCGTCTGTCAGCCCATGAAGCCTAAAGAATACCAAAACGCAATCTTTCAAACCAAAGTCGGTCTTCTCCCTTATGACTCCCGACACTATTCTATCCAGGCCTCAGGCCCTCTTGAAGAATACCTTTTTGCCGGTGTTCCTGTGATCGTGCCAAAAGAAAGCTGGCTTTCCTATTTTGCTGAAAAATTTGATGCAGGTTATGTCAATTACGATGAAACTGTTCCAAAGGATTTTGAAACTCAACTAGAAAAATTATTGAACAACTATGATCATTATAAACAAAAATCCCTTCTGGCCGCTGACAAGATTTTTCAGGAACGGAACACCGGTTGTTTTGTAAAAATTCTTCAAAACATAGGCGAAAATAAAGTCTCCGGCATTGAACTTTCACCGGAAAAAGCTCAACAGTTAAAACCCATTCTAAACAAAGGCTGCTGCCGTCTGTATACTCTCTTTGCAGAAGAATGCTTCCGTAAAGGAGAATCACAAAGAGCCCATCTTTTCCTGAAAAAAGCATTGTCCTATGACCAAAATGACTGGAAAACACGTTGTGTTATAAACGAAATGCAACATCAGGATAAGAGCATTCTTTTTTTAAATAAGTTGATAAACTCTCATCTTATTCATAACCCTTATGATTTTATTGAAGAATGGAAAAAAATAAATTCAACAAATATTGGCCAAATACAGACCGAAATCTTGAATCCGGTTCTTGAACAATGGAAAGATTTTATTTCTCTCCAGGACATCCCCTTCATGTTAGACAGGCTTAAGCATAAAATAATTTTATCCATGCAAGATAGACTCTTAACTTGCGTCAACAATTTTAGATCCCTTCCTGAAGCCTTGATAAAAACAGGGGAATGGATGGAAAAGCATCATCAAAAAGATTGGAAAAAATTTTACCAAAAAGCAGTCCTTCTTTTAAAAAAGAAAAAAACCAAGTCTGATTTAGACTTATACCGTCTGGCATCTGCCCTTCAAAAAATGGGTAAAGACAATGAATCAAATTTGTGGTTTAACCGGGTCATCCGTAATTCAGACAATACCCAGCTCAAATCAGGAAGCTATTTCCACCTGGGAAATGGAGCGATGGAAAAAATGCGTCTTAAAAAAGCAGTTGATTTTTTCCTTGATTGTCTAAGTTGCAATCCCTTTCATCAAAAAGCCAAAGAATACCTGCAAACTTCTGTTATGGAATTAAGAAAACTCCTTGAGGGTCTGAAAAAAGGACGCCATGCAAAAGATCTCCTGAATTACATCCAGCGGGCATCTGAATTGAATCTCCTCATCCCCCCTGAGATCAAAAACGATGAACTCTATTTTGCCATCCAAAAACTTTCCAAAGAATCAAAGCTTTCACATGTCCTTGAAATCGGTTCCTCGTCAGGCGGGGGCAGCACAGAAGCTTTTGTTAACGGGCTTCGGGAGAATCCATCGCACCCGCAATTGTATTGCATGGAAGTTTCAAAGGTCCGGTTTCAGGAACTCTCAAACCGGTACAAAACAGAATCTTTTGTCCATTGCCTTCATGCATCTTCAGTTCCGGTTTTGAAATTTCCTTCTGAAGAAAAGGTCAAAGCGTTTTATTATTCCCTGTCAAAAAATGAATCCGTTTATCCCCTGGACAAGATTCTGGGCTGGCTGAAACAGGACATCGAATATGTCCGGCAATCAAAAGTGTCTGATAACGGCATCCAGCGGATCAAAGAAGAAAATCATATTGAATATTTTGACATGGTATTGATTGACGGAAGCGAATTCCTGGGAGAGGCTGAATTGGAGGAAGTGTACGGCGCCGGCATCATTTTACTCGACGATATCAATGGCTATAAAAATTACAAAAACCGCCAGCGTCTTCTAAACGACCCGCAATATACCCTTCTGGCTGAAAACCGAAAAGTCAGGAACGGATATGCAATTTTTAAAAGAAAAAACGTCTCTATTTCCTCCGTGATGACATAATTTATTTGTAAATGAATTCTCAACTGCCTATTCATTTTTTCACTATTGTTCTAAACGGGGAACCGTTCATCCGATATCACATCAAAGTCATGGAGAAACTCCATTTCCGCTGGCACTGGCATATCGTGGAAGGTGTCGCGGAATTAAATCATGACAC
>JAFGBW010000070.1 GCA_016932965.1 Candidatus Auribacterota bacterium
CTGGTATCCGGCTTTGATTGCCCCCTCGATTTTAGATGTAATCTGTCCTTTTAATCCTGCCATGATCTGACCGTAATCTCCGTCACGGCCTGGCAATTCATACTCAATTTTGGAAAGATTCAATTCCAGAAGAATATCCGTCTTGGTAAATGCATGCCAATAGGCGGTCAGCATATAATCATCCTGATCATATTCGTCTCTGGCATATACAGGATCATCGTATCTGGAAATGATTTTTCTGAATAATCTCTCGACGGCCAGTTTGTTAAAATCGAAACCCAGCAGGATGGACGGCACATTATTGGATCGTTTAATGATATTGGTAAATAAAATACCATCCCTGTCTTCAGGCATGGTATATTCCTCGAGCAAAGTTCCATAAAAATCCCGGATGACAAAATCAAATCCCGCAAGAAAAACATAGGAATCGACGTTTTCGCTCGTTTCGTCAAAAAAACGGGTCAGATCCGCATCGGCGCTGAAATAAAGTTTTGTATCAGAATTAAACGGCACCAGAAAGTCTATATAAGGTCTCAGCGAATAAAACATATCCTCCAGCTTGGTATCACGTTCCAAAAGGATATTATCATCATAACCCACAGTCATTTCAGTTTTAGCGTTCAATTTCATTCCTGAAATATCAATACCGTCTCCAAGACGGGCAGAGGCCATCTGTGTCGAATGAAACATACAAAGGAAAAGGATAATGGAACGGCTGATTTTCATTAATGTAAGACCCCTTTAATTAAACAGTTTATGGATTCATTAAAGCCGGTAGAATAAAAGACACGGCGGAGTGAAAAAGGTATACATAACAACAATTAAGAGATACATGTCAATACAATTATATTTTTTAACATGAAAATAATCTCATCCCATTTTTTGACTCTTATTATTGTTTTTTGCTGTATTGGCTATTCCATCAGTGCTTTTGCGGCAAAGCTGCTTACACAGTATGGCCTGACAAGGGAAGGTAATCCGGATCAGGCAGAAAAATTTTACTATCTGGCTTCAGTTATCAATCCTTTTGATTCCGTTCCGGTATATTACCAGGGCACTCTTCTGCATAAAAAGGGAACCGGTATGAAAAATATGGAATCTTTAAAGGAAGCCCTGAAATTGTTTCAAAAGGCAGGCAAAATGAATCCCTGCCATAAAGAAACGGATTTATTGATTCTGGATACCCTCAAACAATTAGGCAAATCCAGATGGTGGATATTTTCAGAATTAAAAAGACTCAATCAGAAGTATCCGAATGACCTGATGATTGAAAAATTTCTGGCTGAAGAAGGGCTCCCTTTATGGAATGTTTCAGGGAATCCCGACAGGGAGCTTCTTATAAGGATATCCCATGATTTATTGTCATGCGAACCGTGGAACAATTTAAATATCATCGGTCTTTTTGCCAACGCGACTAAGGATACGGAATTGTTAAAAAGGATCATTCCGCTTAAAAAAAATATTCTGCCGGACATTAAATATGTCCTGGCTAAACAGAATATCAAATTTGATTTTCTCTGGCTCTCCAACGCAATGACTGCCATTGAGACAGATGAAAAAGCAGGATCAGACGATTCACAACCGGCAGGGAAGCAAAAACGGCTTCAAGAAATCAAAAAGGAATGGACTGAAAAATTCGGTCATGCAAAATATTCTTTATCCAATGAAGAACTGATCGGCTGGTTTTATAACGGAAGAGAAATCCCGAAAGGCAACATGTGGTCTAACGGGACCCTTTACGGGATTGTTTTATTAAAGCCGGATTCAGGAAAACTGATCATCAGGGCGAGAAGTACAAAAGCGAATGACATCCCTTCGTACATGCTGGTCAGCCTCGATGGAAAAATATTGAAAGGGTGCTATGTTGAGAGCTCGGATGACAAGGAGTATGAATTCCCGCTGAATCGGCAAAAAGAAACGGAAGCCGTCATTTCAATTTCATTTGAGAATGACTGCTGCAACCCTGATACAAATGAAGACCGCAACTTATATATTCATTCAGTGGAAGTACGCTGACATGTGACGCGTGGAACCTGTCCTTGCCGGGAAAAGCAGGTATGGTAAGTCTCCCACATGGACGTCATAGCGGCACTGAGAATAGTCAAAATCATTCCTGGGTTTTAACATTAGCTTCACCCTTGAGGGGGGCAATGCTGCATTAAATCCCGCCGTGTGCAAGCGTTGGTGATCCTTTTATTTTTTTTAACCACGAAAAACACTAAAAGCACGAAATTAATAATTAGAAATACTGCAAGGATTGATTATGAGTTGTTTTGCAGGGCCGTACGATTCAAATAAAAGTTATACTTATTATAACATTTATGTTGAAATATCGTGAAGAATAGGGATATATTAATGGGAGCGCTTAATACATCACCCCTCCCATTTGGGATTACCCTTGCCCATTAAAGGGAGAGGGCAGGGTGGGGGGCAGTATAAAGGGATTAATTTACTGGCCGGAGTAATAACTTTACTGATCTAATGAATAATATAAATCACAAAAGAAGACTTTTCGATATTGCTGATTCCCAAATGGGTTATTTTACGACCTCTCAAGCAGAAGAAGCCGGTTTTAAAAGACCTAATTTTTATGTTCAAATAAAAAATGGTAATTGGAAAAAAGAATATCAGGGCATATACAGACTTTCAGATTATCCGGTTACGGATTACGAACATTATATGGTTTGGTATTTATGGTCCAGAAATAAAGCGGGTATTCCCCAGGGATATTTTTCTTATCTGACAGCCTTAAACTTATATAACCTTTCAGAAATCAACCCTTCCAGGATATATTTAACGGTACCAAAAAAATTCAGGAGATCAGGCGATATTCCCAAAATTCTTATTCTTTTTAAAAATGATCTTATTGAAAATGATGTGAAACAGTTCAAAGGTTTTAAAATTACTACTCCTTTAAGGACGCTCCTTGATGTAATTGAAAAAGGAGAAATATCTGATGAAATAATGAGTCAGGCAGTGACACAGGCCTATAAAAAGGGTTTGATTCAGAAAAAAAATTTAGACCAGTTTCCAATTTTAACGATTTATACGAAATAATAATGGTCAACAGATATAAAACTTCAAATGATTTCAAGAAGGCTTTAACAGCCAGATTGCAGGAAATTTCTAAAAAGGAAGGTATAGATATTCAGCGGCTGCAGAGGCGTGTAGCTTTTGATCGATTATTATGCAGATTGTTTAATGATTTCAAAGCATCATGGATTTTAAAAGGGGGACATGCGCTGGAATTAAGAATTAATGAGGCAAGGGCTACAATAGATATTGATCTGGCAATGCGTGATGATTCTAATGAAGAAATTTTACAAAAGATACAGGAAAAGGCTTCGCTGGATTTGCAGGATTATTTTGAATTTGTCATTTCAGAAAATAAAGAATTTATACAAGGACCGCCGTACGGTGGTGTAAAATTTCATGTGATTGCGCAAATAGCGGGGGTAACATATGTAGAATTTAATATAGATATAGGTATCGGTGATGCATGGATTGAGCCCTATGAAAATGTTCAATTACAAGATTGGCTCAATTTTGCTGATATTAAATCCATTTCTATTCCAGTAATCAGCAAAGAACAACATTTTGCAGAGAAGTTGCATGCTTATACATTGCCAAGAGAATCAAATTCCCGGGTAAAAGACTTTTTTGATTTATATCTTTTGATTCGAAAGTTTGAATTGAACAGGGAACTTTTGAATCAGGCGATAATACTGACATTTGAACGACGAAAAACTCATGAAATTCCCAGGGATATCTTACCTCCTCCGGATAATTGGGAAAAACAATTTAAAGCAATGGCAATGGAATGCAAAATAAAAATTGATATAGTCAAAGCATACGAAGGAATCAGGAAATTTTATCTGAACTTAAAATAAGAATATAAGAAAGTATATTGAAACGGGAAAGATGCCCCGGTGGTGTAAAATCAATGACTGATAAAAAGA
>JAFGBW010000071.1 GCA_016932965.1 Candidatus Auribacterota bacterium
ACAGCCGGTAAAATCCTGATAATACCTTTTATTCTCAGATGAAAGACGATAATAAGCGGCATTGTCCGCTCCCCGAAAGGATATCGTGGGGCCCATCTGGCTGCCCTCACTGGTATGGTTGTACACCACGTCCAATATGACTTCCATGCCTGCCTGATGAAAGGCGGAAACCATTTTTTTGAATTCATTGAGGCCGTCCTGGGAATTATCCGTGGACATGTAGCGCAAATCAGGCGCAAAAAAAGCAAGCGTGTTGTACCCCCAGTAATTAGCCAATTTTTTATCAAGCAAATGTCTGTCATCGATCCTGTGATGGACCGGCATGAGCTCAACGGAGGTGACTCCCAAATCCTTCAAATACTGAATAACCGGATCAGAAGAAAGCCCTCCGAATTTTCCCCGAAAGGATTCAGGCACATCCTCACGAAGCCGGGTGAATCCTTTGACATGCAGTTCATAAATGACGGTTTTATTCCAGGGAACTTTCGGATGCTTGTCGTTCTTCCAGTCAAAATCAGGATCAATGACCATGGCCAGAGGAGCATAGGCAGCGTTATCACGATCATCAAAAGACATATCGAGTGAGGCATCGCCTATTTTATAGCCGAACATTTCATCACTCCAGACCGTCTTCCTGCACAGTCCTTTTGCGTAAGGATCCAGAATGATTTTATTGTGATTGAAACGGTGTCCTTTTTCCGGTTCGTACGGACCGTAAACGCGGAATCCGTAAATCTGTCCCGGTTTCACATCAGGCAGGTAACAATGCCATACCTGATCCGTATTTTCATACACCCGAAGACGGGCATATTCATTTTTACTGTCAGCGGATTCAAAAAGACACAACTCGACTTTCGTGGCATTTTCGGAAAAAAACGCAAAATTAACCCCGTTGCCGTCCCACGAAGCGCCCAGAGGATAAGGTCTTCCCGGCCATACACGATGGGTACTGTTACTCATACAAGTCATTCCTTATCTGAATTAAGTAAAGAAGCATTATATTATACACCGTTTCTGTCCAGTCTAAAAATCCAAAACACAACACAAAGAAATTCAAAAAATGTTGACAAAATGAGATCGCTGTATGAATGGCAGGGCTGTGAGCATCAGCTTAGAAAATATTTGTGTCTGACTCAGACAGAACAAACGGTGAGATCAGACGTGCCGTGTTGAATGAAAAACAACCATTTGACCGGCCGGCCTAACCTCTTTCCGTTCAAGCCCCCTGTTTCATGATATCTCATCATATCCGTAAATCAACCCACTGTATACGGCAAGTCGCCATGATTAAATCCGCTTGCAAACCGGCGCTATTTCCTATAAATTGTCTGTAAGGTCTTAAGGTAAGGAAAGGCCGAATCATAGAGATGGATTGATCAATCCATTCCTGAATATGAAAATGAAGCTCCAGTCCAATATTTTTCTTCTATCGGGACTATTGTCTGTCATTTTGATTCTGTCCGGCACTTATTTATATTACCGCAACGAGTCCAGTCTGATCATTCAGAAAAAAAATGAGGAATTAACAGCGATTGCCAACCTGAAAGAAAAACAAATCCTGGAATGGCTCGGACAGATCAAGTCCCTCTCCTCATTACTATCCAAAAGTCCTTTTCTAACCGCTGCACTGCAAAAGTGGCAGCAAAACAGAGATCCTTCCATAAAGAAAAATCTGGCAGCAAAAATCTTTCATTTGCAGGGGCATATCGGCGATGCTATTGTCTGTCTTATCTCTCCGGAAAGGAAAATCATCGTAACGACTCATGCTGTTACGGGAATCGAATCTGAAATCCAGAAAAATCTCGATGATATTTTCATAAAAAAAAGAACAGCCTGTTCCGATTTTTCTCTCAGCAATATTCTCAACCGGGTTTTCCTGAGCCATATCATTCCGGTTTTCGATAACGATTCCAACCCCATAGCCGCCCTGGTTTGTCTGACTGACCCTGAAAAAACTTTTTTTCATTATATCCAGGACTGGCCGACTCCCAGTAATACCGCTGAGACCCTTCTTGTCCGCCAAGATGAAAACCATGCTCTTTTTCTAAACGAGCTGAGACACAAAAAAAAAACCACTCTGAAATTGCGGATACCCCTGTCCGAAACCGATCTTCCAGCGGCCAGAGCCATTTCAGGATTCACCGGAATATTCAACGGCAAGGATTATCGCGGGAAACGTGTGCTGGCCGATTTAAGACCCATTCCTGACACAGAGTGGTTCATGATCACAAAAATAGACCAAAAAGAGATATTTTCAGAACTCAGATACAAATCCATTGTCGTGATTGTGTTCCTGACACTTCTGCTCATTTCATCTATGCTGGGTCTGGGTCTCATTTATCACTTCAGGCAAAAAAACATCTATCAGAACCTTTTTCAGCAGGAAAAGGAAATCCGTTCCCTTCAGGAAGAATCCCATGCCATTCTTTACAGCATCGGTGACGCCGTCATTTGTACAGATACCAAAAGCATCATCAGACACATGAACCCTGAAGCAGAAAGATTGACCGGATGGAAGGAAACGGAAGCAGCGGGGAAACATCTAGGCGACGTATTTAAAATCATGAATCTGAAAACAAGAAAAAAAATTGATAATCCGGTCGAACGTGTCTTAAAAGAACAGGGTGTGACAGGGCTTGCCAACCATACGGCCCTGATCGCCAGAGATGGAAAAGAAATTCCCATTTCGGACTCCAGATCGCCCATTAAAGATGAGCATGGCTGTATCACGGGTGTGGTTTTGGTCTTCCGCGATCAGACAAACGACTACCATTCCCAGGAAGCCATCCGGCAAAGCCAGGAGAATCTGGAACTGGCCCTGACTTCCGCTCATATGGGGATCTGGTCATGGAACATTCTTGATGATAAACACCATTTGGATCAGCAAGCCCATACCCTCCTAGGGGTTGATCCTGATCATTTCATCGTTAGCCCTGAAGAATTCTTCAAGCTTATTCATCCGGATGACAGAGAATACATCAAGGAAAAATTCCTCCAAACCCTGGAAAAGGACAACCCATGTGAAGCGGAATTCCGCATCATCCGGCCTGATCAAAGCATCCATTATATCTGCTGCAGGGGAAAACTTATCCGTGATAACGCCGGCAGACCCCAGCAGATCAACGGCATCCTCTGGGACATCTCTGAAAGAATTAAAATGGAACAAAATCTGCAGAGGGAAATGAAACGCGCCAAAAAATATCTGGACACCGTCGAAGCCATCATTGTCGCATTAGACAGTCAGGGCATGATCACGCTCATCAACCGGAAAGGATGCAATCTCATCGGATATGATGAGAATGAACTCATCGGCCAGGAATGGTTTTCACGGTGTCTGCCCCAGCCAGAAGGAATGAAAAGGGTCTACCCCGTGTTTAAAAAACTCATCAGCGGGGAAATGAAATCCGTTGAATATTTTGAAAATACTGTCGTCACACGGTCGGGTCAAATCAGACTGATCGCCTGGCATAACGCCCTGCTCAAAAATGAAGAGGGCCGGATCATCGGGACTCTGAGCGCCGGTGAAGACGTGACGGAAAATAGAAAAACCGAACAGCTTCTTGCCCAGGAAAAAGAGCGGCTTTCCGTGACGCTGCGAAGTATCGGTGACGGTGTCATCGCAACAGACATCACAGGCAATATCATGCTGATGAATAACATCGCGGAAAATTTGACCGGCTGGACTGCCGATGAGGCAACCGGTCGTCCGCTGAACGAAGTTTTTACCATCATCAACGAAAACAGCCGAAAGCCCTGCGAAAATCCGGTTGAAAAGGTCATGAAAACCGGGACCGTCATCGGACTGGCAAACCACACGGTTCTGATCAGCCGCAACGGCAGGGAATATACCATCGCCGACAGCGGAGCCCCGATCAGGGACCATTCCGGAAACATCATCGGCGTGGTACTCGTCTTCCGGGATATTTCAGAAAAAATAAAAACTGAAGAACTGCTCCAACGGGCCCAAAAACTGGAAGCCCTGGGTGTTTTTGCAGGCGGAATCGCCCATGATTTCAACAACATGCTGGCGACCATATTGGGAAATATTTCCCTGGCCAGGTTCATGTCTGAAAAAAAACAGTTCGACAAGGATATCGTGGAAAGCATGAGAATCTCTGAAAAAGAAATAGTCAAAGCCAGGGAGCTTTCCGTTCAGCTTCTCACTTTTGCCAAAGGCGGCAGCCCGGTTAAAAAATTTTCCTCCATTCAAGCATTACTGGAAAAAGCCGTGCCTTTTATCTGCAGCGGCTCACAAACCAGGCCTGTTTTCTCTTTTCCCCATGATTTGTGGAATGTTTACATGGATGAAAGCCAGATTCACCAGGTCATTCAGAATCTGGTCATCAATGCCATCCAGACCATGCCTGAAGGTGGTGATCTGGAAATTCAATCTCAGAATTTCATTGCCGGAACAGGCATGCCCCCGCTTTCAGACGGGAATAGATATGTCAAAACCACTCTCCTTGATCATGGACAGGGGATTCCGCATGAAATCCTGAGCCGGATATTTGATCCTTTTTTCACCACCAAAGAAAAGGGAACAGGATTGGGACTTTCCGTCTGTTATTCCATCCTTCAAAAACACAACGGGCTCATCACAGCCCAATCCATCCCGGGAAAAGGGACCGGATTCTCCTTTTATCTTCCTGCTTGCCTTAAAACTGTCTCTGACACCGGCCGGGTTGCATCCTCTGTTTCGGCCTCAATAAAAAAAGGCCATATTCTCATCATGGATGATGAACCGGGGTTGAGAGACATCCTCTCCAAAATCATGCTCAACCTGGGATGCGAAACGGATACGGCACCGGAAGGAAAGACAGCACTGGAAAAGTATAAAGAGGCCATGAAAAAAGGAAAACCGTTTGACATGGTGATTCTTGATCTGACTATTCCGGGAGGAATGGGGGGAAAACAAACAATGGAAGAACTGTTGAAATTGAATCCCCATGTCAAATCCGTTGTTTCCAGCGGATATTCTACCGACGGCATTCTCTCTGATTATGCTTCGCATGGATTCAAAGGGGTCATCCATAAACCGTTCGAAATCGAGGAAATCATCCGTTGCCTGAATGAAATTCTGCCGGATTAGTCAGTTATCCGCCGGAAAATCTTATTCTCCGCTCAAGACGGTTTGTTTTAATATAAAATAATTTTTTACCCCGGGATGGCTGGGAATTGAGAATGGGAAAAAATTCCTCACAGAGTTTTTATTGAACGAAGCAGAACCCATCCTGTTGATCCTATAAATTCTGTCTAAAAATCAGCTTCCCGTTCTCTGCGCCTCAGTGCCTCTGCGGGAGTATTTTTTCAATCCCGTATCTGTCAAACTTCAGGAGTCCAAATCCTGTGGGCGGTGGTTTACCCGTATTCGTTATTCCCGGCGCAGGGCCTTCACCGGATCCAGGCGGGCGGCTTTCCATGCCGGAATGAGACTGGAAAAAACCGCGAAAATAATCAGAATCAAAAGGGATTCCAGAAGCGTTTTTTCATAAAACCGGAACGACCAGTTTTCAAAATCCGGAATCCAGCGCGGCAGCGGTTTTAAAAGAAACATCGTGGTATAATAACCCGCCGCTAGACCCAGTATTCCCCCTATAAGAATATGAAGGAAGCCCTCTTTGAAAAACATGAACAATATGCTTCTGGGACTCGCTCCTACCGCTGTCCTCAACCCGATTTCCGTCATCCGTTCATGAATGGAAACCAGCATCATGTTTGCGCAAAACAGACAGGCCACCAGTAAAATGAGAAACGAAACGCTGTTGATCATCCACTGCAGGGTTTCCAGGCTTTGTCTTTTTCTCCGGATATAATCCGCCTGGTCCCAAACCACAAAAGAAGGAGACGCCCTTCCACGCATGAGAAATTGAAAGGCTTTCTCCGCGACAGCTTCATGGACATCGACTGAGGATGGCTGAAGAATGAAAAAATCCGTCCTTTCTTTTTCCCCCATCACTTCCAGAAGAGTCGAATGGGGAATAAAAATAGTGTTGTCCGGATCCAGAAAGGCGGTCCTGCCTGCTGACTCAATCTCCCCTTTGACTGAAAAAATATGGTCATAAATCTTGAGATGAACACCCGGAATGATGCAGTTAGGAAATAAAAACTTTTTGACATTTTTTCCAATCACACAGACTTTCCTGCTTTCCTGTTCTTCAAGCCAGTTCAAGAAATTCCCACCTCCTTTTATTCGCATGGAAAGAAGGTTTTCCCCTTCCGGAAAAATCCCGGCAAGGTTAAACCGAAAAGATTTCCCGCCAGGTGTCATGTATGTCCATGTTCCCCGGACCAGCGGTGAGGCATAACGGATACCCGGGACGGCATTTTTGAGATCCCTCGCTTCCTTAGGAAGAAGCGGCTGCCAGGCACCCTCATCCGCTGCTGCTGAATCCAGCCCTTTGAGGGATTTTCGTATATCCTTTTCCAGCTTCAAAGCGCCCGGATGAATGGGAAGCTCCCTGATGATAAAAATATGATTCAGAATGAAACCCTCGACTGTTTTCCGGAATTCCATGCGGGCGGTCTCGCAGAAATTATAGCTGGTGGAAAGGCTCGCAATAGCAATACAAACTCCCAAAACAGTGGAAATCGAACGGACTGAAATCCTGCGGAAAAAAAAGGCAAGACCGGTATGTTTTGAAAAATAATTCATGAATATTTTCCGTTTCAATTTCCTAACTGTCCGTTAAATTTTCATCCCTTGTTTTTAATCTGCATTATTACAGATATTCCAGCCATTGTTATTCAACAAGAATTGAGACTCGTAACCACGATGGATTGGATTTTATCAATCTCAGTGAAAAATGCTCCTTGTCATGATTGGTTTAAATATTATTCCATTTTTATTCTCAATTTTTAATTCTCAATTCTCAATTAAAACTCATGCGACATTTCTTATTCATGATTATTTTTTGTAGCTGAAAGCCGGTCATATTTTATGGTCCTCGACAATCTGTCCGTCCATAATACAAATGGTTCTTGGAAACCGCGCAGCCACAGAGGGATCATGGGTAATGACCACAACGGTTTTACCCTCATTTGAAAGATTAAAAAGCAAATCCAGGATCTGATTTCCGCTTGCGGAATCAAGATTTCCGGTCGGCTCATCTGCCAGTATGATGCGGGGATCGTTTACGATGGCCCTGGCAATGGCTGTTCTCTGCTGCTCGCCTCCGGATAAGGTCTTTGCCAGATTCTCCTGTTTAGCGGTCAGTCCTACCCGGGAAAGCGCGTTCCGGATCAGAGAAGCATGAACGGATTTAGGCCGGGGAGAATATTTCAAAGGCAGCGCGGCATTTTCCCATACCGTCCACTCAGACATCAGAACAAATGTCTGAAAAACAAATCCAAAATCACGGTTCCGGAGTTCAGCCAGCTCATCTTTATCACGGCAATAAACGCTTTCACCCTGGTATTGATATTCGCCTTCTGTCGGTTTCAGCATGCCGCCTAATATGTTCAATAAAGTGCTTTTTCCTGAACCGGAAGGGCCCTTGATGCATATGGCTTCCCCCGGTGCGATTTCGAGATTGACGTTTTTCAATGCTTCAAATACAAAAGGGGTTGAACCGTATCCGCCGTATTTCATCCCTGTTTGAATCAGCCGGAGCATGGATCATTCCTCAAAAACGTTTCGTGAGGTGCTGACCTTCTTTCAGGTCGCCGCTGATTTCGATCCACTCTCCGTTATCCATCCCCGTTTGTACCGGAACCGGTCTGATCCCTGTTTCTTCATGACGATAACAGACTTTTTTTCCTCCGTCATAAAACAAGTACTCAAGGGGTATGGCATAGATATTTCTTCTCATCCCCTTATTGAAAACGCATAAAACTTTTTCTCCGGCAATGAGAGATTGAGACAAATCTTCTTCCACTTGCAGCCGCACTTCAAAACGCCAGTGCTCGCCATAGGGAGCGGCTACGGAAGAAACATGCGATATCACTGCCTGTAATTCCGACCCGTTTTCAAAACCGGACTTCTTCAGACAGACGGTATCCCCCTTGCCAATAAAAGGCATGTCTTTTTCAAAAAGAAAAACCTGTACATCCTTCTGTTTCTCGCTGGCCAAAGTAACGAGCCATTCTCCCTTGGCAAGAGAAACCAGATTTGATTCACTCCAATCCTTGGGAAGACGTTCGGAAATTTCCACTACTTTTCCTGTCATCAGGGCGCGCACTTGCAAAGCGGACACGGACTGTTCCAGTTTGGCCAGATCTTCTTCGAGACGGAGGATATTCTCACGGATCTTTTTTTCCTGTTCATTCAGGTTCTCCTCCTCCTTTTTGGTTTTCAGATCGAACAATTCCCGGGTCATGTCCTTGAGCTGCCATTCCTCCTTTGCCTGGCTGAATTCCTTTTCTGAAATCATCCCCCTTCTGAAAAGGATATCATTGTGTTTGACTTTTTCTTCGAGCTCTTCCAGTTCACGTCTGTAACGGCAGGACTCCATCTCCCTCAGACCTCTGGCTTCAGGAAGGGTGAACCTGTAAAACTGATCCCGGGCGACCCGGGCTTCCCGCAGGCGCAGATTCAAAGCATCAAGCTCCTGGCGAAGCGATGGGTTTTCTAATGTAAAAAGAATCTGTCCCTCTATAACATGGTCCCCGATCCGGACGTGCCGGACCGAGAGATCCCCTCCGGTCTCAGTATGGATTTGAAGCAAATGATGATATACCACGGTTCCGGTTTCTTCCAGAGTTCCCTGAAGATCTCTTTTACGAAGAACGAATAAGGATCCCGGCTGTTCCGAAAATATTTTCACCGGCTTTATCGCAGATAAAGGAGTGGCTCCCATTTTCTCCCTCATAGCCGGGGCATGGGGCTGCAGGAGAAGGAAAAAATAACCCAGACTCAGAAAAATCAACGCCAGATAAAATTTTTTCATGAAACTTCCTCCGTCAGCCAGGCCAAATCTTCACCGCAAAGGCAATGCAGTTCCGCATGAAGAAGTATCCGTTCAAGTTCCTTGATTTTCGTTTTTAGAGACAGCTGTTTCACCCGGTTTTTGTATTTTTCAAACTGCCGTCCGGAAAGGTTTCCCTTTTTAAAATCTGAGTGCGAAAGAAGTAAATCCCTGGCGGAAATCTTCCGCAGTTCACGCAAATGCGTCCTCTCCACTTCATTTTCCTTGATGGATAAGACCAGACGCTGAACATGCCTCGAAGTTTTTTGAATGAGCATCTGGTGCTGATATGCCATGTTCGCATAGTCCATTTCAGCTTTAGCAGCCTGGCGCGACCACTCATCTCCGCAAAACAACGGGATATTCCACCATAAACCCAGTCCGACAAATGTCTGACCCTTATCCCTTTCCCAGTCCCAGTCATCAACAGACAGCGAATTCGAAAAATACAGCGACGAACTGAAATCCGTCCAGCGTTTATAGGCCAGGCTTTTCTTTAATCTCCTGTTGTTCTGGGCCTGACTGAAGGAGTCCAAAACGTCCTGCGAATGAAGAACCGCCCTCTCAATCAACTCTTTCTCCTCTGGCATCGGAGGGATCCCGATCTTGTAGTTAAAACCGCTTACAGAAATAGTTTCATCCAGAAAAATAAAGGAAAGAAGCGATTTTCGGTGATTCTCCAGTTCCAGTTCTTTTAATTTTCTTTCCTTCAGTGTGTTTTTGAGTTTATCCTCCTGGGTCCTTAAATCGAAATCGGACAGCCTTTTCATTTTAAAGAGCACTTCTGTATCCTCAAATTCGTCCATGGCGGTCTTATATTCAATGGCGGCCAACTTTGTTTCCATTTTTGACCTGCAATACAAAAAATACAGACGGACCGCCTCCAGGGTGTTTTGTTTCATGAACCATTTCTGTTTTTCCCGGGACAGCCGGGTCAGCTCCCTGTAATATTTTTTTTGGGTAAAATAATCCTGGATGCTGAAAATATTCCAGTTGACCGTAAGAAACATGTCAAAACTTTTTTCAAGACTGAGTGAATCATCCAGGTTGGAATGCTGAAACCTCGATGACAACGAGACCTTGGGACGGATGGTTTCCTTGATTTCACTCAATTTCCAGTCGAGAATTTTCTCCTGGCGTTTGTTTTCCAGAGCTGCAAAACTGCGCGTTTGAGAGAGAGCCACCACGTCGTAAAAATCCAATGGGCCTGTCCCCTGATAGGAATCCAGAAAATTCCGGTAATTCAATGAAATGAGCTCCCCGTAATCAGGGGCTGCCTCACAGAGAAAAGGTGTTATTGGAAACCACCATATAATCCAGACGCATACACAAATGATGAGATGTCCGAAAAATAAATCATTCCCTCTCACATGCATTATAAAAAAATTACGGCCATGTATACATGACCACGGGTGTACGCTCTTCAACATTTCTGGCCGCATTTCTGGCCAGCCCGCTGACCATGAAACCGTATTCCACTCCGGACTGAGGTCTGAACTTAATCAAGGGGGATGCCTCAATATGATCCCCGCTGACTTTGGATTTGGGTTTGGATGTGCACCCTACCGCCATCCATTCCCATGTCGCGCCATACCAGACATCGTCCTGCTTAACAAAAATCCACACATTGCAGTTCAGCTTCTTCCCATTGCTGAAAACATCTTTTCCAGGCCAGGTATTGGCCTTGTCATAATTCATATGAATGGTGTCCCCGCTGACGCTGACATCCAGGGTTGCTGTGACAGCCCACTGGGACACATTTGTATGAAGCCATGTAACGGTCGAAAGATCAATGGGTTCGGTATTCTCAGGTTCGGTTGTTGTAACTTCAGGCTCATCATCATCATCTTTTTTAAAAGGATTCTCGATATCACATCCTCCGATAAAAACCATGGAAAGAATAACAAAAAAAAGCATCTTTTTCTTCATGACAAACCTCACAATAATGGGTTAAGTTGAATCATATTGGTCCGCAACCTGTTTCTAAAAATAATGTGATTCACATTACCCGTCAACATAAAAGTGATAAAAAGCATTTTTTTTCTCACTTTTATAGATTCCGATAATGCAGGAATGACCGGGCAGGGAAGGCACCCGGACGTCAACAATCAAGGCAGGTCATGAATCCGCTCAGGGCTTATACAGACTTTGTTTCAAATTTTAAAAAATAGTAAACTCCTTCATTCCCCCCATGAATAAACAGAGAATCCTGTTCCGCCAGTTCCCTTTCAACCGTCTGACGTTTCCCCTCCTTTTAAACATCTGGGAAAAAACCTGCATCAGCCCGAAACTGGACATCCGCATCACCCAGAGTGCCGATGCGGAATCACTCATGAACGAGGTGCCGGATCTTGATTCCCGCGATGTTCTTATCTATTCCTTCATGACTCCGCATCTCCCGCTTATTGCTGAAGAAATAAAAGCAATCCGGAAATCCATACGTAAAACCCGTCTTCCCCTTTTTACAGCCGGGGGCCCCCACGTGACCGGGGAACAGTCCCTTGCTTTTGAAATCGGACTGGACCGGATTTTTGCCGGGCCCGCCGAAAATACTTTTCTGCAGTTTGGACAAGACCTCTTGAACGGATCCATCAGCAAAGAAAAAACAATCCTCCCTCCTTCTGGAACGGAGGACTTGAATGATTATCTCCCGATTTCATCTTTGTACAAGGGGTTCCCGCCGCTGGAAATCATGCGCGGATGCTTCTGGAACTGCCGATATTGCCAGACCGGGACGAAAAAACCCTCGTTCAGGTCATACCCTTCGATTCAAGACTATCTGGAACAGGCCAGGAAAAGAAAATTCAAACGAATCACTTTCATCTCACCCTCTTCACTGGAATGGCAAGCGATCAAACCCGGTCAGCCTGACCTGGAGAAACTCTCTGAATTTCTTGAATTGATTCATTCCTATGGATTTCGTTTCAGGGAATACGGTGTCTTTCCCTCGGAAATCCGTCCTGATTCAGTGACTCCCCAATCAATGGGGATTCTGAAAAAATATGTGACCAACAGGCATCTGACGCTCGGCGGACAAAATTCAACGGATTCCGGACTCAAATCTATCAACAGAGGACATACCGCTGCTGACATTGAAAATGCTATCCTCTATGCAACAGCAGAAGGATTCAAGGTGAATCTGGATTTTATTGTCGCTTATCCGGATGAAACGGAAGAGGACCGAAAAGCCAGCCTGGAATATCTGATAAAAATGAACCGGAAATACCAGGTAAAGATTTACCTTCATCATTTTTTTCCTGTTTCCGGAAGCGCGTTTTCCAATCGTCTTCCCTCCTTTCTCTCCCCCAGGGAAAAAGAACGCTTTCTGGCCCTGTCTAAAAACGGTATCGCCACCTCCTGGTGGCTCGAAGGGGAAAAAAATGCCAAAGATTATCTGCGGTGGCTGCAGAAAAACTTTCCTGAAACATATAGGAAATATCATTAAACTGGATCAGCCAGATTGAAGATGCCCGCCTCCGTCTATAAAAAAAACCTGGCCTGTGATCGCTTCATTGGCGATTAAAAAATCAACAACCTGAAGAAGGGAAACGATAGACGGCCTTTTTCTCATAGGCAGTTTTTTGGCCAGGATTCTGAATATTTTTTCTTCTCCTGTCCTTGGCAACAGTAATCCCGGCGCAATGGCATTCACCCGGATGGAAGGCGCCAGTTCCCTTGCAGCCATTTTCGTGAAATCAGCCAGACATTTTTTTGTAAGTGTATAGGAAAAATAACCGCCCTTATTATTGGCGATGCTGGAATCCAAAAGGCAGATCACATGGCCTTTCTTCACCTGTCTGGCAAAATCACGAATCAAAAAAAAAGGGGCCTTGAGATTCACGCTGAAATGCCTGTCAAAAAGAGACAAATCTGTCTGGAGGAAAGAGGCTTTTTCAAACACGGCTGCATTCATGATCATGAGTTCCGTATCAGGAAAAACATCCCGCACCCGCGGAAAAAGCTTCAGCATTTCCTCATCGATGGAAAAGTCTGCGCAGAACCCCTTCCCTTTTACCCCCAGTTTTTTTATTTCTGAAATCAGATTTTCCGCCTGTATTTTCGATGTATGATAATGCAGCGCAATGTTGTAATCATCCGATGCCAGATGCAAGGCGATCGCTTTTCCTATCCTTTCTGCCCCGCCTGTGATGAAGGCTGTCCTGGAGTGCTTCTTTTTCAATGGCTATACCCCTTACTGACCCGCATCATTTTATTCTGCTTTTCCTCGGAGTAGTCTGTTTCAGCCTGCGTCGGCTGATCCCCCGTGACCATCGAATGGCTTCTTCCGCTGTGATAAATGGACCGGGAAGTGCTGCTTTCATATTGTCTCGGCATATTGCTCCCGCTGTCATCGTCTAAAGGGTAAACAGCCTTAGGCCCTAAAAAGACCGGCGCTGTTTTTGTCGACTCTTTCTGCCCCGGAACCGATTCTGTTTTCTGATCCGGAACGGAATAACTGGTTTTTGAACGCCAGATGATCGGCTTGTCAGAAGGGATTGTTTCTGAAGGAGTGCCAGAGGGCTTTGTCACGGGTGCTGTTTGAGGAGAAGAAACGATAGGTTTTGACGGAAAATTCACCGGTTTCGGGAAATAGATCCTGTCCTTGTCTATCTTGATGACGGGTTTTTTTCCCTCCTCCCATTTTTCTTCCAGGATGCGGAAATGAGGAACTTCACGTCCAATCTGCTTTTGAAGCCTGTCCAAGTCCACTCCCCGGTTCACAACATGATTGTGATGAAACTCATAGCGGGTTTGCCTTCTGGTTCTTTTAAGCATCTTTGGATTTCTCTCAGACTTGCGGATATGACGATGAATTTGAGGGTCCATGATCCGGTTTTCCTTAATAAAACACCAGCCATGATAAGGAATCTGATTTTCCCACCCGTCATGATACCGCATCCCATAATAGGGGTCCCAGTAAACACAAGGAGGGAGCGGCGCCCAGCCGATGTATCCGTCACCGTAGCGCCATGAAACCCAGGCAGGCCCCCATACGTATCCCGGCACCCATACCCAGCCGTATATAACATCATATACCCACCAACCGTAATGAAAAGGAATCCAGCCCCATTCTTCATCCGATATCCACATCCATCCGAAATCCGTATAAATCCAATGCCCGTATGTGTACGGCCTCCACCCGTGACGCACATGGGGTATCCAGACTTCATGATAACGGTCTGTTCTGCCCCATCTTCCGTGATGTGCAAGGGCCTTTCTTATTTGATTCCGGTCAATCCCCTCATCGGAAGGCCCCCTGTATCCATCCCCCGGGACCGCCAGGCAAAAAAAAGAAATCCCTGACAATACCAATATCCATAAACTGATCGTAAACTTTTTCATGCTTCCTCCCTGACAGATATCAAAGACAGATTAAGTATACATAAATATCGGTTCCTGTCCGGTAAAAAAATATTATTCCTCGTGCAGAGGCGCGGAGAAATTAGAATTGTGAGTTTTGAGTGTTGAGTTAAAAATAGTGAACGGTGAATGGTTGATGGTTGACAGTTATCATGTTTTCCTCTGCGTCACTGCGCCCCTGCGGGAGTAGTATCTGATTTTATAATTCGCAACTCAACACTTACAATTCTAATCCTTCCCATTCACTATTCCCCATTTACCATTCTCAATTCTTAATTCTGAATTCTAAATTCCCGCCCCCTCCGTGTCATCCGTGGTGAAATTATTTCTCTAAAATTTCCGGAATTGTCTGACTTTATGAGTCCAAAAGTAGCGGAGGTTAACCGGATAAATTAAAAAAACACCGGACAACCCTGATTTTTTATAATAACATCCGCTTTGCATGAAAAAAATTATCTTCCTGATCCAGAAAGAACTGCTCCAGGTCTCCAGAGACCGCAATATGCTGAGGATCATTTTTGTCATTCCTCTGGTCCAGTTACTGATCCTGGGTTATGCCATCACAACGGATGTAAAAAATCTCGATCTGATTCTTTGTGATTTCGATCATTCGAATCTCAGCCGCGATTTAATGAACCATTTCTCATACACGGAATATTTTCACATCGTCCCCTTTTCAGGAAAAAACGGGGAAATCGAAAAAAAAATAAGGGCAGGCCGGGCTCTCATTGCGCTGGTGATTCCCGACCAATTCGGCAAAGAAATCGAAAAAGGCTCCGTACCGGAAATCCAGATCCTTTTGGATGGACAAAACTCCAATACCAGCGCAGTCGCCCTCGGATACTGCAACCGGATTCTTCTGCAATTCGCCCGAAAAAATATGGCTCTGCATCGAAGATCCGATCCGTTCCATGCGGTCAAAACAAAAATAATCCGTTCAGACAGCCAGGTCTGGTATAATCCCGAACTCAAAAGTGTGTATTACATGATACCGGGAATCATCTCGATCCTTCTCACCATCATCACCATGCTCCTGACAGGACTGGCCATTGTCCGAGAAAGGGAATTGGGCACACTGGAACAGTTGATGGTGACTCCGGTCAAATCCTGGCAGCTCATTGCAGGTAAAACAATCCCTTTTGCCATTCTGGGATTCATTGAAATGGGCATCGCCATGACTTTCGGGGTGCTTTGGTTCAAGGTGCCTTTTTTAGGAAACCTGGCATTCATGACTTTACTGGCGGCCGTTTTTATTCTGACGACCCTGGGGCTGGGGATCTTTATCTCCACCCTCGTGAATACCCAGCAGCAGGCCCTGTTCATCTCCTGGTTTTTTCTTGTGTGCTTCATCCTTTTAAGCGGATTCTTCTATCCGCTTGAAAACATGCCCGCCTGGATACAATGGATCACTTACATAAACCCTCTGCGTTATTTCATCCAGATACTCCGGGAACTTTTTTTAAAAGGAGCAGGGCTCACCGCCCTTTGGCCTGAACTGGCCGCCTTGTCCGGAATGGGAATCGGGATCTTTTTCATGGCGGTCATCCGTTTTAAAAAACGAATCACTTGACCGGGAGACTTCTTTCTCTTATCAAATCCGCCACCGTCTTCACAAGGAGAACTCAAACGGAACTCCAGTATTTTATCAGATTCTGGATCCCCGACTCCGCGGGGGATGACACTCATGCAAAGGTCTTATCTTTGAATCCCCAGATTGTTCCCGGAATAAAAAAAATCAGGGGTTCCATTTGTTTTCCTTCATGAAATATCCACAGCAAACGGGACCGAAAAGGAATCCGGTTCAGAAATAACGATAATGACCCACCATTTTCCATGCAAAAAGCATGTCCTGTACCTTGGGGCCGCTTTTAATGCTGTGATGCGCAATCATGTACCGGTTTGGACGGTTTTTACTGGGGAGATCCACCACAATGCCGATGTGCAGTTTGTTATTGATTTTCCATACAACGATATCACCTGGAAGATAATCCCTTGACCGTCGGGTCACCGGAAGTTCTATTGCTTTATTTCTAAAATAGACCATCAGATTTCTTACGCGACGGTGATCAATACTGGGATCAGGTACTTCCCCCTCTTCAAAATTCAGCATGTACAGATTGAAATTGGACTGCAAATGCTCGTAAAGTTCCTTTTGAATATCCACCCCGGCGTTCCGAAACGCACGAATGACAAGATCTGTGCAAACCCCCTTGTCAGACGGAATGTCCCCTCCGGGATAGTTTATCCTGCAATAGGATGGATCATATTGTATCTTTCTTTTAGTCAGTTGCTTGGCCCCTTCAATAAAATCCTTCAATGCACTTTGATTGGCCGGTTCTTCCAACTGCAGAATTTTTGGACAAGCGGCCGTGATGATAAAAGAAAACAGCAAACAGAAAAAAATCCATCTGCCCCCGGAAATAATATAGATCAGATCTTTATTGAATACACGCATCATCATGATCACCCTGAAAAAACAATGATGTTATAAATATAGGTTGTTTTTTTAAACGTCCGTAAATTATACAGCACAACGCATGCCATGTCAACCTCATTTTAAATACACTGAATAACGATACAGACCTTCTTCCGGCCTGCCATCTGACCGATGGAAAATACATCGCCTATTTGATAAAAACCGATTATCATGCCCTGAAACAATTGATTAAGATGTTCGTTAACCGGATACTCCGTTTTGAACAAGATCAACTGATAATAAGCCTATGAAACAGCCCCGTATTCGATTCATCAACATCATGGAACTGTTGTCCGTGACCATGATCCCCATGGCACTCACCTTTTATCTGATGCAGCCGATAGGCATCGGATGGGATGAACCCAGCTATATCTTAAGCGGCATAAGGTATCTCGAATGGTTCCGGAATCTTTCCCTTGAATCCTTCTCTCCTGTTCATATCAACCAGTACTGGAATATCAACCATGAACATCCCCCCTTGGCCAAACTGGGCTTTGGCCTTTTCCATGTTCTTTTCAACAACCAGCTGGGATTACTGGATTCAGCCCGCTTCTTCAACTGTTTTTTGTATGGCTTGTTTAACCTGGGCCTGTTTATCTTTCTGGATTCCCTCTATTCGAAAAATACCGCCAGGCTCACCATTCTAATTCTGCAGTGTTTTCCCAGATTTCTCACTTATACCCATACAGCCATGCTCGATTTCCCGGTTGCCTTTTTATGGCTAGCAATGACTTGTACCTATTTCATGACAACAAAAAACGCGAAGTATTTCATTCACTCCTGTCTTTTTTACGGGGCGCTGCACTTGACGAAATTCACAGGGGCCATGGCTGTTTTTCCTGCCTTTATCTGGGGACTGTTTTATGAACCTTTAAAAACACTGAAAAAAATCTTTCTTCTTTTGCTTTTTGGTTTCATGCTGTTCATGGCATTATGGCCTTGGTTTTATCACGATACGACTCAAAAACTTAACAATTATTTCCTGAATAAATACGCCAGGGTGAGCCTGTTCCAGAAAAAATTTCATCCTGAAAATGCATATGAAAAACTGCCGTCAGGTATTCCCGTATATTATCTGGGGCGGATCTATCAAAAAGACCATTCATCCATTCCCTGGCACTATACACCCGTTTTATTTTTGACCAGCCTCCCTTCCGGTATTTTATTCTTCTTCACCATAGGATTGTTGAGCGGTATTCATAACAGAAAAAAGGATCCCTTTATGTTTCTATGCGTTGTCAATGTGATCTGCCTCGCGGTGGTCATGATGCTCCCGGTGTTCCCCAAATACGCAGGAATCCGCTTTCTTCTTCCCTTGTACCCTTTCGCAGCCATCTTGAGCACCACAGGCATGAAAACGTGTTATTCATGGAGCGCTTCTCCCGCCAAACGTTTTGCCCTTTTCCTTCTTGCCGTCTTTTTTGCATGCAATTTTCTTCCGGTTGTCAAATACAGGGATTCTCTTTCCAATTATTACAATGCCGCCGCAGGAGGCATCAAAGGAGCCGTGAAAACAGGGCTGCCGATCAATGACGCGGATTTATCTTTTTCTCCTGAAATCATCCAATATATCAATGATCATCTGAGAGAAAACGGAAAAATCACACTGACTCCGACCAGCCCGTATGTGAGGCAATTATACCAAGACCTCGCTCTTTTCCGGCCGGATATCCGGATAGTGGAGACACCCGATGAGGCTGACTGGATTATTCTTTTTTATGCTCGGGAATTTTTTGATGAAACCCTCAGAGATTTATTCCGTGAAAGCACGCCTGTTTATAAGAAAGAAGTGCAGGGTGTCACGCTTTGCCAGATCTATGAGAGGACGGTCGTTCGGACCAATAAAGATATTCCCTCAGGGAAAGAAAAATAGTCGGTTATCTCCTCCAGAGGTAAAGGAGGCTTGAAATGATTATCGGCAGAAAGCCTCTATAGTAAAGCTACTCAAAGTCACGTGATCCTGGGTACTGTTATATTATTAATAAAATATTTATTCACCACGAAGGACACGGAGGGATTGGAATGGTGAGTTATGAGTTGGAATAAAAAAATTCATTTAAACTCAAAATTTAAAACTCAACACTGATAACTCTTTCCGTATTTGTCAAACTTTTAGCGTCCAAAGGCTGTAATGATTCACCCAATTATTTAAAACAACCAGCGCAGGATTCTCCGGAAAATATATTTTTTACCCTGCATCTCAATGATTTCACGAAGCAGATGAATAAAAATCCTGGGTCTCAAATAGAAGCGGAGGAAGGCGTAACGCTGGATATTTTTCAATTCTGTCTCAGTCAGACCGGAAGGAATGAAAGCCACATCAGCAAAGGTGGAATCCATGGCGGTCTTAATCGAATCCCTGGCCTGCTCATAGGCTTCCGTACCTTCATAAGGATGAAACAGCATGAAATTCGCGAGATCCAAAGGAATCCGAAGGGAGAAATCCACGGTTTCCATCATTTCCCGCCTGGTTTCCGTCGGATAACCTAAAATAAAAAAGCCTGTAACCAGGATACCGTGTTTTTTTATGAGCCGTATCCTTTCCGCTGTCTTTTCCAGATCCAGATTCTTATGCATCAATTTCAATATTCTCAGGCTGGCAGATTCAATCCCGACCGATAAGGAATAAAGTCCTGACCGCTTCATGAGGTCCAGCAGGGAATCATTCAAATGTTCCAGACGGGTCCCATTGGGCAGAGACCACCTGAGATTGAACCCCTCCTCAATCAATCTTCTGCAGAAAGCTTCAACGTACGCGGTATCCGTAATGAAATTGTCGTCGATAATGTGCAGTTCCTTCATTCCATATTGCCCCGTCAACGTCCTGATCTCCCTGATCACCACTTCGAGACTCCTGTATCTCACTTCCCTGCCCATCACGTTATGGGCGGCACAAAAGGAACAGTGGTGGGGACATCCCCTTGAAATGGCCACGGATGTGACCGGGAAACGGCTGGAAAAACCCGCGTGGGGAACAGGCGGATACTCGTCCGGTTTCAATGCCGTCCAATCAACTTTCAATCCTGAAATATCCCGGATGGGGACAAACTCATTCGTGATCGCGAATCCGTTGATCCTTGTCTGCAGACCGGATATTCCTGACAATTCATCAAGTCTGACAGTATCCAGCTGACATTGGTGTTTCATCAAGACAAGACAGAGTTCCCTGAAACTGATCTCACCTTCCCCGCAGATGATGAAATCCGCATCCCTGTCATAGAAATCCGCCATTTTATCCCGTAAAATGGAAGCCTGGGGACCGCCCACGACCGTAATGACAGCGGGAACAGTTTCTTTGATCTTCCTGAGGTATTCCTTGACGCGCAGGTAATTGGGTTCAATCGTTTTGAACCCGACCAGATCGTAACGGCCCTGCCTGATGAAGGCGATGAGTTTTCCTGTCCCTTTTTCATTTTCCTTGATCAGATCCAGAATCGTCACCTCGGCAATATCGTTCACAGCACCGCTTAAAAAACCTAAACCCAACGGGGGGGTGATCCCGTCAGAAACACAATAAGGATTGATCAGTAATATTTTCATGGAATCAAAGCCGGAATAATACAAACCATTTTGCCAGTTCCTCCGGCAAAACATTTTTTTGTCTCAGGACATTCAACAACTGGTAGTATAATGACTCCTCCTTGGATCCCGGAGCAAAAGCATAACCGGCAACGGCGGGATACCGGCTTTGGTAGGAATCCTGGAGCCTGGTCCATTCGGAAAGATTGAACAGAATGTGCGTGAATCCCCTGTCTTTGATGAGCTGCAACACTTGACCGATGTCATCCGAATCTCTCAGCACATCCTCAAGCAGATTTTTATCATACAGCGTGGAGGCATAAACGTTAAAATGACAGCCGTAGGTTTTGGCCTCGGCAATCATCAGGATGTGATGCCGGGGCAGAAGTGTCTTATTCAGATATTCCCGGACTTTGAAATAGGGATCATTGAGGGTGAACAGCCGTTCCGCCGCCGATTTCAGTCCAAGGGCATAGGGAACGATTTGATAATTCAGCAGGAAAACAGCAGTGATTCGCATGAACAGATAGATGACGAGCAACATCGTTAACGGCTTCCAGAATCTTTTCTGCAGGAAGCCCTTAAAATGAACGATCCCGCATGACATCAGAATGGGATATACCGGTAAAAGATACCGGATATCCCCGATAGAAAACATCCCCCATACGGGCACAACCAGCAGGGGGACCAGGCTTAACTCTCCATGAAAGAAAGAAAGCGGGATGAGGCTTCCGTCCAGGTCGGAAAATAATTTTTTTAACAAGAGCGGCAGATTGATGCCGGTTCCCTTGTGAAACCGGATGAACTGCTGATGTCTGAAATCATCCCAGTTCAGCGTATCAAAAAATCGGCTGAAAAATGGAAAAACAGGATTGCCGGTCAAAAGATGATTTTTCAACAGCCAGGGAAAAAATACCAGGGCGGCTGTCAAAAAAGTCCAAGGCATGTTCCGTAATGAGAGGTTTTGTCTCAGCAGCCTGATCACCAGATACACCAGTCCGGGCAACACAAAAAAAAGGCCCGCCTGGTATTTAAACCCGGCTGTGATACCGGCTAATATTCCTGTTAAGATAAAATCCTTCCGGTCCTGAAAAGAGGCGTAATGAATCTGGAACAGATAAACGCAGCAGGAAAAGGAGACAAAAAGGTCGATATTGCCCTGGATGATTTGTTTGAACACCTCCTGATTGGAACCGATGAATCCGACGGCAAAAAGAGTGATGAATCCGTTTCCCGTTTTCTCAAAGATATAATCGGCACACATGAAAAGAATAAAAAGGATCTGAAATACGATGAGAAATTTGGCGGCCAGTTCCCGGCCGAGAAGAAGGCAATTCAGATTCAGCATTTCAGCATTCATCGGAAAATTCGAATACATGTTTCCGGGAATGTAATGAATCGAATGGGCCTGCATGTATTTGGCCGGAACGGCCATGTGATACACCAGGCTGTCATACCAGGAAAAGGGGGAGTAGCCGTTCGCAAACAGGATCAGCATGAGCAACCCCGTCAAAACCCACAGGATTTTTTCACCGTAGAGATGATATCTTCTGTTGATGTCCGTGATTATCCCCCTCATTTTCTCCTGATGCCTGATCAGAAACCAGCCGTTAAAAAAAATCATCAGCCCCCAGAAAAGGCTGGAATACAGCAGTGAACTGAAACCTAGTATCAGGGTCAGGAAGATCCACACCTGCATCCCCACCAGCATGTTAACAAAAAAACGGATCGGTCGGGGCGGACAAATCCTGACCGCGTTGAGAAGTATTTCTCCGGTCATAACGCAAGACACCTGAATCATCAGGGCGGCGAACAACGGCATGAATTGTCCCGGGAGACGGGACAGGAATACCCCGGCATGAACAGGAAAAAACAGTCCCGCTAGTCCCAAAAACAAAACGAACAGTCCGGAAGCAAGGAGGATAGCCTGACTCCTGGTTAAGAATGAACTGGCGTATTTCATTCTTTTCATGATGAGGCATTTCTTGAAAAACAACAATATTTTTCCTTTGCCTATCAGCATCATTTTAGTATACGTAAAACCCATTTTTAAAAGGATGGTAGTATGGGATTTTATATTTTGGATTTGCTCCTGCCGCGTGAAACCAAATTCTTCACTTACATGATCCAGCAGACGGAGTGTTTTGAGGAAGCTTCCCTGGCATTTAAGGAACTCATCTTTCATATCGAAGAACTGAAACCGGA
>JAFGBW010000072.1 GCA_016932965.1 Candidatus Auribacterota bacterium
GTCTGACATGGCAGGAAACCTGAAATGGGCACGTCTGATTGCCGGCGGAGACTGGCTGGGACTCCATCCATGGCATCCTTATCACGGCTGGATGCAGCCCATCGCACCTATATCTCAATGGATTGAATGGTGGGGGGGGGAGTTGGTGTTTCAACAGGCGCCGCTTTATCCCTATTGGCTGGCTGGAATGCTGACGTTTATCCGCGGGCATTTCGACTGGATCAGGATTGTTCAGCACGGAATCGGAATCGGATCAGGCATCATCTTGTACCTTGCCGCGAAAAAGCTCATGGGCTCCTCCGGGGCTTTTTTTGCGGGACTTTTGGGTATGCTCTATTTTCCCTTTGTCTGTTATGAGTATTTTTTTCTGAGGGATTTTCTGGCCGTCCATTTTTTATGCTGGATCATTTTATGGGTGGTTGTATCAAGACAAAATTCCGGTTTTATCCCTGCTTTTCTGGCCGGATTGTTTCTGGGGTTCGGTATCCTGACCCGGGAGAATTTTCTGATCCTGGCGCCTTTTTTGTTTCTTTTTCTCCAGCCTTCTTCCCGGGGTTTCAGCTTAAAGAAAACGGCATCCTCTCTGGCAGGCATGCTCCTGGCGCTTGCCCCGTTGTTTATCAGAAACGGATTATGCGGGCTCCCTGTTCTTTCTCTTTCCAATCGCCTGATCGAAAGCCTGATCGAAGGCAATGCTTTTGATTCAACCCCCTGTTACATGTGTCTGCCCGATTCCATGGGCCATTATCTGAAAGAAGGCCGCGGTGATTTTTTCCGCACTCTCTGGCTCATCATCTCCGGGTATCCTGACCGGTTCGGTTTTGTCATCAGGCAGATACAGAAGATACTCTGCCTTTTTGATTTCCTGGAACCTTATAACAACCTGAATCTGTATTATTTTTTGAAAACGTTTTCCTGGCTGAATGTCCTGCCCAATTATCCGCATCTTTTTCTTTTAGCAGTGCCGGGTTTTCTGTACGTAATCAGGGGGGGAAAGCATCTGTTTCTCGCGAAACTGTTTTTACTTCTAACCTTGTCCCTCATCCTGGCGCCTGTCCTTGCCCGGTACCGCCTGGTCCTTATCCCTTTTTATTGCCTGTGGGGAGGACTGACGGTTTCTTTGGTCCTGAAAAAAATCCATCCGGCTATAGGGCGTATTCTGATCGCTTTGTTTTTATTGCTGCCCTGGACAGGATATCTCATCAATAAGACCATTCCGGACCGGTTCAAGGAAAGGGATACGGAGTCCACTGTGTTCGCCATCATTCAAAAGTCTTTGGAAAGCACGACGGAGAAAAAGGGGGGAGGAAGTTTAAAATTGAGAATTGAGAATTAAGAATTTAAAGAAAAGTCTTCGGCGTTTTAAACGGGAAGGATGAAATTTTCGACTGCCTTGCAGCCCTTCTGTCTCGTTGTGCAGCGAAAAAGGCAACCGATAGGGAGTCCTATTAGGGATGGAGGCCAAAGACCGGAATAATTCTCGCTTCTCGATTCACAATTCTATAACATTGCGCAAATTGGACACGATAGAGAAAAAGATAAACCGGAAAGTAGTGAAGTTTTAACATATTTTTTAACCACAGAGGACACGGAGAGAATCTTGCCTCGCTTCGCCCGGTGTCAATTTTTGATTCACCAGCAACCGCCAACCATTCTCAATTCTTAATTCTAAATTCTCAATTTGATATTTTTTCTCCCCCCTCCGTGGTGGAAAAAGTTCTGATTTTACACGGCGGATCAGGACTCGGGAAACATCACTTTCAGCAATTGCACGGCTTTTTTGAGAGAGGCCACGTCATCTTTGGATAATTTTTCCATTTGCACTCGTAAATCCAGGCCGTTCTTGATGGGATAGAATGTGGGTTGAAAGGAAAGCTGATGCTGAAGAATATACTGCTGATCCAGAGCGGGTTCGAATAAATCCTGGGGTTTCAGCTTCAGAAGCGTCAGGAGCTTTTCGAAATTTTTACGCGAAGGATATTTTTTTTCGCTTTCCCATAGAGAAACAGTGGCCTTTGAGACATTCAACCGGTTCGCCAATTCCTTTTGGCTGAGCGCTAACCGGGAACGGATCATGGCAATGTTCTTTCCGATATTCAAGACGTTCCTCTTGTAGAAATGACTTCCTTTTGAAAGGAATAGTCTTCCCTCTGTGCCGCAACCTTATTAGGATAAAATCTTTTTTCCGTCATCCAGGAATATCCCCTGAAGATTCATGCGCAGCGCTTCGGGATTGGTCGCATGCGCCAGTCCCACTTCCTCGGAAATCAGGCCGGATTGAATGAGTTTCAATATGGATTGGTTGAAGGAACTCATATTGGCGTCCTGACCGGAAGAAATAGCCTGGGCTAATTTTTTCAGGTTATTTTCATGGATGATTTTTTTGACAACCGGAGAGCCGGTCATGATTTCAACCGCCGGAATCAGACCCATGCCTTCTTTGATGGGGAGCAGTCTCTGGCATACAACCGCCACGATGTTATTTGCCATCTGCAGCCTGGCCTGGTCGCGGGACTCCGCGTCCCTGAAGAAATCAAGGATCCGGTCGACCGAGTTCGAAGCGGAGCTCGCGTGAAGGGTGGTCAAGACCAGGTGGCCTGTTTCCGCCGCCTGCAGCGCCGCTGTAAAGCTGTCCGCGTCTCTCATTTCGCCGATCACAATCACGTCCGGGTCCTGACGCAGAATGTGTTTCAACGCGTCATGAAAAGACAAGGTGTCGATCCTGACTTCCCTTTGATTGATGATGCTCAGGCGGTCCTGGTGAAGATATTCAATCGGGTCCTCAACCGAGATAATGTGTTTTTTGGAATGCCGGTTAATGTAATCCACCATCGCAGCGAGTGTTGTGGACTTGCCTGAATTGGTGGCGCCGGTGATCATGACTATCCCTCTTTCCTGGGAGCTGAAATTACCCAGAATCTCAGGCAGATTCAACTGGTGAAAATGAGGGATGGATGTCTTGACAAAACGCATCACGATGCCGATGGAGCCCCTTTGAATGAAAATATTGGTACGGAATCGTCCCATGCCCGGTACTGTATAAGCGAAATCCAGTTCCAGTTGTTCCTCGAAACGTTTGCTCTGAATCGGGTTCATCAGCTCATAAGCCAGCTCTCTTGAACGCTCAGGGTTGATGATTTCATTGCCTAAAGGCACGAGCTCATGGTTTACCCGTAATATGGGAGGGGACCCCACTTTTAAATGCAGGTCCGATGCCCCCGTCTCTACCATGGATTTCAGATATTCTTTGATTGGCGTTGTCATAGGGTGATCACTTTATTTGGTTTGCCGGTTCTGAAATTTTTCCAGAAAAAGGGCAAGATGGTTTTTATCCTGGTCGCTCAGGTCAATGAAAGTGAGAGCGATGTTGTAATAATCTTCCAAGTCCCCTTTTTCGCTTCGTACAATGATTCCGTTGCAGGTTAATTCCGTGACTTTGTCGGGTTCTTTGAGATCAAGTGACAGCGCTACTTCCCTGAACAAGGGAATATTTCTCGGCGATCTGAATCTCAAACCGGATAAACTCAGGTCAATAGCCGGGACCTCGATTTGTCCTCCCCCTTGTGACAGGGAGATTTTAAAGTTGCCCTGGATCCTGGCAAAAAGCCTTTTTTCATTAAACGTTTCTGTTTCTTCCGGCATGTTTACCTGTTTTTATTTGATTCCATGTGAAAACAGAGAATTTTACCAAAAAAAACCTTGGGTGCTCAAACAATTTTAATCATAATTTATGTAAATATCATCCCTATGTGTCAAACACCCATTTAAATCATTCATTCCGTAAACCGCCGGTACAGCCTTTGGATCGGTAAAGTTTGATCATTCCGGGGTTATAAAAGAAATCATTTCACCACGGAGGGGCGGAGTGGTTTCGCTGGCGCTCGTAAAAAATAACTGCTCCCGCAGAGGCGCAGAGGAATGGAAAGATAAATTTTTTCAACAGGATTAACAGAACCTGTCCTGGACCCGAGAGGGGAGTCCGAAGCGCAAGTACGAAGTACGCAGCAATCCGGTCTGAAAAATTCCCGTCATCTTATGACTCGACCACATGGATCCCGGTTTTCTCTGCTTCTCCGCGCCTCTGCGGGAGTCATATTGATTGTCAATTCCACTTCTCTTCCGTGCTCTTCGTAGTGAAGGCAATCTATTTATTAATAATAAAACAGGACCCGGGGGCCTATTTCCTTGAGCAACCCTTCTTTTTCATTGAAAAGCGGCATCATTCGGTATAACTTTAAAAATAAAACGCGGAAATGACAGAGGTTGATATTTCTATATGATCAGCAGAAGCGATATTAAAATAATGGTTCTTGATGACGAGCCTGCCTTGCTGAAATTGATCCAATCTTACCTGGAGGACGAGGGATTCCAGGTCTATCTCTTTTCCGATGCTTCTGATTGTCTGGAGAAAGTCAAAAAAATCTGCCCTCACCTCATTATCCTGGATCTGGTGATGCCCGCTTTAAGCGGTCTGGCTTTTTTAAAGAAGCTGAGGGAGGAAGATAAAGAACTGCCGGTGATCATTCTCTCCGCTTTCACGGGAGATTTAACCCAGGATGAAATGGAGGCCATCCGTCATTACCGGGTGAGGGATATCATCTCCAAAAGCCTGGACATAAAGGATTCCAGTTTTCGAATTCAAAAGGTGCTCCGGGATCATTATGATTTCTGATAAGGTCACTCCATGTATTCACTGCTGAAATCCTTATACTTTTACCGGGAACTCTTATGGAATCTCGTGATCAGAAATTTAAAAATCCGGTATAAGAATTCAGCGCTGGGTTTTTTGTGGACGCTTTTGAATCCTCTTTTCCTCATTTTTATTTACTATTTTTTTATCCGTCTGATGCGTTTTCAGATGAATCTGGCCGAGCTTCTTTCCGGTGTCATCCCCTGGCATTTTCTCTCCATGACGTTGGGCGACTCCGTTGAAACCATCTCCGGAAATTCAACCCTTGTCACCAAAATCCGGTTTCCCAGAATCATCCTGCCCCTGTCGACTGTGTTGGCCAACCTCGTCAACTATCTCCTTTCTCTGGCGGTTCTCATCCTTTGTCTGCCCCTTCTTCAGGGCGGCATATCTGTTTACCTGTTTTGGCTGTTACCGCTCTTACCGCTGCAATTCATTTTTGTCCTGGGACTTTCTTTGATCGTATCAACCTGCAATGTGTATTTCAAAGATACAGGACATCTGTTGAGCGTGGCCATGATGGCATGGTTTTTTTTGACTCCCATTATTTATCCCCTGACCCAGATTCCCGTTGCTTTCAGGGATTTGGCTTTCTTAAATCCCATGACCAGCCTGGTTTGCCTGTACCGGCTCGCGTTTCTTCAGGTCCCCCTGCATTTCAATGTATGGATCCTTTCGAGCGGGATCATTCTTTTTTTAGTGTTTTTTCTGGGGTACAGACTGTTTTCCCATTTTGAACCCATTTTTGCCGATGAGCTGTGAATGGTTGCATCCGAGAAAGAGAAAGTTGTATTTTAGATGGAGAAGATTAGATTTTTATTGTATTCCATTTGTCAGGAAATAAGTTAGAATTCATCAGTCAAGGAGTCCCAAATCCGGTATGGAAAAGCCCAAAGACATTCGTCATCGTCAGGCCCAATTCCTTGGCCGGATCACCCATGATATCAAAAACACCCTGACGGCCGTTTTTTCCGCAGCCGAAACCATCAAAGTCTCCACCCATCTCTCCAATGACGACAAAATACTCCTTTTGAACGCCATTCAGGATTCCTGTCATAAGACGGAATGGGACATCCAGAGATTAAGAAGATGGAAAATTTATCTGGAGCCTGTTTCAGAGCTTGAACTGACCAGGATGGATTTGAGACCCGTCATGACTGAATTGCTTCAGTCTTTCAGCAGACTGGCTGAAAGTGAAGATAAAAAACTGGAATACGTCGAAAAGACCAATAATAAACCGGCTTATATTGCCTGTGACCCAAGATATCTGAGTATCGCCATCGGGAGTCTGCTCGAAAATGCCATCCAGTTTTCCGCCAGAAATCAATTGATTCGTATGGCACTCATGAAAAGCCATACTGAGTATGTGATCGAAATTCAGGACCAGGGAAAAGGAATCCAGGAAAACGATTTACCCCATGTTTTGGACGCTTATTTTTCCAAAGATTCCCGTGAAGGATATCTGCACCAGGAGTCCATCGGATTAGGACTCACCGTGGCCAAGCACATTGTGGACCTCCACGGCGGCATTCTGGATATCCGCTCCAAATTCAACCGCGGCACCGTCGTCTTCCTCCATTTCCCCTCAGTTACCTAGGGGAAATGGAGTTTATTATGAAAAAGGGAAAAATGCGGGAAGACCTTTTTTTATAAAAAAGGTCTTCCCGCACCCTTTTGCTGCGGCCATCCTGGCCTTGCCCTTACGGGTTTCCTTTGGTCACCAAGCTCCGACATCCTTGTCTTCGCTTACAAAAAATTTTTATTGGCGCCCTCACGGGAACATTCTGTTCCCATGAGGGCGGAACAATTTTATATTATGTTTATCTCGTTAAATCCCATCTTTTAAGGGCGATAATTAACCAGAATTAAAAAAAAGGGGGGATCTCATGAAATCAGATCAGGAAGCTGAATTTTTTTCTAACTGAATATATAATTTATAAAAAGTTAATCGTCTGTTTATAAAATGATTTCCGCGCTTCATTTGACTTGTTTCAAGTCAAATGAAGCGCGCCGGTGATTTTCTTTGGAAAAGAAAAGTTTTCCCGCATTTATTTTACCCTTTTCCAAACAGAACGAAATACTCCTGATTACCTGAGGGGCCTTTGAGGCGGCAGGGGGCAAAATGGTACAGGGTGAGGCCGAGTGTTTGTCCGAAGGCGATGATGTTATCCACGCATTCTTTCTGGATAAGTTCTGAACGGACGACTCCGCCTTTTAAGACATGTTTACGGCCGGCTTCGAACTGGGGTTTCACCAGGCACAAGAGATGCCCGTCTTTCCGGATGAGGGGGAAAACAGGCGGGAGGATCAGTTTTAAGGATATGAAAGAGACATCGATCACAGCCAGGTCAAAGTCATTTCCAACGGTTTCCCTGGTCAGATAACGGGCGTTTATTTTTTCATGGACCGTGATCCTGGGGTCCGTCCGGAGTTTCCAGTGCAGGATACCCTGTCCCACATCCACGCAGACGACGCGTTTTACGCCCGTTTGCAGAAGACAGTCCGTGAATCCGCCGGTCGAGGAACCGATATCGAGGCAGAGGGCGTTTTTGACGTTGAGCGGAAAATCCAGAAAAAAGCCCTCCAGTTTCAGCCCGCCGCGGCTCACGTATTTTTCAGGATTCTTCAGTTTCAAAGGCGTGTCGCTGTTCACCAGCATGCCCGGCTTTGAAAGGACCTGGCTTCCGCATGAAATCTGTCCGGCCAGAATAAGACGCCTGGCCTGTTCTCTGGAATCCGCCAGCTGTGATTCAACGACTTTCTGATCAAGACGGATTTTCTTTTTGTTCATGGAATGAAGGTTCTTGATAAGGATAAATAATGTTTTGTCTTCGCCATTTTAATTAATCCGGTAAACCACCGCCACAGGATTTGGAATAGCAAAGTTTGACAATTCAGGAAATTTATAAAAAAAACCTTTCACCACGGAGGACACGGAGAAAATTCAGGAAAAAATTTTAAGTTATGCATTTTAGTTATCAATTGAGATGATAAAATGACGTTATAACTCAAAAATTTAGAACTGAATGCACATAAGTCTTACCCACCGTGTTCTCCGCGTCCTCCGTGGTGAAAAATAAAAATGTAAATATTTCACAGTTTATTTATTAAAATGAATCGTTTTGAGGGGTTTCATATTTTAAAGATAACGGCTCTGCCGGCAGTATATTTACTTTCGGTTCTCAAGTCATGATTACGGGCCTGTGTTACGAGATTTGAAAGGCCCTGGTTCAGGTATCCATTTATTCATACAGGACTTAGAACAGGTCCAGGTCAGGATCATTCGGGTCAGTCTCTTTTTCCTGTACGGATTCCGGGTGGGCAATCCGTTTTTTTAAGTTTTTTGTCTGAGGAGATTTTTTCATGCCGGTCTTTTCGACAAAGGCATTCACCGTTTCGGATCCGTCCTGTTTTTCGTGTTCATCAAACTCAGCTTCCTTCAGATTGTTCTGGAAATCCTTTTCCATGATTTTGATGGATTTTTCAGCCGCAAGCAGTTTTTTTGTGCACGCCTGGATGAGTTTCATTCCGTTCTCGTAATTTTTCAGGGAATCATCGAGGCTCAATGTCCCTTTTTCCATTGCTGCAACGATGGACTCGATTTCCTCCATCATTTGTTCGAATGTGTTTTCCGTCATTGGATGTCTCCCTTATTTTTTAACCATTTCAGGCATTCCTGAATCTGATCGGATGAAAATGAAATCAGTCCTTTTCCGTCTTTATCCACAAAAAGAGCCAGGGGTTTTTTCAGCGCGGGATTGATTTTCAGGGAAATGGAAAAGGAGCCGTCCCAATCCGGAATAAGCTGAAGTCCGGGCGGCTCATCCTCCATCGCAGGGAAAAGTTTCTTCAATTGTTCCTTTCTCAAGAGGTTTTCGTTTTCGAATTCTTTTAAAAGCTCCCTTTTGAGCTTTTTCCTCATCATCGGATTGATGCCGGTTTTTTGAAGGACCAAAAGGATCTGGATTTTGGGGTTATCGTAAATCTGATCGTAAATTTCCTTTTTGAATTTTTCAAAACGGGACGCGTGTTTTTTGGAAAAGAAAAGAAGCAGCCGGAGCCGTACGGGGGTGGAAGGGGGCTCAATTTGTTTTCCATACAGGTCCTGGACATGGAAGATGACATGAGTTGGTTGCGTGGAAGACGACACGGTTTGGTTTGAAAAGCCCGTGTTTAAAGATAACAGGATACAGACAACAGCGGCGAACGGTCTCATATATCAGCCGGGAAACAGATGATGTTTCAGGTGATAGAAGCGTAATGCGTCCTCATGCAGTTTTTTCTCATGCTGGTCATGAATGTGCCAGTACTGGCCTGATTCGCCGCCGGCCCAGCGGCAGCCTCTGGATTCATCCTGTAATGCTTTATGCTTGGTCACCTGGATGAGCTGCCGGATCTCAGCCGCCCAATTCCGGGCCTTGGCGTAAAAAAGACAGTTTAAGATTTTTTCCTTCTCCAATTGATGACGGGATGATTTCATCTGCAGATAAGATTGGAGTATTGAATGTAGAAGCGCGGGCCAGGGTTCCGTCGGGGTTTCCTCATTTTTCTGATGGTGGCCCTTTGAGAAAAGCGATAATAAACTCTCCCTGATTCTGGCTTGAAAATGGGAATGATATTTGAGGAGCGAGACGGCCTCCCTTTCTTTTTCGCACTGGCAATGATGGTAGGTTCGCAGCGTCTCATCCAGGTCGGATGGACTATAGATATGAAAAGGAATGGAAGAAGGAATGGGATTGTGGCCCGGAATCAGGGATGTTCCCTTGCGGATGAAATTTTTGTAAGCGGAAAGGAGTTGCAGGCCGGTCCGGATCAATTCCGGAATTTCTTTTCCGGAAAAGAAACCGATGCCGTCATGGTCTCCGAGGAAAAATTCATGAATGCGCAGCCCTGAAGAAAAAACAGAAAAGGTCAAAAAGAGATGGCAGGAACTCATGAAAGCAAAATCTTTCCATTTCAGTTTCAGCCAGTAATTGAGACAGCCGGCGGAAAACGCGAAATCCGGGGAAGCGGGATTCCGCAGCTGTCTGCCGAAAAGATAGCTCAGAGGCATCATCCAGAAGTTGGTCATGAATCCCTTGTAAAAAGGGATGGTGTAGGCGGCGATGTTTAAATCGGTTTTGTTTAAAATGCCGCTTTCCAGAAGAAGATTGAGTTTGAAAGCGGAAGGAAAGGAGAAATCCGTCTCAGACGGGTTGATCACCATGGAATAAAGAAAAGGAATGGGTTTCATGATTTTAAAAATGATCTGTAAAAGGGAGCCGTACAAAGGGGCGGGTTTGGAAAAACAGATTTCAACAAAAAACATATCGTGCTGGTCCCGGATGTCGCTTTGGCTTAAAAAATAGTCCCATAGGGCGGCCATTGGCGAGACCTTTGAAGCGGGGGGTGTGTCGCTTGCGCAGAAAATCAGAAAAGAACGGCCGGAATTGTAGCGGGATTTCAGCTCAAAAATGGAACGGAATATCTGTCCTGCTTTCGGCTGTGTGCAGTCAGCAGGAATAACCAAGATGATGTCCACCGGTTTCTGTAAAAAAGAAAGAGACGGGATTTTATTGGAAAGATTGATTCTGTAATAATTGGGTATCAAGGCTAGAGAACCGTTTTTTAAGTTTCAGATAGTTCGATGTATTTCATTTTTTTGATGTCTTTGACTTCTGCGATATGGCTGATGACGCGCATGATGTTTTCAACGGATTCCTCGATCAGTTTCAGCCGTTTGACCACGGCCGAATTCAGCTTTTTTTCGGAATCGTTGATTTTTTGAATATCATCCAGAATCCTTGTGAGCGGTTTATTGATCTTGTCCTGGAAAACCTCCACCATCTCAATGATCGTTTTTTGCCGTTCCACCTTGATGTTTTCTTCCTGATAATGAAGAAGGTCTTCGTATTGTTTCTTGACATTTTCGTAAGAACTGACAATTTTCCGGTTGATCTCCACCATTTTTTTCGCCTGTTCGGTCAATTCTTTATTTTGATTTTTGAGGTTTTTAATGAGTGAAACATGTTCGTTGGAAGTGTAGATGGTCGCCGCATACAGTTCAGCCTTATGAGCTGCCGGGGAAAGCCGGCAGACCGTCACACGATAGAGTTGGACTTCTTTTGAATGATTCATCAAAGGAATATCAAAGGCGCAATGTTCCTTTTTCTGGTGAAGGATCAATTTGCTTTTCCATTCTTTTTGTTCAGAACCAGGGGTGAGGGAATAGAAACTTTTCTTCTTGATTTCCGAAGGCGATAACTTGAAGAATTCCGACGCTTTCGGATTGGCGGCGATGATTCTCAGGGAAGCGTTCAATACCAGTATGGGAAAATCATTCAAGTGGCAGTATGAAGAAAAATATTTCTCATGTTTCAATATGTTCTCCAGGTAAGGGTTCGTTTTTGATGTCATGTTCAGCTGTCTCCATCTGTTAAACGATTAATAGCCTGTACGAGGCTTTTTTGCGTGAAAGGTTTGGTGAGGTAACCGCTCACTCCGGCAGCAAAAGCCTCCTGAATCCTTTCCGAACTGTTTTCTTTTGTCACCATGATAATGGGAATTTGTCTGAATTTATTTTTTTGTTTGGCCTTTTTAACGAAATCCATGCCGTTCATCAACGGCATATTGAAATCAACCAAAACTAAATCCGGCATTTCCTTTTCAAGAAGTGCCAGCGCCGATTCCCCGTCCGTGGCTTCCAGTACGGACACGGATGAATCGATCTGCTTTAAAAAATTGGCTAAAATATGGCGAATGGTGACCGCATCGTCGACCACTAAAACTTTGTTCAGCCTGTTCGCCGTTTTTATGTTATGGTTCTTTTTAATCAGGTTTTCTATTTTATGGATCAGGTCGTCAAATTCAAAGGGTTTGATCAGGTAATCTTCAGCTCCGACTTTCGCCGCGCTATAGCGGTCTCTCATCGTATTTTTTTCGCTCACCATCAGGATCGGCCGGTCACAGGTGAGCGGGTCCTCTTTTAAACGCGAGCAGACCTCAAATCCGTCTATGTCCGGCAGCATGATGTCCAATATGATGATATCCGGATCTTCCTCTCGGGAGAGCCGCATCCCTTCATGGGCCGTTTTGCCCGAACAAACATGGTACCCTTTTGATTCAAGACGAGTTTTGATGATAAAAACAAATTGCTCGTCATCATCTATTAACACTATATTCATTCGTTCAGGAAATATTGTTTATTCGATTTCCCTTTTGGGGGATAAAAAGTCCGTATTATAACGTTTTTTATAGAAAGCACAAGAAAGAATCTGGCTTATCCTTCCAGTTTTTTGATGGCCTTTTCGTAATATTCATTCCCTTCGGGGCCAAGGTCGATGATTTTTTTCCACAGGATTTTTGCCTTGGCCGGATTTTCCTTTTCTACAATCAGGGAGGCCGGATAACAGGTTTGGAGAATTTTCAGGCGTTTCTGTTTTGATTCGGATAAGGCGATCTTGATTTTCACGGAATCCGGGTCTGATGCATAGGCTTTTTTGAAATACTCATAGGCGGCGGCGTATTTCCATTGAGCCATGGCTTCAATCCCGCTGACGTAATTGAGTTCAGCGCGCAAATTTTTTCCTGTGGTGAGATCTTTCATCTTTTTATAGGCAAATTGGTTGTAATAATTGTCAGGGTTCGGTACCTTCTCAAGGATTTTTTTCAATGCTTCTATCACAGCCTGGGGATCTTTCCGGGTTTCCGCCTCGTTCATGGCCTTGATAAGCTGTTCCATTTCCTCGATCAGGCTCTTTAAATCCAGGGCTTTTTTATACACGGGAATCATCTTCAGTATGGAATAAAGCATTTCTTTTGTTTTATCCAGATCCCCGGCCTTGAAATGATCATTCGCCATGGAATACGAGACCTCCACGGCAGGGATCTGGTCTATCTTTTCAAGCAGATCCTTTATTTCTTCATATTTTTCAAAGTCCGCCTCGATCATCTGCAGCGTTCCCCTGGCTTTGTTGAATTCATTCGCTTCGTAATAACGCAGGCCTTTTTGATAAAGTTCATTCACTTCAGTATATTTTTTTGCCTTCATGATTTTGCCCTTCAGCA
>JAFGBW010000073.1 GCA_016932965.1 Candidatus Auribacterota bacterium
AATATATCTTTGAGCATTTGATTCAATCCCCTGATGTCGGAAAAAGTCAGCTGGCTGTTTTTCTCTTTATAAGAAATCTTTTTGTAATTCGCGTTTGATTTCAGGGTTTCGGATTTGCCTTCAAATCCATCCAACATTTTTTCCGCAAAGGCCGAATTGATAGCCAGGATAATCCAGGAATCCACTGCTCCGATGACAGGAGAAAGTCCTTCTCCAAAAGGGGTTTCCAACATGCTCCATTCGGAACCCCGGATGTCTCTTTTTACCAGTTTCAATGGGATGGTGCCACCTGTTTCCTCACCAGAGGAGGTGAGGCTTTTTTCAATGAGTTCAGATAATTTATTTTTAAGTGCTTTGGCATCCTTGCCTTGGAGCGCTAATCCAAGCCTTGGAATCGGAAAGGCTCCTTCCAGACTGATGCCGGTGAAAACGAAGCCCAATTCTTCACCCATGAGATCAATGATGTCCTTTTGGATGTTCACTCCATACTGGTTCTCAAAATTTTTTATCCCATCCAGTATTCCTTGTAAGGGATTGACTGTCACTGCACCACCAGCAGTCTCTTCTGATCCGGGAGCAGGCGCGGCAGGAGTGGTTGATTCGATGACAGTTTTCCAAAGTTGACCGGCGTTAAAATTTGAGGTCACATTGAAAAGCAGCGAAGCTGCGGGAGCGAACTTGATGGTATGTAATGCATTGTCAGCTTTATTCCAAAGCTGTTTTTGTTCTTCGTTCATTTTGTCAAAATTGGGGGAAACATAGGTTTTCATCTTGAAGAATTCGGCAGAACGGGTGGCAATAGATCCGATGTATTGAATCTGCTCTAGATTCTTGGCGATTTCTTTCAGATCCAGACCGGGAAATTGGGCAGGCTGAGCTTCCAGAAAAGGCGTTAAAATATCTTTCAGCATGGGAGCGGTGCGGCTGAAATTAGTGTAATACAGGAACTGGAAATTTTCATCCCCGCCTAATTGTTTCTTGCTGGAGTTGTAGATGTCATCTTTAATCAGCGACTTTCCTTCATTCCCTTTGATAAGATCCACAATGGTTTTGATTTCTTCTTCGGCTTTTCCGAAGGTGAAAGTCAGAATATTATTCACCAGAACGTAGCGGACCTCAGGAGCATCCGGAGTTTCCGGTGGAATGAGGACGATCGTTTCCCCGTTGTAATCGGTTTTCTTCGCCTTTTCAGACATTTTTTCAAAGAAGGCGCCCAGAAATCCTTCACCCAATTTGCTGATGTAAGACTGAAAAATCACCTTGATGTCGGGAGAGCCTGTTGTCAGGGCCACGGCAAAGGTAAAACGCGTTCCCAGGACATCCATGATCCTGGATTCGGTCAGTTTGATGCCAAACTGTTCTTCGAAAGTGCTTTTGGCTTTATTGAGGTTTTCTTCGAATCCGATATCATTCCACATTCTCAGTTTCTTGATTTCCTCCCAAAAGCGGCTTTTAGTGATATCGGCCCACAATTCCTTTAGATCAGACATGGAATAAAACATCACGGTATTGGCTGACAGATATCTGGCAGGCGATTCTATTGCGAGAGACGGCCGGCTTATAGACTGAACTCCCTTGATGACATCCACACCCTGTTTTTTCAAAACAAGAAGACTTGCAGCAACAAGAACAATAATGCTTCCGATGATGATACCTACGATCTTTTTATTCATATGCTCTCCTTAATTAATAGGGATCTATTTTTTTTAAAAAAGGAATTGTATTCGGCTTTCGTGGATTCGTCAACGGTTTCCTTATTTGAAGTTTTTCCTTTTTTGATAACACAGAAGTTGAATCGGCGACGCCGGAAGCCATTCCGGAAATTTTTCACCACGAAGGACACGATTCACGACAGGATGTCAGCAGTCCAACAGCACGAAGTCGTTCAGAATCCAAGCAAGGTGATGCATGGGCTGATCCAATCCGCAAAATAAAAAAGGCATGGAAAATTTTTCCATGCCTTTGGATTTGTTATGATGACCAGGAAACTATCCCACCATTTTTTTCAGTTCCGAACTGGCTTTGAAGCCGACGGTCTTAGAGGCTTTGATATTGATGCTTTCACCGGTTTTGGGATTACGGCCTTTTCTGGCGGCCCGAGATTTCACTTTGAATGTCCCTAGTCCGACCACTTGAACAATGCCCTCCTTCTTGAGCCCTCCCTGAATGGAGTCAATCACGGCATTGACCACCCGTTCTGCAGAAGCTTTGGATTCTAAGCCGGCATCTTTGTTGTTTAAAACCGCTTCGATCAATTCACCTTTGTTCATGGATTACCTCCCTGGTTTGGTTGTTAAGTGATTATGATGACATGATATTCATTCGTCTTAATGTGAGGGAGCCTATTAAAACAGGCCCAATAAGTCAATTTTCTCTTGATAAAAAAATGCAGCGCATTTTCGATGCAATGGTTTTATTCCTTCAAGAGGTTCCAGGTCAAAGGGGTTCCGTGTTGTATTTTCCGGAGCAGGGTTTTCCCGATCACTTCCGATAACTTCGAAGGAGGCAACCCGCTGGAAGGTTTGATGACAGCTAAATCTTCAGCCTGGAGCACATGGCCTGCTTCCAGGTTTTTTGCGGCTTTGATGCCGCGGCGGCCGTCAAAGCGTCCTTTCCATTCAGCTGGGGAAGGCTGTTTGAAAGGAGTACCGAGAGCTGTTTCTATTTCGCGGACGGTTTTAACCAGCATTGTAAAATCATCCGGATTGGTGGACAGCTTCTGATCAGGTCCGTCCATCTGATTGTCGAGAGTGAAATGCTTTTCCAGGACGTCCGCCCCGAGGGAAACAGCGGCCAACGCCGCAGCCATGCTTTTGCTGTGGTCTGAAAAACCCACCGGGCATGGCAAAGTCACTTTTAAAGAGGGGATGACCCTCAGATTCAGGTCGTTTGGAAGAGGAGGGTATTCGGAAACGCAATGAAGAAAAATACAGTTTGAAGTCATCCTGGAGACAAATTCGTAGCAATCCACCACTTCAGACAGGGTGGCCATTCCTGTTGAAATGAGAACCGGCAGGCCTGTTTTGGCTGCTTTTTCAATCAAAGGATAATGCGTGAGATCGCCGGAGGAAATTTTGATGGCGGGAATGTTCAGCGGAACAAGAAAATCCACGGTCCTGGGATCGAAAACGGAAGAAAAGCACAAAAGCCCGGCTTTTTTTGCGTGCTGGAAAATCTCGGCATGGGCTTCATCAGAAAGTTCAAGCGCCTTGTACATCTCATACGAGGATTTGGTACCGCCGGTCAGGGCTTCCACGTCCTTGGTTTCTTTTAAATCCAGATTGCACAGCCATTCCGCCTTGAAGGACTGGAACTTGACTGCGTCCGCCCCGCATTCACGGGCCGCGTCGATCATTTTTTTTGCCGTTTCAACATTGCCGTTATGGTTGATGCCGGCTTCAGCAATGATAAAACAGCGTCCGGTTCCTATTTCATATGGTCCGATTTTAATCATGAGTGGATCATTCCTGATAGTGCATCTTGGCAAAAAAATAAACCGGAAGCAAGTTTTCGATGCGGACAGCTTCACGTTCACGCTGCAGTGCCATACTATCATTTTTCCGGGGAATCTCCACCACAGGTCTTGGACCCTTAAGTTTGACAGAAATGGAAGCACCTAAAAATAAGGATCACCGCGAAGGACACGAAGAGCACGAAGGGAAAAGAGAGTTATAAGTGTTGAGTTTAAACTCGAAGCTAGGAGGGACGACTTGAGTCGCCAGCAAGGGCAAGGGCACGATGCCCGCAGACCAATTTTGAGTTTATATCTTATTTCATTATTCCAAATCATAACTCGAAATATTTTCTTATCTTCCTTTGTGCTCTTCGTGTCCTTCGTGGTGAAATAAAAATGTTTCACAATAAAATAATATGAATGTTATGCCATATTCAGTGGCTCATATCAAAGAGGCTTGGAGCCGATAGCCATAGAATTGAGAGAGGTAATGACGGCAGACGAATTTTATTTTTTCAAGCGGATTTTTGAAAAATATAGGCAACGGACATCCC
>JAFGBW010000074.1 GCA_016932965.1 Candidatus Auribacterota bacterium
AACGTCTGGGAGAGTACGAGTGGCGTATTTTTTATCAAGATAATTTTTTAAAGGAAACATCGTTTCCACTTCATATCCTAAACGCAGTAAATAACTGTTCAATGTCAAAATAATTATTTCTTCACACTCTGCTATATGAATCATCATTGATGAATTCCTTTATGTTGCATTATATATAAGCATAGAGCGATCCAAAAAAATAATTCTATTTAACTCATTTGTTTTAAAGTCGTTATAAATAAATAAAATTATAAAAGTTAATTTATAAACCATTATTTTAGTAAATTTTATTAACATATATTATTAAAATATGCTAATAGTATTTACTAAATTTACTGGCCAGCGAGTTAGGCTGTACAAACTGTTGTGAGCATCCTTTTGAGCGGAGTTTCCCTTAGCTTGCTTTAGGGAATTTGAATTATTAGCCATATCGGGTGTTCTTTAATACAGATCGCTTATCTTTATCCATTTTTTTTATTCTTTCTCCAAACTCCTTCATACTAACTAACAGTGGTATATCTTTTGCTCTAATGAAATCTCAATTTATAATAGGAGTTGATTAATATGATTGCTATAAAAACAAAAAAATTTTATCTCTTTATAATTCAAGCACTTATACTATTATCTTTTTCCTGCTCTTTGTCCGGTCAAACTGAAAAAATGTCGGGAAAAACAACAACCAGAGAGTACTTGGATTTTTCAGAATCTTCTTCAAAGGCAGAATCACCTTCTTTTGGCATGGTGGGAGTTAAAATGATAGCTTCTCTTTTGATCGTTCTATCACTGCTAATAGGTACGCTTTTTATCATCCGGCGGTATTATCCTGGAAGCAGCTATTCCTCCTCTTTCAGGGATCAGAAACTAAAACTGACTAGAGTCATTGAAAAAATTAATCTGGCTCCAAAACAGTGTATCTTGCTTGTCTGGGCTATTGACCGGATTCTGGTTCTGGCACAAAGTAACGGAGAAATCCGTTATTTAACTGAAATCAAAGATAAAGAAACCATTTTAGAAAAAATACCCAATGAATTCACTGACATACTCACCCGCGAGAATGTCAAGCTTTCAGAGGCATACCGTGTGTAATCGATATCCATTCCAAGGTATTTTTTATATGATATCACTTTTACTGCTGCTGTTTCTTTGCGATTCCAGTCTTTTTGCGCAAGCTGAGACTGCTGCTACCGGAGCTACTCCATTTCCATTTTCATTAAATATCGGACTTGAACATACTGAAGATCCCAAACAAATTGCCAAAAGCATTCAAATAGTCATTCTTTTAACAGTCTTGGGGCTTGTGCCGTCCTTTCTTGTTATGGTGACTTCTTTCACCCGCATTACCGTGATCCTGAATTTTTTAAAAAGGGCAGCAGGAATCGGCCAGCAACCCTCCAGCCAGGTTATAGCTGGATTGGGACTTTTTCTTACCTGCTATGTGATGGCGCCTGTTGGAATCGAAATGAATGAGAATGCCATCAAACCATATATGAACGGTGATATATCCCAGAGCGAGGCCCTGACCAAGCTTCTTAAGCCTTTAAGAAAATTCATGTTTAAATATACCAGCAAGAAGGACATCGCGCTTTTTGTAAAAGTGGCGAAAATAGAAAAACCTAAAAACCAGGATGAAGTCCCCACCTACCTTTTGATCCCGGCGTATATCATCAGCGAATTGAAAACATCATTTCAAATCGGTTTTCTTCTTTTTCTTCCATTTTTGATCATTGACATGGTGGTGGCATCCATTCTTCTCTCCATGGGAATGATCGTGCTGCCGCCTGTGACTATTTCGACTCCTTTTAAAATATTGTTATTTGTCATGGTGGATGGCTGGCATTTGATTATACGGGCCATTACAATGGGGTTTTATTGATATGAATGTTGAAATGATTGTCCGGATCGGCGAAGACACGATCATCACTCTTCTTTATATGTCAGCACCGCTTCTCATAGTTGGAGCCGTCATCGGAATCGTTGTTTCCATGCTCCAGACAGTCACCCAGCTTAAAGATCAATCCCTGACCTTCATTCCGAAAATTGTTGGCATCTTTATTGTCCTGATTTTTGCCGCGCCTTTTTTGATCAAGACCATTGTGGATTACACGAATCGTCTATATTCCCTGGCTGAACAATTGGGGAGAGGAATTTTATGACATTGGATTATCCCACAATGCTTCTTCATATGCTGGGCTGGATTTTTGTGGTAGTGAGGATCTCCTTTTTTATGCTGGAATCACCTTTTTTTGGCAGTTCGGTCATGCCGTTCACTCTGAAGGTGTTTTTTTCTGCCATCCTGGCCTATTTTATCTATCGTTCTCCCAGTGTCACAGCCCTCACACAAATCCCTGACACCTGGACCACCATTCTCATGTTTTTAAACGAGGCTTTAATCGGCCTCATTCTCACTTATTTTTCTCAATTGATTTATATCCCGATGAGAGTCATGGGCATGCAATTGGAACAAGCTACCGGCTTTCAGTCAGGAGAAATGATCAATCCGGATGATGATGAGGACAGCTCAACTGTTCTCCAGCAATTTCTTTATATCTTTGGTGTGCTTGTTTTTTTTAGTTTAAACGGTCACCATCTGGTCATTAAAGTCATGACAGCCACCTTCGATTGCATCCCGATTGGAGGATTGATCCTAAAGGGGGCGCTCATTAAAGTGATCATCAATTATTTTTCAAGCGCTTTCAATCAAGGAGTTTCACTTGCCGCGCCCATGATGGGCTGTATTTTGATCAATTCCATGGCATTCGGCATTCTCGCCAAATCGGTTCCCCAGATGAATCTTCTCATCATGGATCTCCCGCTTAGGGTCATTGTGGGTATTTTGGGACTGCTTATCTCTATGAGAGTGATTGTGGCCGTTTTTGAAAGATTCATTATGTATACGGGGAAAAATTATGAATACTTAGTTTATCTCATGAGTGGAGGGTCCTGAATATGCCGGATGAAATACAGCCGCATAAGGACGAAAAAACAGAACCGCCGACCGAAAAAAAACTGCAGAAACAGCGTGAAGATGGCAATATCTTTTTTTCCAATGAAATGGCCATTGTTCTAGTCACGTTTTTTGGGGCATTGATCCTTCGTTTCATTTTTCCGTGGGTTTTTAACCGTTTAACGCTGCTGACGACTTCCTGTTTCAGCCATATGAGCACGGTTCGTTTGGATGAAAATAATATAGTGAATTATATCACGCAATTTCTTTTGAATGTCCTTGAATTTTTAGGCCCGCTTATGCTCCTTCTCACGCTTGTCGGAGGATTGTCCACGCTCATCCAAACGGGATGGGTGGTGTCGTGGAAAAAGGCCAATTGGAAATTCGAGGATGTCTTTAAAATCGACTGGCAGGCATTGAATCCCCTGAATCCTAAAAAAGTGATGGAGCTTTTTTTAAATATTGCCAAAATCGTTGTTCTTACGTGGGTGCTTTATACATCCTTCAAAGACAGTGTGCAGGACTGGATCCCTTTTATGGGAGGGCCAGTCATTTCACTCATGGTTTTTTTGGGAAACCTTCTTTTCAATATCGTCATGAAACTATGCATTTTCATGTTTCTCCTTGCCTGTTGGGATTTCGTCTATCGTTATAGAAAACACCAGGATGATCTAAAAATGACCAAACATGAAGTTAAGGAAGAGATGAAACAAGCCGACGGGGACCCGATCGTTAAAAGGGCATTGCGCCAGAAACGATTTGCTCTTTTCAGAAGGATCATGATGGAAGCCGTTCCCAAAGCGGATGTGGTGATCACGAACCCGACGCATTTTTCGGTGGCTATCCAGTATGATTCAAAAATCATGGAGGCACCTAAAGTGGTGGCAAAAGGCATCGGCCCTATGGCGCAAAGAATAAAGGAGATAGCCAGACAACACCATGTTCCTGTTGTAGAAAATAAACCCTTGGCGCAGATTCTGTTCAAGACAGTGGATGTGGGAGCATTCATTCCTGTTAATTTATATAAGGCGGTAGCTGAAGTTCTGGCCTATGTGTATAAACTGAAAAAAGCGGCCTGAGGTGAATGATGACTAATAAACGCTTCGAAGTTTTGAATCATATCGTTTCCAAGGGGGATTTCCTTCTGGCGTTTGGTATCATCGGGGTGCTGGCCGGGATATTGATCCCTGTCCCGCCTTTTTTCATTGATATCATGCTGGCTTTCAATATCGGGGTAGGCATGGTCATCATCATGGTGGTCAATTTTATTGAAAAACCGCTGGAATTTTCCGTTTTTCCTTCCCTCTTGCTCATCACCACCTTATTACGCATTGCCATGAATGTCGCCACAACGCGAAAAATTCTTCTCCAGGGTTATGCTGGAGAAATCATTGAGGCCTTCGGCCAGTTCGTGGTCGGTGGAAATTACATTGTGGGTGCCATTATCTTTATCATCATTTTGATCATTCAGATCAAGGTGATCACATCTGGAACCAGCAGGATTTCGGAAGTGGCCGCGCGTTTCACCTTGGACGCTCTGCCTGGAAAACAGATGACCATCGACGGGGACTTGAATTCCGGATTAATCACGGAACAGGAGGCCAGAGCAAAAAGGCAGGAGCTTTCACGTGAGGCTGACTTTTACGGAGCTATGGACGGCGCATCCAAGTTTGTCCGGGGTGATGTGACGGCAGGACTCATCATCACTTTTGTGAATATCCTTGGAGGTCTGACTCTCGGCATGTTTTATCAGGGTATGGAATTCAGAGATGCCCTGGCTAAATACACCTTACTGACTATCGGAGACGGTTTAGTGGCCCAGATCCCTTCCCTGGTTATTTCCGTGGCAGCAGGTTTGATTGTGACAAGAGCCGGGTCCTCACAGGATTCTCTCGGAAAAGAAATGGTCGGACAAATTCTCTTTCATCCCACTGCCACTGCCATCGGCGCTGGAGCACTGTTTTCTGCCGGTTTGGTTCCTCACATGCCTTTCATTCCTTTTGCCATGATAGGATTGTTATGGGCGATCGTCTCCATTCATGTCAATAATGCTAAGAAAAAAGCGGCAGACGAGGAGAAGAAGAAAACAGAGGAAGAACTGGCTAAAAAGCCGGTCGGTCCTCAGTCCGTTGAAGAATTGCTCCATGTGGATATCATGGGATTGGAAATCGGGTATGGGCTTATTTCCCTGGTTGACGCAGCCCACGGAGGAGATTTGCTGGACCGGATCAATGGAATACGTCGCCGGTTCGCTATGGACCTAGGTCTCATTGTGCCTCCGATCCGAATCAGAGATAACATGCAGCTGGGAGCCAATGAATACAGCATCAAAATCAAGGGCAATGAAGTGGCAAAAGGAGAGGTCATCCCGGATTCTTATCTGGCCATGAATCCAACAGGTATTCCTGAGGAATTGGTTGGCATTCAGACCGTGGAACCCGCTTTCGGCCTGCCCGCGACGTGGGTGAATGAAACTGAAAAGAACCGTGCTGAAACTCTCGGATTTACTGTGGTGGATGCCTCTTCTGTGCTGGCCACACACCTGACTGAACTCATAAAAAAATATGCTCATGAGTTGTTAAGCCGTCAGGATGTCCAGGGAATGGTGGACAACCTTAAAAAGCGCTATCCCGCTGTCGTGGAAGATGTCATTCCTGTAAAAATATCCATCGGCCAGACACATCGAGTTCTGCAAAATCTCCTGAGGGAACAGATTTCCATCCGCAATCTCATGACTATTTTTGAAGTAATCGGGGATTATGCAGCCATGATCAAGGACAGCGACGTATTGACGGAATATGTCCGCGCATCCCTGAGGATGGAAATATCCAAAAGCCATAGCAATGAAAAAGGGGATTTGTATGTGATCACCATCAGTCCTTCCCTGGAGCAGCAGCTCGCAGAAGCGGTCCATAAATCGGATATCGGGGCATCTATCATTCTGGATCCAGCCATGAAAGCAAAAATAACCGATAAAATCGCCCAGGCAGTGGGAAAAGCCAGTGAAGCTGGTATTTCCCCCGTGATCCTGACATCCCCCAATATCCGGCTTTCCTTTAAAAAATGGATCGAAAAGGAACTCCCCATGATACCGGTTTTGAGTTACAGTGAGATATCCGATTTCGTGACCATTCATTCCCTTGATGTCATCATGTTCGCACAGGAAACGAAGGGGAGTTTTGTTTCAGGAGGAAAAAAATAATTCATGGACCAGATCAAGAAATACATGGGCAGCAATATGAGCGAAATTCTGGATCGCGTGAGAGCTGAACTCGGGCAAGACGCCATGATTTTACGTTCGCTTACAAAGCCTAAAAAGATAAACGGAAGTGTCGAATTCGAAGTGATTGCTGGTGCCGGTCATAAATCACTTCAGAGTGCCGTTTCGATTCCGAAACCGCATCTTCTAAAGGTTAAAAAAGAATATGAATCCAATTTGCCCAAGGAACGGGAAAGGACAGCTAAAGAAATTGAATCGCTTCATCAGGAAATACAAAATTTAAAACTCTGCCTTGAAACCGTATTTCAGGATAAAGCCTTTCCTGAATCCATGAAAATGCTACGCGGCCATTTGTTAAATAACGGAGCAGACAGGGATGCCACGGATCGGTTTACCCAGAGCCTCACGCGCATATTAGGTGCCCGTGCTCATCAAATCGATTCTGCCAAATGTCTGAAAGTGGCCCGTGCCCTTATTGAAAAGGGGTTTGGCAAGAAAATTTCCGGAAAAACGGGAACAAAACGTATCCGGGCGCTTGTCGGTCCAACAGGAGCCGGAAAAACCACCACACTCGCCAAACTGGCTTCCATAGCTGTCCTGGAAGAAAAAAAAGATGTGGTCCTGGTGTCTTTAGATGATTATCGGCTGGGTGCCCATGCGCAATTGAAAGCATATGCTGATATTTTATCCGTTTCTTTCTATACTTTTTCATCCCCTCTTGATTTAAAGAAATTCGTCCAAATTCTTCCCCCATCCATCTCCGTTTATGTTGATACGTCAGGAGTCAGCCCCATGAACAGCATGGGTATTAAAAAAATCACTTCTTTTTTATCCGGCATCGGGCCCGTGGACATTTCTTTAGTGGTTCAGGCGGGCCTTCCTTGGCTGGATTTTCAAAGCATTCTTCTGAAGTTTAAAATGACGGGATATCATAATCTGATCCTGACCAAAATAGACGAAATGAATTACTGGGGGAACTGGCTGTCCTTATGCCTGTTCGATATTCCTCCCCTGGAATATTTGACAAACGGCCAGGAAGTTCCTAAAGACATCATGCGATGCTCTCCTTCTTTTATGGCCGAAAAAATACTGCAGGTATAAAGTTGGAATGACTATTAAAAATATAGATGATGAGAATGATGATCGTGAACACATCCATTGGAAGTAACTAAGGACATGGATCAGGCTGAACAATTAAGAACAATGAGGCAGGGAGACAAACTACATCAGGCTTCTGTTTCTACGGCCCGTATCACGGTGGTAACCGGCGGAAAAGGCGGTGTGGGTAAGAGCAACATCGCACTGAATCTGACTTTGGCTCTCTCCCATCTGGGGGAAAAGATCTGTCTGATTGACGCGGATTTCGGACTGGCTAATATCGACGTCTTATTGGGACTTAAACCCAAATTTCATATTGGTCATGTATTGAACGGGCAAAAATCTTTTGAGGAAATCCTCATGACCGGACCTGCAGGTGTCATGCTGATTCCGGCTGCCTCCGGTTTCAAGCACTTGGCTCAGATGTCCGATGATACTCTGCGTTTATTTGTGTCACAGATACGGCATTTGGGGCATCTTTTTCCGCATCTGATCATCGACACTGCGGCAGGGATTTCAAATGACGTGATGATGCTGTTAAAAATTGCGAATGAGATCATTGTTGTGGCTACTCCTGAACCCGCTTCTGTCACGGATTCATACGCTCTCATCAAATCGTTTAAACTGGAAGGAGGGAAGGCCAAGATCAAAATTCTTCTCAATATGTGTCAGACCGAAGACGAAGGCCTCATAGTGGGTAAACGGCTGCAGGAGATTTGTCTGAATTTTCTGGGCACAAAACCGGAATTCCTGGGTGTGATCAACCGGGATGAACAGATCATTAAAGCCATCCGGAATCAGAGAGCCTTCCTGGAGATGATGCCAGGATGCCTTGCTTCGAAGCAGGTAAAACAGATCGCCGTTCAGTTGAGATCCGATACGTTTGATAATAAGGAATTGGATGATTTTTATCAGTCTATGAAAGGTTCGTTTGCATGATTCTTTTTTCCACGCGTTTGACCTTGTATTTATGCGGAGCCTCTGGACTCATCAGTTTCATCATGACTGCAGTTAAAGCTTTTTCCGGAATCCGTGATTTTCACGGAGGCTGGGTAGAGTTTGGATCCTATATGGCAAACGGCCTGCTGGATTGCCTTTTTAATGGAACAATTGTTTTCTGTCTCACGGGACTTATCGCTTTACCGATACTGAATATCATCGAAAAAAAAATGCTGACCTTGGAGGCTCAGAAAAAATCTGAGAATAAAAAATCCGAGTAATAAGCGTGAAAGTCATTTAATCCTTTTTTTAGTGCAGTCTGCATACCCTCCCCCCGTGTGCAATGATGCCGTCTTGGCATCAGCCTGATAGGAATTTTCGGAGTCTCTCCTTATGGATTAGAAATCGATCTTGATTCTTCCTTTGATAATCATTATTCCTACTCAGGTTCTTTAGGGATAAAACCTGGAAGATATTCCGTTACGGTCCTTGGATGAGATAATAAACCAAATATGAGTTAAGCAAGACTCAAGAAAAAAGCACAACTGACATAATAATGATCATCGAGAATTAAGAATTGAGACCCGGAGATTTAAATAAACAGGTAATAATTTAACCGGACAGGCGAGATTTTTCATCATGAATACGAGAAGAAAACGATTATATTGTTACGGTATTTTTGTCCTTTTTATGTTTTTAGGCGCGGCCACAAGGATTTACGGAGCGTGGGATAACCGTTATACGGTTCATTCCGATGCAGGAATCGTTGGACTCATGGCAAAACATATTTCCGAGGCAAAAGATTTTCCCGTATTTTTTTATGGCCAGGCTTACATGGGAAGCCTGGAGGCTTATGTAACAGCTGGCGTATTTTTGCTGTTCGGAATTTCCGGATTCACCCTCTGCCTGGGAACAGCGGTCTGCGGTTTTTTTATGCTGCCGTTATTGTATCTGTGGGCGAAGGATGCTGCAGGAAAAACAGCCGCCCTGGCGGCAACAGCGTATTGCCTTGTAGGGCCGGCTCATTTTTTTGTTTTCTCCTTCAATCCGCGCGGCGGCTATATGTTGACGCTTTGTTTCAGCGTGACCATCCTTTTTTTGACATGCCGATACCTTTTTTCTGAGATTCAGCAGAATAAAGTCACTGCCTTCAAATACGCAATACTCGGATGTGTCGCGGGATTGGCCTGGTGGACAAACCAGCTGATCACTTCTACCCTTTTAACTTCTGCCATTTTATTTCTTGCGGTTCTAAACAGGAGGTTGTTTTGTCTGAGAATCCTTGTTCCGGTTTTCTCGGGTTTTATTGCCGGCAGTCTTCCATTCTGGTTATGGAATTACCAAAATGACTGGGGTACTTTTGCCTTTTTGAAATCTTTCGGCAGAACGGAATTCTTAAAAGGACTTGAACTTTTTTACGTGGAAAGGATCCCCAGTCTGCTCGACTTAACCTGGGGCTCTTCTTTAATGAGATGGATGCTGCTTGTGCTGTATGTCGCCGTGTTGGTGGTATTCACCAGGCAGATGTTTAAATGGATTAAAACAGGATGCAGCAGAAAATGGTTAAATGGAGCGGCGATTATTCTTTTTGTGCTGGTGTCATCGCTTGTCTTTTGCCGGTCTCATTTCGCGCTTTTCCGAACTCCAAAATATCTCCTGACCCTGGCTCCGGCTTTTGCAATCCTGGTCGGCATTTTCATCTCTGAAATTGTCAAAAAGAGGAAAGGTATTCTGGCCGCATTCATGCTTATGCTTCCTTTTCTTTATCATCAGGTTGATTGTTTCATCCGTTATGGAAAGGCGGACCCTGCAGAAAAAAGCCAGCAGCAAGAAGCCGTTGAATTGGACCGGTTTTTTTATGCAAACCGCATTCCCGGCGCGTATGATTTATACGGGAAACATTCTTTGAATTTCCTTCTGAAAGAAAAATACTGTTTCAGCGATATCCGCGGGGACCGTTATGCGCCGTATAACCGTTTCAATGAGATACAGGACTCTGTCTCAGTGTTGAATGATAATGCGGGTATTTCCCAACTCACTCTTTATGCAAAAGGGAAGAGTGCATGTCATAACCTGGGAGGGGTATGGTTGAAGTCCGTTTACCATGATTTCAAGCCGCCTGCAGAAGGATTGCACGAGATCCCTGTCAGGGAAATCAGGAGTATCACCGATTCAGGAGGGGAAGCGGTCACCAGTGTTCTGACCGACTGTAATGTCGATACGTTCTGGGAGGTGTCGGGAAACAGGGAAAATGAATGGATTGAAATTGAATTTGAATATCCGGTTCCTGCCAGTGCTCTTCGGTTGCTGTGTCCTCTTGAAAAAGTTCCGCAATACTGGGAACTCATGGGGAAAAACAGTGATGGCGAGTGGATAGTCCTCATGAAAGAAAGTATTATTTATTATTATTTCTGGAACGGCCCAAGGCCGTACTGGAAAGGCCGGCATTTTCGTTTTGAATGCCGATGGGATCCCCAAACTGTTTCAGCCCTCCGTCTGATCCGAACAAAAACACCCAGAAACATGCCCTGGCAGATAAGAGAACTGCAGGTATTTTCTCCCTCAAATGAAACCGTGTTGTCTGAAAAGGATGCCTTGCCGGAGCTTTTACAAATTCTGTCCCGGAATAAAATCAAACATCTTTATTGCGACCGCTGGGTTGCTAATGCCGTGTACCGTGAAACAAAAGGCAATATTTTGACTCCGCTGGATGAAGAAATTTTTGACCGAGTTATCCCTTTCCTTTCCTCTGACATCAGATTTTCACCGGATACGGGCGTATTGCTGAGGAAGGAAGAAACGGATTTCTGCAGGCAATATTTTAAAGCCGCAGGATTCTCAATGCGTGAAACATCCATCGGACCTTGGATCCTTTTTGATTTTTCACCAGGATCATGGAAGATGGAATTTGAAAAGAATCAGAACCTTTATTGGGCCGGTTATCGTTTTCTTCTGAAAGAAAATCCGGAGGAGGCAGATAGAAAGGTGCGCAGGGCGCAATCCATGCTGAAAAAGGGATTGATCCATGAAGCAGCAGAAGTTTTACAGATGGCATTGAAACACAGTGCATTATATCAGCCTGCATTGATCCTTCTGAAAGAGACCTTCATCAGTGAAAAATCCTTCAAGGAAGCTGAGAAAATCCAGTCCATTCTAAATTCCATGGTGCCGCAGTTCAAATATCCCCTGTTGTTTCAGGATGGAATCATTTTTTTGGGGCTGACAATGGATAAAATGACGGCTGCTCCAGGAGAGGATGTCATTGTGAACTATTTCTGGCATGTGCCTGTTGATGTCGTGCCTTCAGAATACACGATGTTTATTCATTTCAAACATGGAAATGATTCTATTGTTCAGGATGATCATACGGTCTTGGAAAAAATTCCGGCGGATCATGTCCGGATTCAGCCGGTCAGGAAGACGTTCATGGAAAAAAGACGGATCACTTTTCCGATGAACAGTCCTTCAGGTGACTACAGGCTTCAATTGGGGCTTTTTGTAAATAAAACTGGTCGCCGTCAGGAAGTGAGGGGTACGGTTCCCGTGAATAACGAACGAGTCGCGACTTTGCCTCTGGTTTTTAAGGTCAATGAACGGAAACAGCACTGAACGTTCTCAATGGCCCAGATAACATTCCTTCATTTTTTTTTTGAATTCGGTGAAGGAAAATTTCTGTTCATACAGTTTCCTGGCATTTTCACCAAGATTGCGGCGTAATGGTTCGTTTTCTATTGCCTGGATGATTCCCCGGGCGAAAGATTCAGGTTCGGGTTTGACCAGCAGGGCGGTATTTTCATCCACGATCCAGCGGTTAGCCTTGATGTCCGTTGCGATAATGGTTTTTCCGGCTTTGAGATAATCCAGGAGTTTTAACGGCGTGTTCTCTCCTGAAATACGGGGAGACAGGAGAATGTCCGAAATGGATAATATTTCCGGTAATTTTTCCGGGGCTACTTTCCCTGTGAATGAAACATGATCCTGAACACCTTTTGTCCTGAGCCATTCCTTTTTTTTATTGATTTCTTCTTCGCTTCCGCCGATCACGATCCATTTTGCATTTGTACATCGGGTCAATACATGGGGAATGCTTTCAAATAACAGATTGATTCCCTGGTAGATGGCAAATGAACCCACATACATAATCACGCATTCCCCGGATTTTATCTGCAGACGCTCCCGGACCCTATTTTCATTTTCCTTCCCGGATTCTATATCGGATGAAGGGGGGTCATGGATGGTGAATACGTTGTTTTTCAAACCGATAGACAGGGTCTGCTCTGCCAGTCCAGGTCCGGTTACAATGATTGCATCAGCATGGCGGATAACGAATTTTTCCACGCAGCCGTATAACCATAATGCCGTATTTTTTATGTGATGACCTGCTTTGAGGTAGGAGGCATAATCAGAATGTTTTTCAAAAACACATTTGCTCCCCCTGATTTTAGAGGCAAGATAGGCAATGATTCCTGCATCCTCCACTCCCACTATCACGTCATATCTTTTTTGGAATGACAATTGAAGAGCTTTGCATAGAAGGAAAAAATCAAGGACGAATTTTTTAAAGGAAATTCCGATGGGAAGGGATGTAATCCCAAACCAGTTAATCAGACGGTGGATTTTTACTTTTGGAATGATTTTGTCTTCTCCCACAGGCATGGTTATCAAATCAACGGAAAAACCCATTTCACTCAGGGTTTTCAAGTCGTATAGAACCCGTATGGGTGATCCGCGCCATTCAAAAAAAGGCTGCGGGGAAAGAAAAAGTACGGATGATTCGTTATGTTGAGTCATTAAACTGACCTGTAATGCATCAGGGACCGATGCTTCAGACGTCTAGCTGCCGGATCCATCAATACCTGATTCCTACTTTGATGCTGTTTTCACCCATTCCACCGCTGTTTGTTAAAGAATAGGAAATCATTCCTGAAAAATTTCGATTGAAATCACATGAAACTCCCAAGGTGATGATCACGGCATTTTTTTCCGGAGAATAACCCGGCATCTCAAAACTGATTTCGCTGAAATTGACAAGCCCGGCTCTTACGCTTCTCTCTTCAGCCTGTGAATCTGATTCATAGCGGAATTTTCCGAAAAAATACATTTTCCCAAACGAATATTCTCTTTTATATTTTGCAAACAAACCGAGATGAACCATCATGGTTTTGATATCTTGACCATCATAAAACATGCTGGTTGAGAGCTGTCCTTCTTCAGCGTAACCGGCTAAATTGATTTCTTCAGAATCTATTCCGACAAACGGTCCTGCTTCAAATTGATCCTTGCGCAATAGATTCATGGAAATATCCATGGCCAGTCCAAATGAATCAGCTTGAGTATTGCCTGAGCATACCCTCTTGATTGACCCTAGACCAACGTGGCGATTGATTTCATCAAATTGGTAGGAACCTTTTGTCATAATGGCATCGAGGACAAGGCGTTTATAATTGAATTTGAAATAGAAAGACAGGAGTTTGGATTTGATCTGAAAATCACCAAGGTTGTTTCCGAAATCGCCGGTTTCATTGATCATTCCGAGAGCGATGCCGGCATCAATATTTTCAAGGATTCCGTACTCGATTCCAAAAGTTAATCCGGAATGATTTCCGTCAGCAGAGACAGAAGTATCGCTTTCATCCAGTTCCAAGGTCTGTTTGTTCCAGGAGGCAAAAAAAGAAAACTGATCGGTATGATCTTTATCGGAAAAATCATTGATTGAATTCATGAGGTTTAAGTGATGTGACAGGATCAGGCTTTTTGGGAATTCAGGCAGAATGGATATGAGTTGAGGCGCCTCGATGATGCTTTGGAAATATTGGGCGATAATTTTACTGGTCTTGAGTGAAAAATGGAGCGAGTCTATCAATATCGGATCATCGTTGAAACCATATGCTTCCGGATCCAGATACAGCTCATTCAAAAGGGAAAAAGTGTCTGCCATGATGAGATCAACGTGCAAAAACGCCAGTTTTTTTACCAGGTCTTGATTGAATCCGACAATGATCTGATCGGCTCTGGCCGGACATTCATGAAGTGTCGGAACCAGGACGTATCTGGCTCCTGCCTGAATAAGGCTGTCCACACTGTCTGCAATATGATCAGCATGATGGCTCATGTCATTGATGCCTCCCCAGACAACATAAAGGCTGTCGGGGGAAGCTGTGCCGGCAATAGTTAAGTATTCCTCGATTCTGTCAAAAACATCCCATGACCTGTAACCCGGGACTGCCCAGTTTTCATAGATGTCATCTGCGCTGAACATGTTTGCCCTTAAGAAGGAAGGCCAGTTGACGGCAGAATCAACCGGTCTTTCGGTGATTCTGTTGTAAACGGTTTCTGATGAAAGGCTGTCTCCGAAGACATAAAAACCTGAAAAATAATCAAGTGCAAAAGCATTATTGCCGCCTGATAACATCATGAACAGCACGGAGATCATTCGTATCGATTGTTTCATATAACCTGTTTTCTAAAATGGTGATAACGCACTATTAATAAACGCATGAAATATTTTGTCATTGATTATTTTAAATCCAATAAAGTCCAGCACGGATCCTTCTGGATAATTTCGGCCCCGGGGATGATGTTTCTTATTGTATCTGATTGAGACGGTTCACAGAATAGAATTTTTCCGTTTATGTTTTGACTTTCTGAAAGAGCAGTACGGATTTCCCGGCAGGGAGTCTGGTTGAGAGTCCTCTCCGCGTAGTAAAGCAAGGGACTGGCCAGATAAAAATATTTTTTCTGATCCAGTATATTCACAACCGGATTTTTTTCCGGGACTCTGCTTTGTATGAGGTTTGCAGCCAGTCTCAAAGGGAGATTTTTTTCTCTCGGTTTATAGAACATGGCAGGATCAATCCAGTGGAGAAAGGCTGCGATGACAGGAATGATCACCAAAGCCGCCTGGACAAGCTGATGACGGAACTTGCGCAGCAGCAAGATGAATAAAAAGGCCGAGGCAAGGCATAAAGGAGGCAGAATAGGAGTCAGGTAACGGATTTCCTGTGCGCTGGAGACGGAATAGAATATTACCGGCAAGAGAAGCCATAAACTGATGAGTCCCGCAGGCGTCTTTCTTAGATTTTGTCTGGAAAGGATCCATAATCCGGATATAACACCCGGTATCACCCATGGTTGAAAGAAACGCCAGATCATTTTAGGGTAGAATACGGCGCGTTCAAGCATTTCAATCCGTTCAACAGACCGGTTCCAGACTTCTCCCACAAAATGGGCCGTTATTTCCTCCCATCCATATTTCAGCCATTCATATAAAGGCCAGGTCAATCCCAGTAATATTCCCAGAAAAAGACCCCAGAGGATCCATCTGGTTTTTGCTCCAGATGGACGTATGATTAAAAGCCAGAATATCGTGATAATGAAAGGGAGTATTCCAAGAACGCTTTTGGTTAATATGCCTGCTCCAAATGGGAAAGCGAGAAGGATTGAAAACGACGGATGTTTCTTCTGCCCGAATATCAGAAGGAAAAAAAAGAGAGTGACCCAGAAGGTGAGAGGAATATCCAGCATGACCCTTTGGCAATTCTGCAGAAAATAGTTGGTGGTGATCAGTAATAAGACAGCAAGAAAACCCAATGTTTCGCTTCGGATCTGTTTTCCTGTAAGAAAAACCAGAAGACATATGAAAAAACCCATGATGGCTGAAGGCAGAACAGCAGCAAAATCATTTTTTCCGAACAGCCTGAAGGACAGAGCGATGAAAATAAACTGCAAAGGCGGGTGCTGGGAAGTGTGTTCATGGTTCCATGTGATGGTGTAACCAATATGATTTTTAGACATTTCATAGCCTTTTTGGGCGTAGAAACAATCGTCAAATGAATCGAGGCCGTGCTTGCCGAGTCCCGGGAAGATAAACAGAAAGGCTATGAGGGCAGCAGGAATGATTTTTGGAAACCGTTCAAGATTGGATAAGTCTGTTTTCATTTACGGATCATCTCCAGATTCATTCCCAGATTGTCACATCCTTTGAGGCAGTTGATTGGATGAAAATAAGGGTCATTTTTCGAAAGGGTTTTGGCTTTTTCCCTGAAGGTATTCATGCTCTCGCTGAACCAGATGCTTTTAAAATCCTTTTCTTTCAATGAACCCATGGGAAACAAAGAAGCCTTGCAGCATGGAATGAAACTGGAGTCAGACAGTATTCTTCCGTAATACCATCCAACGGTACAGGGGATTTTATTCACGATAGAAGAGTCTGGCTCTATGTTTTGACCGGAAGAAGCCATCCGTCTGATAAAGGAGCCGACTCCTTTCACGTTCATGAAATTCGTATAGAGAGGGAGGGATGATGGTGTTTCGTAGCAAAATGACGATAACGGACAGGTACGGCAGATGTTAGGACTGAATTCATAAGACAGAACCGGATAAGGATGTCCTTCTTTCCATGCTTTTTTAGTATTGACGGTGCCTTGCGGACAGATCATCTGGTTTGTTTCTTTTTTGATCCGGAAGCCTTTTTTTAAGGGTTTAAAAAAACGGCCGTATTCCTTTTGTTCCTGTGAGGCATCAGTGGAATCCAGATCAAGCCGGTTTCCAACTCCGATGAATTCGGAAGTGAAATCCGTCCTGTTCCGGAGTAACCGGAATTGTTCCAGGATCCGCTGAACGTTGATCTCTTTAAGGGAAAGGAATTCTGTAACGCCTGGAATGATGTCCGCTATCTGGAATTCCGTTTCATCAGCGAAATGCGTGATGCCGAAATCAATCATTTCTTCAATGGAATCATCATTCAATGATGTGATCACATGATAAATTTTAATTCTGGGAAGCGACGTGTTGGAGGCTTTCTTTATTTTTTGTATTTCCATGAGAAAAGAGGAAATGCGGGAAAAGGCCGATGAGGGCATTTCCGGATGCATCCTGTGCCAGACTTTTTCAGATCCCGCCCAAAGGGACACGGTCAATAAATCAACTTGTGATGAGACAAGGGTCTCTGCCGTATTTTCAGGGATGGGATAAAGCGAGGTGTTGAGATTGACGAAAAACTCTTTTTTTTTCAGGTTTTTCAGGACATTTAGGATGGAAGGATACAGAAGAGGTTCTCCGGCTCCTGCCAGGTGTATTTCCCGCACGTCCAAGGCCTTAAACGATTCGATCCATTGATTCAGAAGATTCACATCCAGGTTATGGATCGGCCTTGTTTTTCCAGATTCATTTAAATAAGGGGAATGGGTCCAGCAGGCCACGCATCTGTTGGCGCAGGCATCGGTCAGATCAATCTGAAGTATACGCGGTCCAGTATAGGCCTTTCTTCCCTGCCGGATGCCTTTGATGATCAGCTTTTCTTTTTTATCCTGTTTTGGAATGATATTCATGAAAATCGATTTAAAATCATTATCATTGTTTATAATTAAATAATCATCAATTCATAACATAAATGTTGATAAACAAAAAAGTTATACTTTTTTAATTTTACGTTAAACCGAGCATACCATCGGCTCTGCCGTGATATTTGATCCAAGCACCTGTAAAGCAAGTTTAATTTAAATCAGCGATGTTTTTTTATATCTTCAGTAATAGAAAAATGATAACACATAAACCATGATTGATTTTCTTAAAGAATTCTGGGAATTTTTAAAGGTCAGGAAGAAATTCTGGCTCCTGCCGCCTATCCTTATTCTTTTGCTTTTGGGAATGCTGATTGTTTTGACCCAGGGCAGCGCTGTTGCTCCGTTTATTTATACACTGTTTTAATCCTTTTTTTCCCGTTCATGTGAAATATATGGTATAAACTAAGTGGGAAAAAAACATGAAATCATATGCCATAATCATATTTTTATTTATATTTTACATATATAATTTATGTATTTCTTCAGATAGTTTAGCCCCTCAATGTCATTTAGATGAAACAGTATATGAAATGCTTACGCAGGGTACTCAGTATTATATCATAAGAGATAAATCCGGAGGACTTTACAAAGTTCAGAAAACAGATGAAGAAACAGTAATGGAATTAACAAAATGGAGTGATGATGGGTATGCCCTGGTGGAGGCAAACATAGCAGGAAAGAATGCAGGATTTGAGTACTATCAGAGATTGTCAGGTTCCGGAATATTAACTAAGACCCAATATTTGGGAAAAAAATCATTTTACGTAAGAGATCCTTTTCAGGGGGTGATTTTATTAGAAAACAGGATCACCTTTTGGCAGCCTGAAATCATCCCGGTAAAGACTTTTATCCGGGATAAATTCCAGGAAGGAAATGTTGAATCGATTAAAAATGTATTAAGCTCGATCCTACGCAAATATCATCAATTATGGTCGCTTGGATTTTTTGATTTTGCCTTCAATCCGACCGTTAACTGGGGTGTTGTTGAAACTCCCGATGGTTTTGATGTTCAATTATTTGATTTTTGGGAAATGGGAGATCTTGCTTCAGAACGCATTCAAGAACTAGCACTCAAGTGGATCAATAAAAATCGTGCTTTTGAGAACCGTTGGGACATCATGGATTCGGGTTTCGCCAGTGATGCTACGATTGAAGGTACGACAAATCGATCCATTGCCCGCTGGTTTATAGATTTATTAAATGAAGAATTCACGGTTGATAAATTCCAACAGATATCGCAAACCGGACCGGAAGCCATAAGAGCTAAGGCACAAGTGCCTGCTTCTGCCTAGCACAGACTCTCAATCTTTCAGATGAGTTATTCAATGACTGAACAGATCCCACTATTTCCCCATGCGGCCTTGAGGTCATTTTTGGGTAAACTGAATGTCAGACTGCAACATTGGGAATTGACACTTTTCACATGTAATTCTAAATTGACCAGATCAATTTTAATTTTTTTAAAAGGGAAAAATCCATCATGAAATCCATCCTGCAAAATGTAAAAACTGGCGAGGTCACCATGGAGGAAATCCCTCCGCCGAAGGTCCGCCCCGGATTTGTTTTGGTTAAAAACGTTTGTTCTCTTGTGTCAGCAGGGACGGAAAAAACGGTTCTGGAATTTTCCAGGGCCAGTTACCTGGATAAAGCGAGAAAACGTCCGGACCTTTTCAGGAAAGTATTGAACAAGGTTAAACATGAAGGAATTCTGAAAACCTGGGAAAGTGTCAATAATCTCATGGAGAAACCTCTGCAGCTGGGTTATTCCTCAGCCGGTATTGTCATGGAAAAAGGACTTGATGTGACTGATATCCAGGTCGGCCAGAAGGTGGCATGCGCAGGTTATCTTTATGCCACTCATTCAGAAGTGGTTTCTGTGCCAAGGAATCTCATTGTTCCTCTTCCGGACGGGGTCTCTTTCGAGGAAGCATCTTTTGTGACATTGGGTGCCATTGCCATGCAGGGGATAAGACTGGCTGGTTTGGAGCTGGGAGAACAGGTTGTGGTTTATGGATTGGGATTGGTAGGCATGATCACGGTTCAATTGGCTATTGCTGCCGGCTGCAAGGTGATAGGGGTCGATATTGACCCTAAAAAGATAGAAAAGGTCAGGGAATACGGAGCGTTAGGGGTTCCAGCAGGTGAAGACATGGCTGCCAAAATATTAAATTTCACAAAAGATTGCGGAGCAGACAAGGTGCTGTTATGCGCTGCCACACGCAGCAATGAACCGGTTGAAAAAATTCCGGAATTCACCAGACAGAAGGGAATATTGGTTGTCGTGGGGGAAGTTTCATTAAATCTTCCCAGACGTCTGTATTACGACAAGGAAATCGATGTCAGGATATCAAGATCATACGGTCCAGGACGATATGATATGAGCTATGAAGAAGGGGGAGTGGATTATCCTTATGCGTATGTCCGATGGACCGAAAATAGAAACATGGAGGCTGTACTGGATCTGATCGCGGGAAAAAAACTGGATTTTATCTCTTTGATTACCCATCGTTTTAAAATCGAGGAGGCCGGATCTGCTTATCAGCTGATGGAGGGAAAAATAAATGAACCTTATCTGGGTATAGTCATTCAATACAAGGAAGCGCTCGCTCAACCTGAGAAAAAAATCTCAGACACGGTCTCATATCATTCAGGATTTAAGAAAAAGACGGGGAATCTGTATTTCGGAGTGATTGGAGCGGGCCAGTTTGCACGGGCTCTTCTTTTACCCGCTTTTCACTCTCAAAAGGGCGTGGTGTTTAAAAAGATATGCACTCTATCAGGAGTGTCCGCAGCTGTGGCAGCAAAAAAATTTAAGGCATCTGAGGCGACCTCCAGTGCGGATTCTGTATTCAAAGATACCCAGATCGATGGCTTGCTGCTTGCGACGCGCCATGATTCCCATGCCCGATACGTGATGATGGGATTGGAAAATAAGATGGC
>JAFGBW010000075.1 GCA_016932965.1 Candidatus Auribacterota bacterium
CTTATACTTAATTCCAGCTACCATCAGATGCAAAACTCCGAGATTGCCGACAGGCTGATATACAATGCCTTAGTCAATTATGAACCTGAGGCTTCTCAGTCCGAAGATATGACTGTTTTATATCTCCTGGCACAATTACAATCAAAAATGGGGGCGGCGTACCTTCACTGCTCGGATTACTACAAAAGTTATCACTCCCTTAAAAAAGCCATAGATAATTACAAGAAAATTGAAACATGCCTTTTCAATTATCAACCGCCACTTTGTTATGAATTATACGTGGACTTTGCCGAATGCTGGTACCAGTATTATCATTTACTGAAACAACTGAAACTCAAACAACTGAGAATTCCAACTTCAGAGGGGGCCTATTATCCGAAAACATGTCTCACAGAAGCCATGAACAATATAAACAAAGCTCTGACCATCAACAGTGTATATGGAATCAGAGCTTCGGATTTACGGGAAAATATTTTCAATGAAAATGCCGAAATGAGAAAGGACTACGAGGCGAGTTTTATGACAGATTAACCTTTGTTTCCGCCGCCTCTTCGACACCTATAAAAAACGAGTCATTATCTTTTTCCTGATTTCCTCTGCTTCTCTTATTTTCAATGCCAAAGCCATAAAATAATAAAGACCAACACCGCAAAGGATGGCCAGCCCCAAAAAAAACGATAAATGGAGCCGGCCAAAATCCCCTGAAAGATAATGGATTCTGAACCAAACCAAAAAAAAGCCCATGACAGAAGCGGCTGCCAAACTGGAAAGCGCCATCCGGAACTCAAAAATAACATCAATACCGGAAAATTGTCTCCGTAATCGATTCATCAGATAAACCGCACTCGTCGCCGAAGCAAGCGTGGAAGCCAGAGCAATCCCTCCAATCCCCATCCATCTCGGAAGGGTCATGCATAATATGATATTCACAATCAGAGAATAGACTGCCGAAACCACCGGGGTTTTAGTATCTTTCTGCGCATAAAAAGCCGGGGCATAAATCCTGTATAGACCAATAGGAAGGATTCCCAAAGTGTGATAAAAAAGCGCGGTGGATACCAGACGGACGGATTCATCCTGAAAAAGCTTTGACTTGAAGAACACCGCCACAATGGGTTCTCTCAACAGAATGAGGCCGATAGAAGAAGGGATGGTGATGAAAATCACGGACCTGACCGAAGAACGGATCAAATCAGCATAGGCGTTCATGTTGTTTTCAGTCACGTATCTCGATAAAGAGGGCAGAATCACCGTGGTTATGGAAATGACAAAAATCCCAAGGGCAAATTCGATCAGCCGGTTCGAATAATTCAAGGCAGCCAAACTCCCTTCTTCGAGTAATGCTAGAACAAAAGGGTCCGATACCAGCGTATTAATCTGGTAAATACCGAGCCCGAACACACCCGGAAGCATGAGTTTACCGATCTGTTTAATTCGGCGATCCTTGAAATCAAAAGTGAAAGCAAAACGGTACCCTAATCTGCGCATGGGAGGCACTTGCATGAAAAATTGAATGGCGCCTCCCAATAATACTCCTATGGAGAAAGCTATAGCCGCTTTTGTCGCCTGCAATAACTCCGGATTTTGTTTCAACAAATTGCTTGTGCACGGGAGACAGGCCAGGATCCAACTCTCAGGGATAAGGTCTTTTAATAAAAAAGGACTGATGATGATCACCGCATTCAATACAACGGAGGTAGCGGCTGGAACGGCAAACTTGAAATTCGCATTCAAGACCCCCTGAGCCACAACAGCCAGACAGATAAAGCCCAGGTAACAAAACATGATCCGCGTCAATAAAATGGCCATTTCAGGGGATTGCTTACCGAAAGCGTATAAAAAAATGACCAAAAGAGGAGATAGGATCACTCCCAAAACACACAGAAACATCAATAAAACATAAAGCAGACTTAAAAAACGGTTCAAAAACAGGGATTCAACTGCTTTATCATGATTCGCTTCCTTCTGAATCTCCGAAAAAACAGGAATGAAAGCCGGTGTCAAGCTGCCTTCTCCCAATAAACGGCGGAGCAAATTAGGGATTTTGAATCCAACCGTGAAAGCGTCAGCAATAAAAGTCGTCCCTAAAAAAGAAGCCATTAAAATAGATCGGATGAGCCCAAGCACACGTGAAAGGAAATTCATCAGACCTACGATGAAAGCGGAACGAAAAATTCTTTTGTTATCTTTTTCCTGCTTATCCATGCCATTAATCTGTATCCATCCAGCTTTTTCAACAAAAAAATGAGTAGGCAAAAAGGTACCAGCGGTAAAGGCATCACGCGAGCGATGAATAGAACCAACTTTATGCCCTGGTTGCCTCAGTGCCTCTCTTTAAATCTATAAGAATCAACCTGACTAACGGCTTCGCCGCACCAATTTTTGGCTTACAAATATATTCTGAATCCTGCATTCGCAATTTTAATTTGAATCAGGAATATCCACCTTTCCTGTAAAACACACATCCACAGGGCCGATTAAATAAAAATCCTGGAAGGGATTACCCCTTTCCAGATTCGAATCAACGATCAATTTATCATCCAATAAGGTAGTCGAAGAGACGGGCCAAGCCAATCCTTTTTCAAGGACCGCTTCAATTGCTCCGGCGCAGGTTCCTGTTCCACAGGAACAGGTTTCATCCTCGACACCCCGTTCATAGGTTCTGACTCTGATGGCGCTTTTTCCTAAAATTTCGACAAAATTACAGTTCGTTCCTTCCGGCATAAAAAGCTCGTGGTGCCGAACCATCCTTCCCATTTCAACCACTGGAAATCTCAGAACATCCTGCACAAAAACAACAGCATGGGGAACACCTGTGTTCACATAAAAAACATCCATGTGTTCCCCCCCTAAAACAAGAGAACCCATCCTCCGGTAATCCTTGGGGTTACCCATATTGAGACGGATCAGATTTCCCTGCATAGAAGCTTTCACTTCTCCTGCCAAGGTTTCCAGAGATGATATATCTTTGGCGAGTCCCAGCATGCGCGCGAAAACAAAGGCACAACGGGCGCCATTTCCACACATAGACACTTCACTCCCGTCCGGATTAATGATCCTCATCTTGAAATCCAAAGAAACGGACTTTTCGACCAAAATAATTCCATCCGCTCCTATTCCCTTTTTCCTATTGCATAGATGTCTGATACAATCGGTGTCCCCATCCGGAAAAACAGGTTCCCGATTATCAATCAGGATAAAATCGTTGCCTGTGCCTGACATTTTAGTAAAAAAAATCGAGCGCATAGAGATTGTTCTTATATTTTTTCGTGATAAATTGATATAACTTATTGACTTTATTAATGATAACTACTTCTTCAGAAGAGGGAAACAGAATCCAGAAACAATCAAGCCGTTGGCTATATCGTTAAAGAGTGTTTCTAATCTGGAATTCTGACTCCTGAATTCTGGATTTTCTGTTTTCCATTTCCTCATCCCTTGGTAGCCTTGGTCATTTCCCACATGGGCATAAAAATTCCAAGTGCCAATCCCAACACCATGATGCCCATGACCACAGTCATCAGAGGCTCTATCAGACTGGTGAGGGCTTTTACCGTATAACGGGTCTCCATTTCGAAATGATCCGCCACTGTTGCCAGCATTTCATCAAGGGAGCCGGATTCCTCGCCGATTTGAACCATCTGGGTCAGCATGGCAGGAAAAACCGGACTCTCCTCCATGTATTCATGGATGGGCGCGCCGGATTCAATACGGGACCGGACTTTAAGGAATTCAGCTTCAATGACCTGGTTCGTGACCGTTTTCTTGATGATATCAATGCAATTCAAAACTGGAACACCGGAACGGATAAGTGTGGACATGAGGTTGGCAAAACGGGCCATATTGAACTTGATGATGAGTTCCCCGACTACAGGAAGTTTTAATTGAATCCGCGCGAGCAGATTGGCGCCATATGAGGATTTTTTAAAAGAATGAAATCCCAGATAAAGGGCTATGCCTCCCAATAGGTAGGCCCACCAATAACTCTTCATGGTGGTGGAAAGAAAAATAAGAATCCGCGTCGGTATGGGGAGATCCAGTTTAAAACGCAGGAACATCGTGGTGAATTTTGGGACGACAATATTGACAAGAAATAAGAATGCCCCAACAAGAGCCAGCGTGACATAGGTGGGATACCTCAAGGCGCCTTTGACCTCGGTCATGATCTCATGATCCCTTTCGATCAAAGTAGCCAACCGCTGCAGCACTTCAGGTAAAACACCTCCTGCCTCTCCGGCTATCACCACATTCACATACAGATCATTAAAAATTTCCGGATAAGCTGATAAGGCCTGGGATAAAGTTTTACCGCCTGAAATCAATAGTTCCACCTTTTTTAACACATCTGCTAGGCCGGGATTGCCAATCTGCTTCTGCAAACTCTTGACGGCTGTCAAAATAGGCACACCGGCTTTCACCATGGTGGAAAGCTGCCGAGTCATCATCATGAGTTCAATAGATTGAATATGGACCGTGCCTTCCTTCCAAATTTTCTCCTTGTCCTCCTCAATAAAAAACACGCGAAGACTCTGTCTCTGCAGCTTGCTTCTTGCCGAATCCGCTGAATCCGCAATGATATTCCCTTCTCGCAGAGCGCCTGTTGAGGTTCTGGCTTTGTAAGTATAGGTGCTCATGTCTGCTTCCTCGTTTTAATCGCGTATAAATTCTTGGCTTTAATGGCATATAATTTCATTTTTCTATAAAAAGTCATCCTTCCGATATTCAGGATCCCTGCTGCCTTGGAAACATTGAAATCACTTTCAATCAGGGCCTTTTCAATGGCTTCACGCTCCAACTCATCCCAGGAAGAAAGCCGGTTGATCAATTGCCCCTCATACAAGGTTTCCACACCCATCATCTTATCAACGATGAAGTCCTCCATCGGACGATTGAACGATTTCTCATCCTGGTTCTTTTCATCTGTGAAAGATAAATCTTCAACGCCAATGACTGAATCCTCGGACTGGACCATGGCTCTCATGATGACATTCTCTAATTCCCTCACATTGCCTGGCCAGTCTTGTTTTTTTAATAATTCCAGAGCCTTGTCATCCACGGTCATGGCACCGGTTTTTCCTGTTTTTATTAAATATTTTTCCAAAAAATAATAAATCAGCCTGGGAATATCCTCTTTCCTGTTCCGGAGAGGGGGAACATAAATCGAGATGGCATTCAAACGGTAATATAAATCTTCGCGAAAAAGACCCTTCCTGACCAGTTTTTTCAAATCCTTATTGGTAGCCGAAATGATCCTCACATCCACATGGACCGTTTCATTTCCGCCGACTCTTTCAAAAGATTGCTCCTCCAAGATGCGGAGCAATTTAGACTGAATGACCGGAGACAACTCCGCGACTTCATCGAAAAAAATCGTGCCTTCGTCCGCCATTTCAAAACGGCCGATTCTCTTTTCCACGGCGCCTGTGAAGGCGCCTCTTTCATGCCCAAAAAGTTCACTCTCCATCAATGTTTCCGGGATGGCGGCACAGTTGACCGTAACAAAAGGTTTCTCAGATCTGGCCCCCCCCTCATGAAGCGCCCGGGCCGTTAATTCCTTCCCGGTTCCTGATTCGCCGAAGATCAAAACGGTAACAGAAGATTTCTGTATTTTTCCCAAATATGCAAAATACTCCTTCATCACAGGAGTGGCTCCAATAATCTTGACGGAAAGCGTCCTCAATTCCTTCTCTTCCCACTTTCGAAGAAGCTTTTCCAGTTCTTTTCGATTATCGATGTCTTCCAAATGAACCGATACAGCATTTTCAATATGTGCTGTAAGCGGCTCCTCCAGAAAAGGCCCTATCAGAACGATTTTCAAAGCCGGCTGAAGTTTGAGAATTTTAGGAATCAATTCCTCCATTTTCAATAGAGGAAGGGTCGTGGAAACAAAGACTAGCTTGTAGGTTTCATATCCCAGATATTCCAGACCTGAATATCCGTTCGATGAAATATCCACCTTCTCACAACCCAGCTCATGCAGCCACTGGACAAGCACTTTAGCTTTCTTGCTTTTTTCATCAATGATCAATATCGGGCCTAGCGCTTTCATGCTGAACCGAATTCCTTTCCGCTTTGGATAATAAGCGAAGCATCAATGGATTTCGTCTTTTTTCCCATTCCGGTTAAAAGGGAAAGATCACAAAAATGATTGATCTTCCGGGGTATGCCGGTGGAAAACTCATGGATTTTTTGTAAAGCGTCGGGAGTAAAAATCTCCTTTTCACATCCGGCCACTTTCAAACGATGAACAATATAAGAGGCGGTCTCGTCCTCTTTAAAATGATCCAAATGGCAACGAATGGCAATCCGCTGTTCCAGCTGTTTTAGATTGGAAACTTTTTGCCGTATTTCCGGCTGACCGACCAGAAGAAGGGTAAGAAGGAATTTATTCTGCAGTTGAAAATTCAGCAGCATCCTCAAACTGTCAAAAATCCGGTCATCCGTGATGGCATGGGCCTCATCTATCAACACAACTGTTTCCAATCCGGCCTGCATATTGGCAATCAATATTTCCTGCAGAATTTCCAATAGTGAATCAGTCATCAATTCATTCATTTTTTCAGGAAGATTCGTGGCCTTCAAATTTCGTACGATGGCCCTTATGATTTCAGCGGAAGTCGAGGGAGGATGATTGATAAAAGCCATGCGGTATTTTTCAGCACCAAGATCGTTTAAAATGGCCTGTCCCAAAAGAGTTTTTCCGCAGCCAAAGACACCGGACAACAAAGCGGCTCCCATTCCCTCGGCAACGGCATAGGTCAATTTCAGCAATGCCTCTTCATGCATGGGAGAATGATATAAAAAACGGGGATCCGGAGTATTCTTAAAAGGCTTTTCTTTCAATTCCCAGTACTTTTCGTACATGATGGCTCTATTTTGAAATACGGATTAATTGTTGTACTTATTTATCATATTAATATTCTTCCCAATTCGTTTAAAATTAAGAATTGCGAATTTAAAACCCACCCCATCGCCCGCACTCATATTATTCTACACTTTCTTACCTGATTTTTCGATCTGAATCATTTATTCAATTTCAAAATATCCTTGTCTTTAATCTGAATTTCCCAATTCTTAATTATAGAATATCATTTCTTATTGAACCAGGCAGCCAGCTTCTGCTGATAATCTTCGACTATTTGCGGTTTAACATCCGCAATACGTGTCGGCATGATCGTACCAGATTTGGATATCTTTTCCTTCATTTCCATTTCATCTTTTTTACTTAAAACCTTTACCTCAGTAACGCGGGAAATTTCCTCGAGGGTTGTTTTTCCAGAAAGCACTTTTTCTATACCATCCATGGCCAACGTTCTCATTCCCCTCTCAATGCAAAACTGCCTGAGTTCATGCGCCGCAGCGCCGCTCATGATTTTAGTTCTCACGTCATCATCCACGTTCAACACCTCATAAAGACCGATCCTTCCGGAATATCCGGTTTTACGGCATTCCGTGCATCCCATTCCTTTATAAATCTTATCTTTATCATCGCCTGAAATATTCCATCTTTTTAAAACCGGTTCCGGAGGAACGTATTTCTCCTTGCAAAACTCACAAATGGTCCGGACAAGACGCTGCGCAATGATTCCGCTAACACTTGAGGCAATCAAAAACGGCTCGATTCCCATATTCTGTAAACGGGTGAGTGTGGAAGGCGCGTCATTTGTATGCAATGTTGTAAAAACTAGATGGCCTGTCAAGGCAGCCTGCATGCAAATGGATGCCGTCTCTGTATCACGGACTTCTCCAACCATCACGATATCAGGATCCTGTCGCAGAATAGCCCGCAATCCTGTGCTGAAATTAAGGCCCGTCTTCAGATTGACACTGATTTGCCGTATCAGATTCAGTTTATATTCAACGGGATCCTCAATAGTGATGATATGTTTTTCCACGGAGTTAACCCGGTTCAAGGTCGCATAAAGCGTGGTTGTCTTGCCGGAGCCAGTCGGTCCAGTGACCAGAATCACTCCATGGGGCTGGGAAATCATCCGTTCAAACCGCATCAGCGATTCCTCATTGAAACCAAGATCCTCCAATTGCATTTGTGCTGTCTTCATGTTCAAAATACGGACCACTACATTTTCTCCATATATAGTAGGAACCGTGGCAATACGGGCATCGACCTGGGCTTTGGTGACCTCGATCTTAAAATTGCCGTCCTGGGGGATTCTTGATTCCGCGATATCCAGATTTGACAAAATTTTAAAACGGGAAATAACCGCATTCTGAAGATATTTAGGGAGAGAAGGAATTTCATACAAGATGCCGTCAATCCGGAAACGGATGCGAAGCATTTTGTCATCCGGTTCGATATGGATATCAGAAGCGCGGTCGTTGACGGCCTGAAACAGAACCAGATTGACCAACCGGGTGACCGGCGAATCCTCACTGAGGCTTGTGACATCCCTTCCCTGCTCACCCTTACTCATGGCGGTGACGATCCCGCCCATTTCATCTGTTGCCTTATAACTTTTCAGAATGGCTTCTTCGATATCCACACGTGCGGACAGACAAGGCTCTATTTCACAGCCTGTGATAGAGGATATCTGATCAATTCCATTGACATCAGACGGGTCAGACATGGCTATAGACAGGCGATTCCCGATAGTGAAAATAGGAATAGCCTTGAATTTCTGTGCTGATTCCTTTGGGACTTTTTCCAGGACCTTGGGATCGCAGACATATTCGCTCAGGTTTACGTACGGAACCCCCAGTTTTTCGGCAATGGCCGTAAATAACGTTTCTTTCTCTATACCGAAATTATCAATGAGTATATCTATAAAAGAGACCCCTGATTCCTCAGAATTGCTCATGGCCTCGTCAAATTCTTCCTTGGCCAGTAATCCACTGGCAACCAAATGATCCCCTATTTCATAGGCATTGTCTTCTAACATATTATCATTTAGACTCTATAAAAAATCTGTGGGTTGATGTTGGAATTATTATAATGTTTTCTATCGTTTTTATCAACTCTCAAAGAAGAATCGGGAATCGAGTAACAAGAATTCAATAAAAATAGGATCATCGCGCGCCTATATAAACATATTTGTATTCTGAATTCTCCATTCTATTTAATTATCCTATAATGACACGAAAAAATCAATTCCATAATTTACTCTTTACGCGGAAAGAGTTATGGCTTAAAGTAAATCTTATAAACCTGACAACCTCAATTAAAAGGAAAATGGGAATGAATCAGGAAGAAGAAATCCAAAAAGCCCTGACAGCTATCTCACTGAAAATCGAGCTGTTGGAAAAAAAAAGAAAAGGCCTAAAACAATGGAACATTTTTATTACCCTTTTGGTATTAGGCGCCATTTTTTTGTTCATCGCTTCCTCTTTTCAAAAAATACAGAGTATGGATGGAACACTTCTTATAAACCATCTTCGTTCTTTACCAGTCAGACAAGTGATGGAGAAACAGATCCAGGAAACACTCCAAAAAATATTTCCTAAAGCACGACAAGCTGCTTATGAGACTTTTATAAAAGACCAGACTTTTTCCAAATTCATCAATGATGAGATCACAACTTTCCTAACCATCGCTGAATCAGACTTGTCCCATCAAGTCACTCCTCATTTTATTCTTCTTGCTTCCAAACAAAAAAGGCATCTTTATGAGGCTTTTCCTGAATTGAAGGACAACCCAAAAGTAGAAAAAGCAATGGCGCATCTCATTCAGATTGGCGCCCCAAGGCTTCGAAACGTTTGGATAAGAATATTCAAGGAACATATCCATTGTCTTCTCGAAATCTATTCATCCGTAAAAGACCTGAAGGATCCCAGCCTGGCAAAATTACCGAGTCTTGAAAAGGCTGTTCTTGGAGTGACGCTAGAATTATTCGGAAGAATTCTTACCCGGGAAGGTGAAAAAGGCGAAGCGATGCTGCCTGCCGAAATAAACCGGCAAGGAGGAAAATAAAATGACGATTCAAGATAAAATACTCCAAATCAACGATATCCTGGACAAGGAAATCAAGCAAGTAAATCAGAGTAAATTACTGGCACTGATTATCGGGATCTTCATTTTAATAGGAGTGGGAGGATATCTTTTCTGGCTGAACCAGGTCTCGTGCAAATATGTGAACGAAAAAAATTTTTCCAACATCCTGTTTGACACTCTTTCAAAAAAAATGCCTGAAATGCTGAATATCTTCCAACAATCATTCGTTGCCTCGCTTCCTCAAACCATGAAACTCATAAAAACCCAAACTAAAAAAGAAATCATCTCCTTGAGAATAGAAGCAAACCGTTTTTTCCGTCACGCTCTTGCACAAGCTTTTGTCGAGGCGGATAAAATTCTTGAACAGGAAATCCGGGTTAAAGCCAGTCCCTACCGCCGGCAAATCGAAAAAGAACTGGAAATCCTTTCTGATCCCGATAGCGCTTTGAAAGAATTAGAGGGACTTGAAAAGGTCATCGAAATATCCATTTTTAATGAAGTCAATCACATCCTTTCAATGAGCCTGGACAAACTCAAAAAAATTGAAGACCAGATGAAAAAAGTCATCAACAAAAAAGAAGGGGCCACCGAGGAAGAAAAATTGATCCGGAAATTCATCGTTTACTGGGTCAATTTTTACGAACACAATTTTGATTTTCCCAAAAAGAATAAAACTTGATGATGCTGAATAAAAATACATCTTTTATAAATCATATTGGACAACCTAAAAAAATCAAGAGCCTGTTTATCTGTATGGCATCTTCCTTTCTTATGGCTTTCCTGTTATCGACAGGAGCGTCGTCTGAATTTCATCAGAGAGAACGAATCCCCCTGACAGGGAAAGTCCTTCCATTTGATGATAAGCCAGGGCCTTACACTTATCAATCCGTCATCATCCATTACAAGTCAAAGGATTTTGCCTCCATAGAAGCAACCCTCTTGACTCCCGATTCAACCGATCCCAAACCCGGACTTATTTTTGTTCATATGTGGGCACGTGACAGAAATACGTTTTGGGGGCTTCCGGAATATCTTGCCACCTATGGATATCCTTCCATCTATCTGGATTTACGAGGCCACGGGAATTCCAATTTTCCATACGATAAACCCGATAAAAAAATCACCATCAGTGATACGGACAAAAATTATTCCGGCTTCTATATGGATATCCTCCCTGCCATTGAAATCATGATGGTTCATAAAAATGTCAAAGAAAAACAATTGATCCTTATCGCTGCCTCTTTGGGATGTCCGCTTGGGGTAAAAGCTGTGGCGCAGTATAAAGACCACTTTATCGGCATGATTCACATGTCTCCCGCTGTCGTCTATTTCGACGTAGACTGCAAAAAAGACCTGAAAGAATTAACCCATCTTCCCACTTTTGTGATCTTGGAAAAAACCGACAAATCTTTCGGAGGCGGCCAAAAATTTTTTTCCATCCCAGACCAGTATAAAACTCTTCTGGTCGTGGATAAAATCGGACACGGAACGGATATGTTATTTCACAATATAGGTTTTCCCACCCTGATTCGAACCTGGATGGAACACATCGAATATTTATCCCCCTGGCTCACCAAGCTCAGGGAAAAACAATTCTTAATTGAATCAAGATAAGGGGAAAAAGGTTCAATGAAAATCCTGTATTATTCCATGAGCGATAAAGGGCAGGTCCGTGAGCACAATGAGGACAGCTATTTAAACAATGAACTGTTTTCAGTATTCATGGTTGCGGACGGAATGGGCGGATACCAATGCGGAGACGTGGCAAGTCGGATAGCCTTGGAGTCCGTGATTTCTTACCTGGAAACCTGCTGCAAAAAAGACGGCACATTCACTGAAAGAGCATTTAAATACGCCATCGAATACTCAAACCGACGGGTATTCAATTACAAAAAGAAGAATCCTCAAATCAAAGAAATGGGTACCACCTTGGTGGGTTTTGTCCCCTCTGAAAACGGAGGAGTTATTTTCAACGTGGGGGATTCACGGCTGTATCATTATAAAAACAATGAACTGATCCAAATAACAAAAGACCATAGTGCAGAACAAGAAGTCCTCCCGGATTTCATGCAGAACATGAATGAGGGAAAATATTCCGGAGTCATTACCCAGGCACTGGGTATTCATGAAATGGTGAAATATGATACTTATAAGATCCAGTATGCAGAAGGAGATTTATTGTTGCTGTGTACGGACGGACTTCACAGCATGATTTCACCAGATGCAATCAGAACGATCCTGGACGGGAAGGAAGATATTCAGAAAAAAACAGCATTCTTAGTGGATGCTGCCAATCAGGCCGGAGGAAAAGATAACATCACCGTGACGCTGATTGAAATCCTTTCTACGGCCGATCCGTATACCATTGAATACAAAATCTGATTGTCAAACCATATGCGTTTCAAACAATAAGTTCTATGGTTTCCCCCTATAGGTTGTGTGTTTCGTTTTTAATATGATTCTTACTTCTGTTATAGCATGACTTCAACACGGGCTTTTATTTTTTTAGACACGGTTGCATCCGGGCCGCAGCAAAAACATTCATATGTTTTTTCCGATCCCGTCCTAGAATTGACGGCTGAAAAATACGAAGAACTCAACCCTTTACTAGACCAGATCCAGGATCACGCTAAAAAATACTGGCTTTGCGGTTATCTTGCCTACGAAGCCGCCTATGTTCTCGAAGAAAAACTAATGCCTTTCACATCGCCCCACCCCCCAAATCCATTGGCATGGTTTGGAATTTTTGAATCCCCCTGCGTCTTTGACCATCAAAAAAAACAATGGAATCACCCCCCTTCTTTTCCTGATGCCGGCAAAGTCTTGCCAATCTCACCACAATTGCCTGAAATCCGCAGTCAACTTTCCGAGAAGAATTACGTTAAAACCATCCAGGAGATAAAGAAAAAAATAAAAATGGGGGACATTTATCAAATCAACTTCACCTATGATTATTCCATCCGCAGTGGCCTCGACGATTGGACCATGTATCAAATCTTCCGAGAAAGACAAAAGGCCCCTTTTTCAGCTTTCATACGGAACAAATATCTGACTCTTCTTTCTTTTTCTCCGGAGATGTTTTTCACGATAAAAAACCGGATCATCTGGACTCAACCCATGAAAGGGACAGAAAAACGGGGCCGGTATGAACAAGAGGATAAAAAACTCTTTCACGGCCTTTCCATGGATAAAAAAAATCAAAGTGAAAATGTCATGATCGTGGATCTATTGAGGAATGATCTGGGTAAGATCTGTGAGACTGGTTCCATCAAAGTTTCAAAATTATTTGAGGTCACAAGCTACCCCACCCTCCATCAAATGACCTCAACCATTTCCGGCAGATTACCCCCCTGTACGACATTCAAAAAAATCATTCAAAATATTTTTCCGTCCGGCTCGGTTACAGGAGCTCCGAAAATCCGCTCCATGGAATGGATTCATTCTTTCGAAAAAGGAAGACGCGAAGTATACTGCGGAGCCATCGGATTCATTTCCCCGCGCATGAAAAAGGCTGTCTTCAGTGTACCGATCCGCATCCTTCAAAAACATAATCATGACAAAGCATGGCAGTATCGTGTTGGAAGCGGAATTGTCTGGGATTCCGATCCTGTTTCCGAATGGAATGAATGCCTCACGAAATGCTCATTCCTGACAGAACCCGCACCTCTTTTCATGATCATGGAATCCATCTTATGGAATGGAAAAAGCCTGGTCTATCTTCAGGAACATTCCAGGCGGCTGAAAAATTCCGCCAGGTTTCTCGGGTATCCTTGTCTCGAAAACAAATGGAAACAGGCCATTCAATCCATCCTCAACCGCTTGAAAGGCACAAACAGAAAAAAAGTGCGGATTTTTCTCGATAAGGAAGGAAAGTTCCGCTGGGATTTTTCTCCATTAAACGATTTAAAAAAAGCCAAAATACATGAAATTCTTCTTTCCAAGGTTCCTGTGGATGAAAACAACCGTTTTCTGTTTCATAAAACCACGTTTCGTCCCTGGTACGAGCAAGCCATGAAAAACATCAAAAACGGAAAATGTTTTGACGTGATATTCATGAATTCAAAAGGACAAATCACTGAAGGCTCCATTACCAATATCTTCATTCAAAAAGGGGATGGTTTATTCACACCAGATGTGACCTGCGGACTTCTGCCTGGAATTTTACGTCAGCGCCTGCTCAAGAAAAAAAAATGCAGGGAAGCCGTCATTCATGAACACGATTTATTTTCAGCAGACGCCATCTTCTGCGGGAATTCCGTCCGGGGACTAGTCCGCGTAAAATTGAAAGAATAAAGAAATTTATTCTTTGACATTGATCTTGAATCCGGCGCTGTGCGCTGTCATTTCCGGCGCGTACATGGACTGGAGTGTCGCTGCTCCGACCCGATACGTCCCAGGTTTGGTCGGTTTCAGACGGTATTTGAGAACATATTCACCGTGCGGGATACGGTCAAAGAAAAAATTGGTCAGAGAATCTCTGGGTTCCTCATAACACCATAAGGGTTCCCATTTCCATCCGCTCAGAAGGTTTTCAGCTTCAAAACCGGCAGCTTTGGGATCTTTCAAATGCATATACTCAAAACGAGATCGCGTATTCACTTTCAAATGAACCTCAATCTGATCCCCTACAGAGACTTCCCCACCGCTTTTAATGGGCTTTAAATGATACTTATCCCCTTCCTTGACTCTCAAGAAAAAGGCCCGATGCAATTCCAGCAGTCCAGGAGCAGACTCAAAAGGCACCTGATTTGTCGAGTATGTCCAGGTCAGGGACGCAAAAGCGAAACCAGGTCCCTCTTTTTCAATTGTGGCTGAAGCTTGTTCATGCCCGATTTCAAATCCTTTTTCCTGCCATCGTAAAGGTTTATCAAGAAAATCATCCGCCTTGACCAAAATCTTATCCTTTTTCTGTCCCCATTGAATCGTAAAAGATTCATCCTTGTCCAAGGCCCCGGTTTGGCTCAAATATCCCAGCAAGGAAAACACCGCCGCTGAAGAGGCTTTGGTGGATTTCCAAACGCATCCTTTTCGGTTGAAAAGCAACCACTGGACCATACCTGGGATTCTTTTGTCTTCTGGACGTAATTCCTGTAAGGTCTTCAGGAAAAAGGCATGTTTCTCAACCGTATCCGAATACCAGATCCAGGAAAATTTTTCCGGAGTCCAGTAAACTCCGACAATCGGATCTTCCCTGGAACCATCAAGCGCCATGTCCAGAATCGAATCCGCCTTTTCCTTGGCTCCTAAACGCAGTAAAGTGAAAGCCAGATACGCCTTGCCGAAAGGAGTCATGCTGTGAAGATGTTTTTCCAAAAACACCACCCAGGCCTTGGCAGACTCTATTCCTATTTTTGCCTCGGGAAATTCCTTGATAGAAAAAGAGGTGACCACATAAGCGGCATAGGAAATCAAAGCCAGAGCTTCTTCCTCGGGTTTCAGACGAAGCGGAATAGTTGAATTGATATAATTCAACGCCTTACTGACCACATCAAGAGGAACCTCGACCCCATAACGCCTGGCTTCGGCAAAACCCGCCAATACGTATAATGTGATATAAGGGTCATCCCTTCCGCCGGGCCACCAGGGAAAGGCTCCGCTGGAAAGCTGAGCTGAACGCAGCTTATCCAGATTGATCTGTTTCTGTTTTTCCACGACCTCAGGATTCAAAAGATCAATCACAGGAAAAACTGATGGTCTGCCTTCTGATTCATAAATCCAGGGGGTTTCCATGAGCGCGATCAATCTATTGGGATCCTCTTTCTCCCATTGGGGTGATGGGGTTGAACGTCTGGGAATTTTTGAGACCGCATTTTTCAGGTTCGGATAGGTTTGATAAATCTGGTTCATGACAGAGAGAGGCACGTATTTATTGAGAAGCTGTTCCACACATTCATGAGGATACTGGACAAGAAACGGAATGGCATTTAAGAGAGTCAATGCCAGCTGCGGTTCCACCTGGAGCACCATGCTTTCATTGATGCGCGTCTTATCGTCAGGAAGCTTGATTTCCAGTTTTTTACTCACATTGCCGGACAAGGCTGCAAAGGCTGATTCAATGAGTCTTTCTCTTGAAGGCAGAATCGGCAGGTCCCTTTCCTCTGCGTCGGAAAGGCCCGATGATACTGCCGCCACTTTCACTTTATATTGACTCACTCCTTCAGGGATCTCCACCTTCCAGTTACAGGCAGTTAGTCCATGGGGTTTGACTGTGAATTGCTGTCCAGGATTAGTCAGTTTCAGCTTCTGATTAACTGAGATATTCTTTTCACGAATATCCATCACGACTGAGCCCTGTATTTCACGGTCAGTTTCATTGTGTATGACAGCCGTCACTGTTCCGCAATCCTTTTCGCGGAAGAAACGGGGTATGTCAGCCCTGACCATCAAATCCTTTTTTGTGACCGCCTCTTCTTCCAAGCTACCTTCACAGACATCTTGATTAAAGGCCCAGACTTTGACTTTCCAACTGGTCAGCTGTTCAGGCGAAACAAATGAAAAAGACGCCGATCCATCCTTGTCTGTCACCAGATGCGGAATGAAAAAAGCCGTATCCGAGAAAGCTTTCCTGGTTTGAACTTCTGGCGGCATGTCCTGCGAAAAATGATCTTTTCCTATTCCGCGCTCCTGGGATTCAGGCCTTAACTTCCTATCAAGCCTATTGTCGATAACAGCGCTTGATTTTTCTTCTTCTCTTTTCATTTTACCCTCATCCACGGGAGCGGAGGCCGTCTGCAAAAAACCGTTTCCTTGCCCGCCGGGCAGCAAGCATTCCAGCCCTTCCTCAGTGCTTCCAGTATAAGCCCAAGTTCTCCAGGTACGGAGCCCGGGCAATGCGGGTTCTACAGATTCTTTGCGAAAAGAATTCAATATTTTCTGCAGCATTCCTTCTGTTACAGGAAATGGAAAGACAGATGGATGAAAGACCGAATCCCTGCCGGAAGCTGGAAAAGGACGCAAAGCATATAAATCATCCAGCCAAAAATTTCCGCCTTTTCGGTAGTATTCCAGAGAACGGTCATACATCAAAGCAAGCGCCTCAGCCTTCACATGGTTACCTTCTCTGTCACGGACAAGGAGCCCCCATTTAATGGTTGCACCGGGTTTCATGTCCTGAGAAAAAGGGCTCAAAGACACAGACAATTTCTTTTCCTTCCAGGGAACAGATACCGTGACCTGGCCGTGAACAAACTGAAGGTTTTTCACTCCAAACCAGCGCAGGGTGAATCCGCCCTTTAGTTCCTCTGTAACAGGAACTTCCAAAAGGGAAACAGGAATACCTTTTTCCATGAATTCACTTTTCACTAAATATCCTCCTGCCCAAAGTTCAAGAACATAAAAACCATCAGCCAGGTGTGACCCCACAACAAAGCGGGCTGTTTCCCCGACCTCATACTTATCTCTTTCAGACAGAGTCACGGAAAAAGCCTGCACAGGAACAGGAGCTTTTGCATCTTTAGCCACGATGAATATCTTCTCCTGTGAAATGGTTTCACCTTTATCCTTCATTCTCTCAATGAGTCTGTATACTCCGGCAGGCAGGGGATCAAGCACAAACACAACCTTGCCTTTCTGGTCATGTTTGATAACGCCTTTTTGCATTCTTTTATGATTTTTCACATCTTTAAACTGGATATCCAGGCTGGGAACCCAATTCCATTCGTTTTGATATCTCCAGTTATTCTCTCCCAATGGAGTTGCCGGCACTGCCACAAGAGAATAAACTTCATAGGTTGCTTTTCCTTCACAAGGCGTATCATTCACTGTCAGGAGCTTTGATTCGATGTGAATGGGATTATTTTCCAGATCAAAACCATTGAACGGGTCAATAATGAAATACATGGATTTTTTCCCGCAGCGGTAGGATTCCCTGCATTCAATGGTTCTGCCTCCTGAATCTTTTGCCTCAACTTCGATTAAAAATTCAGTGATTTCAGGGATCTGGCTGTTGTAAGTATTTTCCTGGGGACGGGGCGGCGTGAATGGAATTGAAAAACCGCCTTCCTCATCTGTTTTGACTTCACCGGATGCGATTTCCTGGGCTGATCCATAAGAAGAATTATAAAACCAGGAACGGTAGAACCAGGGAACATAAGCTTGTTTTTTTATTCGATACTTAACCGTCGCGTCCGGAACCGGTCCGCCGAAATAATACGCGGCAGATCCTTTGATTTCAACCGGTTCATTGTATTTCCAGGGGGTTTCAGTCTTTTTTAATTTGATTTCGAATTCAGGTCTTTTATATTCCTCGACAGAAAAAGACACCCTGCGGCTGAATGACACCTTGCCTTTTTTTTCAGAATCCTCATTGCATGAGGCTTCCAACGTATATTGCCCCAAAAGTTTTCCGGTAGGAATCTCAAACTCAATACTCGCGCTTCCAAAATCATTGACCGGAACATTGTCTTTTTTGAACCATTCCTTCCAGTTGCAGTCCCTGGCAATGAAAGTGAGCTTTTTTCCAGCCTCCATGGTTTTGAAACCATGAGAAGACCGCCTCACCACAACAGCCTTTGCTTGCACCTTGTGTCCGGGCCGGTAAATAGGTCTGTCCATTTCAATGAATATTTCAACAGGATGAAGCGGGGTATAATTAAACCAAAGCGGACGATTCCAAAAAGAAAACGATGATTTGTTCTTTGCCAGAGGAGACAGATTAAAATAACTGTGCTGATAAGGATAAATCCAGACAGGCATCTCCAAAGATGCCATGCCTTTTGAATCAGAAGTGAGGTCAACCCATTCATTTTTATATTCAGGTCCGCTTCTATTAACATGAATGTTCAATCCTGTCCCGGGGACACATTTGCCTGTCACGGCATTCAAGCTGTAAAACCGGCATCCGGAATCCCTGATGGAATCAATCGTCTTCCAGTCATCACAGGCCTGATACGTTTTCAAACTGAATCCCGGCGTTCCGATAAGGACCAGATCTGAAATATTTAAAAAGCAGGTTTGAAGAAGAAAACTGCCGGCGTTAAAAGAAGAATCAGAACAGGCAAGGATGAGATAGATCCCATGCTGCAGTTCAGGCGGAGTCTGCTTATTTATAGATATATATTTATGGGTGCCATCATCGGAAGTTTTGATATTCCATTCCTTGGACGGAGACTGATTTTTAAGCAAGTCATGTTTCAACCATGTCTTGAACCAGTCATCATACCCGCAATGGGTCAAAAGATAATCCCATCCCTGGCCAGTCCAGTTGGGATTATATTTGATAAAAAACTCCTTGAGTTTATAGGGATCAATGCCATAGGCCCGCAAATAGACCGTTTTTAAATTTCTGACCGTGAAATCAAAACATTCTTTGGCAGGAGGAAGAGTTGTTCTGACAGCCATTCCAAGGACGGGTCGTTCAATTTCCAGCTTAAGAGCAGAGGCTTTTTTTGCGATCAGGGTATCGGAATATTCCTGTTCTATCTGGCAGCATAATTCCACTGCCTGGGGAAACGCCTGATCTGAGTTCAGCATTTTTGCTTTTTCAAAAAGGTTTTCCGCCCTGGCAGCACTTGTCTGCAAATCCTTCAGCCAGTTATCCAGCACTTCAATCGCTCTTGTCCTGTAGATCTTATAATCCTTATTGTCTGTCACACTTCTGTCATCCGATAAGGTTCTGAAATCCATCAGATGTGTCTGATTCAAGGGCAGCATGAGCCGTTTTATTTTCCAACGTTCAGCAGCTTCCAGCCTCTTTTCACAGGCAAACCGGCCGGCTTCTTCAAAAATGGACGCGGTCTTGATCAATGGGGGATCCTTCCAATTTAAAGGGGCTTTCCATTCCCTGACCAGAAAAGGTTCCGGTCTGGGCTTGGCATCCTCTTTTGAAGCAGAAGCTTCTTCAACAAAATAATTGGAAATGGAAAAAACCGCATAATCAAACAAGGTTGGAAACATCCCAAAATCCACCTTGTCCAGGTTTAAAAAATAACCTTCTTCCTTCAAAGGGATCCCAACCAAAACGCTTTTCATCTCCCAAAGAAGCTGATGGGTTTTTACAATCTGGATCCTGATCTCTTCAGGGGTCAGATGAAACACATTGGAATTTTCCTGCCCATCCATCACATCGTGGTTCTGAAATGACCCGTACTGCATTAAAAAATTCCGGAACAATTCGGCTTTTAAAATCAAGATTCTGGCTTTATTTTTCTCTTCTGCAGGCAAGGGAGTTTCGATTAATTTCTGTGCCGCTTCCCCATACCGGAAGAGATGGGCCAGGCATTCGCAGATACGGAAGAAAGCCTTATACTGAACGGCTTCGTCATTGGCAGTTTTACGGATATCTTCATATTCTTTCATGGCTCCCTGAAAAACGCCCTTTTCAAAAAGCGTGTCTGCTTTCTGAAAGTCATCCGTCCAGGCAAACGGCAAAAACAGGAAAAAGGAACAAATCCAAAAAACAAAAGATCGCATGATTGTTTCTCCTCTCAACGTACGGGAAACATAAAATATCTGTTTATTCTGACAAAATCATTCCAAAAAAGTTCCGGAATAAACAATTCCTGGAGTTATGGGATTCTAAAAAGAGTTTTAATCAAAGAAACAATAAATGTCAAACATCACTGAATCTGAAACGTCCTCTATTTCCTAAACCGAACAATAGTGATCTAGTTCCATGAATGTCCGGCTTAAAAATAAAGAAATAACGTAAAACACAATAAAATAGTGGAATTGATTAAAAATAAAAGGAAGCCGGACATAGAATTGAGGATCGAGAATTGAGAATTCAGAAGGGACGCCTTCGGCGTTTCGCATTGAATCATAAAATCATTAAGCTGCCTTGCAGCCCTTCTGGATACTGAATTCTCAATTCTGAATTCTTTAAACATCGCATAAAATAAAAACCTAAAAATAACATAAAACAATAATTGAAAAATAAACCGGACACTAGTGATGTAGTTTATAGAATAAAAAATGGTGAATATTAGAAGGATATTTAATAAGCAGGTAGATTATATAATAAATCAAAAAATTATTAAAATAAGGACCCGATTAAAATTCAACAAAACCGGTGATCTCAACACCGTTCTCCTGCTCCTTCAGGAAGTCTTTTTCATGGTTCCAATTTCAGAACCTCTTCCTTCAGAATCCTCTGTGAGCATGCAGTGTGTATGAGCGTGATAGGAAAGAAATTAAATGAAAATCGTTATTTTATTATTTTATGAACGTCCCCCTTTTACTCAGTAATAAATCATCGACCCCTGTATTTTTTTCAAAGATAGGGTATATAATGTAGTTATGTGTAAAAATATAAAATTCAGGATATCCGGTAGCATCATTATGAAAACGCTCCTGCGTTTAATTGTATTATTATCATGTATTATTTCTTCTGAAGCTGGTCAGAACAATTATTTAGCACCGATATCCTTTACCAAGCTGAACCATGCGGATAACGATGTTGAAATACATCGTTTTAATAATTGGCTGACACTTGAAGACTCAATTAAAAATATACAAAAAGCCTTTGAAATCAATCGTCCGGATATCATCGAACGCTATACACATCTTGATAAGTTATCCGCTGACGAGCTGGCACTGTTAACAGATGATATTTATCAGCTTAGTCATGGTCATTTTAAAATCTGGAACATAGGCTCTGCCTTACACCCTAAAGTAAGATTTTTTAATGGAAGTTATATCAATGCCCTTATTGCAGTTTTTCCAAAATTAAATCTCAATCCCTTTGGATTTAGACTGAACTGGTCCACCCGGGATACAGCGATTGAATCCATTCAATACGTCTTTAATAAACATATCCCTGAAATCCTTGAGAAATACAGACGTCTTGATGAATTAAAAGAGGAAGAAATCGAAAGACTAAAGGAAAGGATCTACGGTATTAGTTTTGCCCATTTTTCTATGTGGGGACTCGCCAGCACTACCGATCAGAGGAAAACCCCCTATTTTGATGGTACATTTGCAGGAGTCATGCAGGCCGTTTTCCCAAGATTGAATCTTCATCCTCTTGGTTTCCAGTTAGATGGAACTTCAAGGGAAAAAAAGCTGGAATCAATAAAATTTGTTCTTGAAAAAAAAATACCGGAAATATTCCGGAAATACAGACGGTTATCAGAATTGTCTGCTGCGCGAATTGAAAGATTAAAAAATGAGATCTATGCAATCACAGGGGCACAGTACAATATTTGGGGATTACATGCGATGCATTTTGGCAATACCTATGTCGATGCACTATGTGCCATTTTCCCAGACTTGGAACTGGATCCTCTGGGATTCAAATTAAATTGGTCTTCTGAAGCCATGGCGATTCAATCCATCCGCTTTGTTCTGAAAAGGGAAAGACCCGGTTTGGTAGAGACCTACGACAGTATTGACTCCATCTCAGATGGAGAAATCTCCAGTCTAAAGGAAAGAATTTATTCCATCACTTCCTATCATTTTCAGATATGGAATCTGTCATCAGCTATGAATACAAGGCACGCCCCATACTTTAACGGCAGCTATGTTTCAGCTCTTCATCGGGTTTTCAGTAATCCAAAACTCAGTTTTGACGAAAATGAATTCATGAAAAATCGTCATAGCCAATGGGAAATGAAATACAGTTGGACGCAAGGATTAGAAGCTTGTATTGCAAATGTCAGGGATGCTATACAGGAGAATAAGCCGGACCTTTTATCAAGATATGCCAAGCTGGATTCACTCCCTGCAGAAGAAGCAGAAGAATTAAAAGATGATATTTATCAGATAACCTATGGACATTTTGGCATTTGGGGTATTGCATCCGCAACCCATAAAGATCATGTCCCCTATTTTCAAGGAAGCATTGTAGTTGCGTTGCAATATGTTTTTCCCCGATTGCATTTAAATCCACTGGGATTCCAGCTCAACTGGAGCAATTATGAAACATCTCTTGAATCCATACGATATGTCCTCTGGAAACAAAGACCAGACCTTATGAATAAATATGAACACTATACCTCTCTAAGCATTGAGGAACGTAATGATCTGATAGCTGATATTTATAAGATCGGTTCCGACGAATTCATGTTGTGGGGAATCTCCAATCTGGATTTTTTTGAAGGAAGCTATATTCCGGCATTACAAGCCGTTTTTCCTGATTTAAAGTTAAATCCACTGGGGTTTCGCCTTGATTATTCTACAAAAGAACGTGTCAAGGCTTCTCTAGAATATTCTTTAAGAAAAAATATTCCACAGGTACTGGAAGCTTATGATCGGATAGAGGAATTAAGCCCTGCAAAGATTGAAGTTCTGAGAAGGAATGTTTATAAAATCACCGCGGCTCATTTCCAGATTTGGCATCTGGGAGATATCCTGACACGGGATACGGCTCCTGAATATGAGGGCAGTTATATCAGCGTCTTACAGGATTTTTTTCCAGAACTTCATCTGAATCGATTGGGTTTTCAATTGGATTGGTCTGATAAAGACAAGGCAATTGCATCGATCCGGTTTGTTCTTTCAAAAGAAATTCCTGAGCTCATCAAAAGCTATGATTCACGGGCGACTCTTAAACCTGCAGAACTTGAAAGATTAAAAAAGAATATCTATTCCATATCCTATGGGCATTTCAAACTCTGGGGTCTTAGCGGCGCTGCAAACCGAGAGAACTCCCCTTATTTCAACGGAAGTTTCATTAATGCACTGATGGAAGTTTTTCCTGACATTGGACTCGAAAAAGCTGGATTTGGACTTGACTGGTCCTCGTTAACATCGGCTGTTGAATCAATCCGATTTAAATTACTTGAAACCGCCCCGGAATTGATGGAATCCTACTCAAGGATAGAATCAATGCCACCTGATTTACTGGACGCTTTACGAAATGACATTTACGCCATAGGACCGCAAAAAATCAGAGACTGGGGATTAAAGATGTCTCTGGATCCGAAATCAGCGCCTTATTTTAACGGAGATTTCAGGGATGTTCTGATGCAGACTTTTAATCATCCGTTACTTGCTTTAGATAAAAATCGTTTCTTAAAGAAATCCCGTAATGTTTTAAAACCAAAAGAGGTGGAGACAAGCCCTTAATAGAACGATGATTATTTTCTTATTATTACTGGATCAATTACCTAACGTCCCCTCTCCTCTCTTTCCCTTTCCGGATTTTCCCGGTTACGATTCAGTCAGCTTCGTCAGGCACAATGAACTCCTTCCTCTAGACGGGATAGGGGACGTCCATAAAATAATAAGATAATGATTTCCCTATGAAAAAAAATGAGGGAAGAGGACGTCAAGAGATTAAAGGTTGGGCGGATGTCGAGAAGATTCGAGGATAAAAAGATACCGGAATTCCAATAACGAAATAGAAAATCTTTGAAATGCGGGCTAGAACTCGCAAAAATTCTTCAGCAAAGTGAAACCATGCTCAGTGAGAACGGATTCAGGATGAAACTGGACGCCGAAAACAGGTGATTTCCTGTGCCGGACGCCCATGATCTCGCCGTCTTTGGTTCTGGCAATGATTTCCAGCTCTTTTTCAGGGAATGATTCCGGTTCAATGGCCAGGGAATGATACCGTGTGGCTTTGAATCCATCGGGAATATCTTTGAAGATGTCTTTCCCATTATGAAAAATCTGCGAAATTTTTCCGTGCATGATGGCTTTGGCGCTCACAATTTTTCCGCCGAACACTTCTCCGATGGCCTGATGGCCGAGACACACTCCCAGGATCGGTTTTTCTTCTTTAAACTGACGGATGATTTCCATGGAAATCCCGGCATCAAATGGCCTGCCGGGCCCAGGTGAAATCACGATCCTGTCCGGATTCATTTTTTTTATATCCGGGATACTGACCGCATTATTGCGGTAGACAACAACCTCATATCCGAGCTGAAAAAGGTACTGCACCAGGTTCCATGTGAAGGAGTCAAAATTATCTATCATCAGGATCATGGAGCCTCCTTCAGCGTCTGGGCAAGCTGAACAGCCCGGGCCATGGCTCCGGCCTTATTTTTCGTTTCCTCGTATTCGTTTTCGGGAACAGAATCAAACACCAGCCCGGCTCCAGCCTGAAAATAGGCGACATTCTCTTTCAATAAAATAGTACGAATGGTGATGCAGGAATCAAAATTGCCGCTGAAATCAAAATAACAAACAGACCCGGCATAGGGGCCGCGTTTCACAGATTCAAGCTCTTCGATGATTTCCATGGCGCGGATTTTTGGGGCCCCGGATACCGTACCTGCAGGAAAAGTCGCCCGGATCAAATCAAAGGCATCTTTATCATCCATGAGATCGCCCCGGACATTGGAAACAATATGAATGACGTGGGAATAACGCTCAATGACCATCAACTGGTCTACTTTCACGGACCCGGGTTTACAAACCCGGCCTATGTCATTTCTGGCCAGATCAACCAGCATCACATGTTCCGCGATTTCCTTTTGGTCATTCAGCAGTTCCTTCTCCATTTTCAGGTCACCTTCTTCGGTCCCTGTTCTCTTTCTGGTTCCGGCTATGGGACGAATGATGACCTCCCCCTTTTCCACTTTGACCATCACTTCCGGAGAGGCCCCCACGAGACTGAAATCAGGAAAATTAATGAGAAACATGTATGGTGAGGGATTGATCATTCTCAGCGCTCTATAGAGGCTCAAACTATCCCCGTTAAAGGGAAGACTGAAACGCTGGGAACCCACAATCTGAATGGCATCACCCCTGATGATATAATCCCTTGCCTTTTCAACCATCTGACAAAACTCTTGTTTGGTCATATTGGATGAATAATCCTGTTTCTCCACCTTCTCATGCAGACTCAATAGAGGCAAATCCAAAGCATGATAAAACAGCTCTTCGATCTGACGGATGGACTCCTCAGCCTGATGATAAAGGGACTCAGCCTGTTTCTTATTATCAATGAACACATTGACAGTGAGACGGATCGTATGCCTGTAATGATCAAACATCACGATGGTCTTGGGGATGATGAAATACAAATCCGGCACCTCTTGTTCATCCTTTTGTTTCAAAGACAGGTCTTCAATACAGGCCACGATGTCATAACTGAGATACCCGACAGCTCCACCGCAGAATCCGGCAATACTGTCAAAATTGACCGGCTTATAGCGGCCAATCACCTGTTTAAGGACATCCATGGGATTTCCGGAAATGACGCTGGTTTCCCCGTCAAAATCCCTTACCATGGTTTCTCCCTTGAAATAGCAGATTGTAAATTTGGGGTCCATCCCGATAAAAGAATGCCTGCCGAACCGTTCGGAACATTCTACGGATTCCAGAATAAACGTGTAATTCTTGTTCAAGGCTGAAAAAAATCCGACCGGGGTGATGAAATCACAGGCCAGTTCTGTAGATAAGGCGATGACCGTATGATCATCGGCCAAGCTAAAAAATTGTTCTTTGGTTAAATTCATCATGCTCCTAAAAAATCGGAAGATATTATCTCAGGACAGTTTAATAGAGTCAACTCAAATGGAGGAACGAGAGTGGAATTAAGAAGTTATATTTCTATTTTATAAATATTAGGGATCATCTTCCTTACTGCGGAATGTCATGGGCTTGTCTGGGACAAGCGATATTTTCAATTCTTAATTCTTACTTCTTATACACTCCTTCAGGATCAAAACATTTCTTTCCCACGGTCCTGATCTGATCTCCCTCCAACGCCCTGTAAAAACAGGATTCATAGCCTTCATGACAGGCGCCGCCTTGTTGTTCCACTAAAAACAACAGGGCATCCACATCGCAGTCAAAACGCACTTCCTTCACCTTCTGGAAGTGGCCGGACGTTTCACCTTTGAGCCATAATTTCTTTCTGGAACGGCTGTAATAACAGCATTTTTTTTCCTTCAATGTGTATTCCAGGGACTCCCGGTTCATGTAAGCGCACATCAACACTTCTTTTGAATGCGCATCCTGCACCACTGCCAGAACCAAACCATTAGCATCCCATTTCACTTTATTCATAAAATCATTCATAATCTCACCTCTATTCCTTTGTTTTTTAATGCTGTCTTGACTTCATTGACCGTCATTTCGTTGTAATGGAAGATGGAGGCAGCCAGCACCGCATCCGCCTTCCCCTTTTTCAGAACATCCGCCATGTGTTCAATCGTTCCTGCTCCGCCGGAAGCAATGACTGGAACTGAAACGAGTTTCGAAACAGTCTCGTATAAGGGGATATCATAACCTTTTTTCGTTCCGTCGCAATCCATGGAGGTGATCAAAAGCTCTCCAGCCCCTCTCAGGCAGACCTCCTTTATCCACTCCAGGGCATCCTTACGGGTGTTGGTTCTCCCGCCGTGCGTATAAACTTCCCAGCCTTCCTCAGGATGCATGGGATTTTTTCGCTTCACATCCACCGCTACCACGATGCACTGTGATCCAAACTGCTCGGCCCCCTTATTGACCAGTTCAGGTTGATTCACTGCCGCCGTGTTGACGGACACCTTATCCGCTCCTGAAAGCAGGATTTTCCTGATATCATCCATATTCCTGATCCCGCCTCCGACAGTCAGCGGCATGAACACTTCATCGGCAGTCCTTCCCACCACGGAAAGAATGATGTCCCTCTTATCCGAGGAGGCGGTGATGTCCAGAAAAACCAGTTCATCCGCACCTTGCCTGTCATATTCCTTTGCGCAGTCCACCGGATCGCCTGCGTCCCGGATATCGACAAAGTTGATTCCTTTGACGACCCGGCCGTCCTTCACGTCCAGACACGGAATGATTCTTTTAGCCAGCACAGGATTCCCCCCAGTTCTTCAAAAGACGCAATCCGTCTTTCTGACTCTTTTCCGGATGAAACTGAAAACCCAGCATATTGGCTCTATTGACCGCGGAAACATAATGGCCGTGATAATCCGTCTCACCCAGCATCACGGATTGATCACCAGGTTCCACTTTATACGAATGAACAAAATAAAAATAACTTTTCTCGGGGATTCCTTCAACAAAAGGAGCATTTTGTCTGAATTGAACCTGGTTCCATCCCATCTGAGGAATCTTATAGCAGCCCTGAAAACGGACGACTTTCCCCTTTAAAAGGGAGAGCCCCCTCACACCGGGGGATTCTTCTGATTCCTCGAAAAGAAGCTGTAATCCAAGACAAATTCCCAGAAAAGGCACTCCTTTTCCTATCCGCTCTATCATGATTTCAGGGAAACCTTTATTTTCCAGCTGGCTCATGCAATCTCCAAAAGCGCCTACCCCTGGCAGAACGATCCCTGAAGCTGAATTCAATTTTTCAGGCTGATTCACTATCTCTGCCTGCAAGCCAAGGGAGAGAAAGGCCTTGTGTACTGAACGAAGATTCCCCCTGCCGTAGTCGATGATGTGAATCATGAGAAATAATTTAGAATTGAAAATTGAGAATTACAAAAAGCATTTCATTATACTTAGAATTATTTCGACTATTAAAGACATTCTGTTTATTAACAATTATTTTTTATTGTATAAATTAATTTAAATTCTCAATTCTTAATTCTACAAAGCTCCCTTAGTAGTCGGAATTCCTTTTCCGGTCACTTTGACGGCCTGTTCCAGCGCTTTGGCTGTCCCCTTAAACACGGCTTCAATCATATGATGCTTGTCCTCGCCGCAGATCAGTTCGATATGAAGATTGCATTGCAAATGGTCTGAAAAGGAACGAAAAAAATGCCGGCAATGTTCCA
>JAFGBW010000076.1 GCA_016932965.1 Candidatus Auribacterota bacterium
AAGTTAATGAAATGATTTTCCTCTCATCTTTTTCATAAAAAATTTTATGCGCGGAGAGATTTTTCAGAGAAAAATCTTTTCGCGCATCATTTAAAAATTTTTTGGATAAGGGTGCAGGGAAAACCTTTTTTATAAAAAAGGTTTTCCCTGCAGCTTCCATCGCCCTATGTTGGCTGATGGAGAAAGGGAAAGTTTTTCAGACAGGATGGGGGGAGTAAGAGTTATGAGTGTTGAGTTTTAAGTTTTGAGTTTAAATAAAATTTCATTTGTTAACTCAAAACCCAAGATTTTTTCATGCCTTAGGTGATATTCGCTTCCGGGTCCACAAAACGGTTGCTGTTCAGGATGCTGACGGTTTCCGGGTTTCCGCTGTCATTGATGTTATAAGGGTACTTCGAGGCGTTGAAATTGTAAAAAGGATGAAAACGCACGCTCTCATTCCAGTATCCGATGTTCCTTCCCTCCATGTGATGAGTTTTTTCCCCAACAGGAGCCTGGGAGGCTTCCCACAGGATCGCATTGCAGGCGGGATAATGCATCAGATCGGGAAACTGCCAGCCGGTGGCTGCCGCATCCTGTTTGGCGATCACCCAGTAATCAATGGAAGAGCCCGGGTATGAAGGATCAAAATAGCCTGAGTTGGCATGGGTGGCGGTGCACTCTAAAGGATGCCCGTATCCGTTTGTTGATGGAACAGGCGGCAGATGCCTGGTTGAAGGACACACGTAATTGTTGAGCGCGGTGATTCCCCCCATGCGCCCTTTGGATTCCGGATAATACAAAACTCCGTATAATTCTTTTGCGTTTGTCCCTGCGGGGTTGCATTGGTAATCTTCGGTATAAAGGTGCAATGCACGGATGATATGACGCATGTTGCCGGCGCAGGTGGAGACGCGGGTTTTTTCTTTGGCGGCGTAAAATTTGGAGAAAATCATGGTCATCAGAACCGCAACGATGGATAACACCACGATGATTTCGATCAGACTGAAACCTCCTTTTGTTTTCATGAGAATCATTTTACAAAATGCCCGATGCAATTTCATTGTTTTTTTTGTGATTTTGGCCCTTAATGGATTTGATCAATCACCGGTCCTGCCTTTGGGCCGGTAAAGTTTGACAGTTCCGGAAGTTTATAAAAGAAATAATTTCACCACGCGGAGGACACGGAGAAAGCAGGCGAAACGCCTGTAATTTGAGATTTGAAATTTGTCATCTGAGATTCATCATGCCTTTGAGTCATGATGACAAACTCCGTGCTCTCCGTGTCCTCCGTGGTGAAAAATAAGAATTTTTATATTAAGACAACCCGCGATGAAGCGGTTCACATTTTAAAACTGCCGGCGGTGGATTTACATTGTTTTATGATGTCAGGAGCACGATAACGCTATGCCCCATCCCGTCTCAAGAGCGGTTTTGTCTGAACACGGCCGCGAATTCGGTCCGTATCGTTATGTCTATGCAGTCGTATCCAGGCGGAGCCAGGGATTGTCCATCGGGATCAATCTGAATCCGGACAAATCCTGCAGTTTTAACTGTGTGTATTGCCAGGTGGAAAGAAAAAATACCGCGAAAAAAAAGCCGGTCCGTTTTCCGGTATTGATGAAGGAACTCCACTCCATTCTGGATCAGTATTTGAATGGATGCCTGCACTCTCATGAACGGTTTTCTTCGGTTACTGACAACAACTGGCTGAGCTTAAAGGATATCGCTATAAGCGGAGACGGGGAAGCGACCTTGAGCCCTTTCTTTAATCAGGCTGTTGAACTGGTGCTCGATCAGACAGAGCGGCTGAAAAAAGAACACGCGATCAATGTGAAACCGGTTTTGATCACGAACGGAAGTAACTTGGGGAAAAGGAACATCAGATCAGCCTGTGAACGGTTGGTTCTAGGAGGAGGGGAAATATGGGTCAAGCTGGATTCGGGAAACGCAGATGATTTCAGAGAGATCAATCAAGGGAGCGTTCCTTTTCAGAGGTTTCTCAAGAATCTTTTTGATTTTGGGAAAACCTGTCCTTTGATCCTGCAGACCCTCGTATTTTCATTTCCGGACGGCCGGCTCTCTTTGAATCTCAACGATTATGTTTTACTCCTGCAGAAAGGCATCCGGGCAGGATTCAAGCCCCGGTCCATCCAATTGTATACCCTTGCCAGAAAAACAAGACTGCGTGATCTGAGGGCTCTTTCTGTTGCCGGACTCCAGGCCATGGCAGAAGAAATCAGAGAAAAAACGACCTGTTGTGTTGAAGTTTTTCCGTAAAGAAAAAAACCTGTTGATTAATTTTTAAAACAAGGCTTAATGGAGTCACTTCATTTTTGGCTGATCCACTCCTTTGGGATGATTCAAATGACGAAATATATTTTTATTACCGGCGGTGTTGTTTCCAGTCTCGGGAAGGGAATCGCCGCTGCTTCTATCGCGAAACTGCTGGAATCCAGGGGCATCCGGGTCACCAATGTCAAATGCGATCCCTACATCAATGTCGATCCCGGAACCATGAACCCCTTTCAGCACGGGGAAGTTTATGTGACCGATGACGGAGCCGAAACGGATCTGGATCTCGGGCACTATGAGCGGTACACCTGTGCTTCCTACAGCCGGTTGAATAACATCACGACCGGCTCCATTTACCGTTCTGTCATTGAAAAAGAAAGAAGGGGCGAATACCTCGGAAGCACGGTGCAGGTGATTCCCCATATCACCGACGAAATCAAGAAACGGATCACGGCAGTGAACGAATCGGGCGATTACCAGGTGGTGATCGTGGAGATAGGGGGTACTGTCGGAGACATCGAGGGACTGCCTTTTTTGGAAGCCATCCGGCAGATGAAACAGGACGTGGGGAGCCTGAATTCCATCAATATTCATCTCACGCTGATCCCCTATTTGACCTCGTCAGACGAAATCAAGACCAAACCCACGCAGCACAGCGTTCAGAAACTCAGGGAGATCGGCATCCAGCCGGACATTCTTCTTTGCCGGACTGAAAAACCCCTCGACAAGGATTGCAAGAAAAAAATCAGCCTTTTCTGCAACGTGAGCCCGGACGCGGTCATCCAGGCCATCAATGCTTCCAGCATTTATGAGGTGCCGCTTCTTCTGCAGGAGGAATGGATCGACGAACTGATTGTCCGGATGCTGAATTTAAAATCCACTTCCAAAAGGCTGGTGGACTGGGAGGAAAAAGTCGTTTCCAGGATTAAAAACCCGCTTCAGCAGACCACGATTGCTTTTGTTGGAAAATATATCACGCTTCAGGACGCGTATAAATCGGTTTATGAATCCCTGACCCATGCCGGTATTGAAAATCATTGCAAGGTTCATATCCGCAAGGTTGATTCCGAGACGGTGACACCCGGTTCAGTGGAATCCCTTCTGGAGGGTGTCCAGGGGGTGCTCGTCCCGGGAGGATTTGGAGAAAGGGGAATCGAGGGAAAAATCCAGGCCATCCAGTATGCCAGGGAAAAGAAGATCCCGTTTCTGGGACTTTGTCTCGGGATGCAGCTGGCTGTGATTGAATTTGCCAGAAATGTCTGCGGCATGAAAAATGCCAACTCGACTGAATTCAATGATAAGACAAAATATCCGGTCATTTGTATTCTGGAAACCCAGAAAAAGGTAACGGAAAAAGGCGGAACCATGAGACTGGGTGCTTACCCCTGCGTCCTCAAAAACGGGACAAACAGCTATAAGGCCTATCGTAAAAGCTTGATACATGAACGTCACCGGCATCGTTATGAATTCAATAACCGGTACAGAAAACAATTTGAAGAGCATGGTCTTGTTTTTTCAGGCACGTCCCCGTCCCATACCCTGATTGAAATAGTTGAAATCAAAAATCATCCCTGGTTTGTCGGTGTCCAGTTCCATCCGGAATTCAGGTCTAAACCGGATCATACCCATCCTCTTTTCAGGGATTTCATCCGTGCTGCTTTGAATTTGAAGAAGTAGCTTGATATAAATAATTAATTCCGGTAAATCACCGCCACAGGATTTGGACTAGTCAAGTTTGTTAATTCCGGAAGTTTTAAAAGAAATAATTTTACCACGGTGGACACGGAGGGGGGAAGGAATTGAGAATTTAGAATTGAGAGAATGGGAAGGGGAACAGGTGGATGCCTGGAATTTGAGAGTCATCATGCCTTAGACGTATGATGACTTTCTTCGTGCTCTCCGTGGTAAAGAAATATAATCAACAATAAATGATATTGATGTGATGGCAGTACCATGGATCTGATAAAAGAAGAATGCGGAGTAATAGGGGTATTCGGCGTGCCTCAGGCGTCGTATCTGGCGTATCAGGGGATTTATGCGATGCAGCACCGCGGACAGGAAAGCGCCGGGATTTTGTCTTCCTTCAATGGACAAATGTGTGTCTGGAAGGGCATGGGCCTTGTTTCTGAAGTTTTCCAGCATTTTGATTTTGATAAGCTCCCCGGCAGCATGGCCATAGCGCACAACCGGTATTCCACAACAGGAGGCAACCGGCTTTCCAATGCCCAGCCTCTCTGCATGGAGACCCGTTTTAACATGGTGGGTGTGGCCCACAACGGCAATTTGATCAATGCCGGGAAAATCCGGAAACAGCTCCAGAACCAGGGAGCGATTTTTCAGACCTCAACGGATTCGGAAGTGATCATTCATCTTTTGTCCAGAAACAGGGAAAAAACCTTTGAAGAATCACTGAAATCAGCCTTGTCAAAAGTGAAAGGCTCCTATTGCATCACAGCCATGTCGAACGGAAAACTCATTGCCGCAAGAGACCCATGGGGTTTCAGACCGCTTGTGCTGGGGAAGATCGGGACCGGATGGGTCATCGCAAGCGAAACCTGCGCATTTGATCTCATCGGCGCTGAGTATGTGCGGGAGATTGAACCGGGTGAAATCGTCATCATCACGGAAACAGGAGCGCGTTCCATTTACATGGACCGGAAAGAGCGTTCTTCCAGATGCGTTTTCGAGTACGTGTATTTTTCAAGGCCGGACAGCATCATCTTTGGATCGAACTGCGACAAAATTAGAAGGGAAATGGGCCGGCAGCTCGCCCGGGAATCTCCCTGTCCGGACGCTGATATCGTCGTCAGTGTTCCTGATTCATCCAATACGGCTGCCCTGGGATTCAGCGAACAAAGCGGGATCCGTTTTGAGATAGGCCTCATCCGGAACCATTATGTGGGAAGGACCTTCATTAAACCTGATCAGTCGGACCGGTCGTTAAGCGTCAGGGTCAAGTTCAATCCCGTGAAAGGGGTTTTAAAAGGAAAAAAAATAGTTCTGGTGGAGGATTCCATTGTCAGAGGAACGACCCTGCAGGAACTCATCAAGCTCATGAAAGACCATGGCGGTGCAGGAGAAGTGCACGTCAGAGTCGCCTCTCCTCCGGTCAAAGCCCCCTGTTTTTTCGGGATCGATTTTTCCACCAAAAAGGAGCTCATCGCCTCCCGCAAACCCGTTGAGGAAATCAGGAAATTCATCGGGGCGGATTCCCTGAAGTATCTTTCCCTGCAGGGGATGCTGAATGTGGCTCCCGGCGGACAGGGAAAATACTGTTACGGCTGCTTCAGCGGCCGCTATCCCATGCCGCCCCCGAAACATTTCGAAAAAACCATGATGGAAAACTCCTGCTGAAATCAACTGGAAGCTGTTCAGGAAATGAGTCGTTAGCCTCCGCCGGAAGCGGAGATTTAAAATGATGATTGGCTCAGAGCCTCATATATAAAGTCATTTAGCGAGGCGTGATCATGAATCATGTTTGGATATGAATAACATATTTGTTTACCACGGAGGACACGGAGAAAGCGCATCATGCCTATAAGGCATGATGACTCTCAAATTCCAGGCATCCACCTGTTCCCCTTCCCATTCTCAATTCTTAATTCTAAATTGGACTGCGGCCATCCTGCCCTTGCCTTTCAGGCAGGCAAGCTGTCCCTCTTCGCGATATTAGGCTTCGAGTCAAAACTCAATACTCACAACTCCAACTCACTGCGCCTCTGCAGGAGTTCTTTTCATTTCCAATTCAAAATTCTTAATTCTCAATTCTCAATTCATCATCCCGTTGATCCTGTCTGAAGAATTGGTGAATGGTAAATAGTGAATAGGAATTTACGAATGATCATTTTGTTGTCGCTCAAAATGAATAAATGTGATACCACAATGATAAGCAGGCTAAATAATCAGCAGGGGCAGTCGATTAAAAATGGAAAAAATTCTGGTTGTTGAATCTGATTTCAGGTTATGCATTCACGTAACCAGTGTGTTGAAAGAAGCAGGTTATTCTAATCTTTATTATGCTGTCAACGGCAAGGACGCCCTGGAAATCTGCAAAAAGGAAAAAGTCTCTATTGCCGTGGTCAACGCGGC
>JAFGBW010000077.1 GCA_016932965.1 Candidatus Auribacterota bacterium
GATGACATGAAAATCATCTGGAGATTGGATCCCCAATGAATGGAGCAAGTTAAAGGAGTATAGATATGAGAATCCTGGCTTTCTCACTGTTATATTTACTGTTTTTATTCAGTCCTCTTACCGGACAAGCGGAAGTCATTTCCGTTCAGGTGGATGTCATCCTGGCTCAGAATTCACCAGGAGGCGTGGATCCTCAGATCAGAAATGTTCAGTCAAAACTGACTAAAGTGTTTAATTTTTCTTCCTACCGTTTGATTTCCAGGGAAACCGTGCCGGTCAACATCAATAAAAAATCCGTGGTGTCCCTGCCTGAAGGCGGAATTCTTTCCCTCATGCTGACCGCTCAAAATAACGATCAGGCCGTTATTCAGGCTGAAATTCAAAAGGGAATCTCTTCCCTTTTGAATACGCAATTCAGATTAAAAAAAGGGGGCACGATCATATTAAATGGTCCTTCCACCTCCGAAGGAGTTACCCTCGTCGGCGTCAGCATGGCGTGAACTCATTGCATGTCTTTCCTTTTCAATTGGAACTCAAGCAGTCCTGTTCCTAAAGGGTTATAACACGTGATTTTTAGAATTAGAATAATGATTGACAAATAACTGCAATTAAATAGATAATTTTCATTATATTGAGAATCAGTTGCTTCTGGTTGCCATATTATATACCACATAAGAATAACATAAAAATACAGTTGCAACTCACGAATAGGATAAGAGTTATTAAATGAAAAAGAGTATTTTCTTTCTATTTTCATTCATTTTTACTCTGGATCTCATGTCTGCCACAGTCGGTGTCTTATCTGATGAAAAAATCCCTGTCTATAAAAATATCGTGACCAATTTTATCAGTGAAATTAAGGGAACTGATACCAAAGTCAAAATGATTAATTTCGTGCGAACGGACAACAAGTCGGATAAAGCCGCTATGACCAAAAACATTAAATCTTCCGGAGTGGATTATATCTTTACCGTCGGGCTGCCGGCGTCCGAAGCGGCCGGTGAAAGCAATGTCCCGGGTGTTTTCACCATGGTTGTGGATCCTGTTAAAGCGGATTTGATTTCAAAAGACGGCATGCCCAGAGGAAATCTGACCGGGGTTCTGGTTAATGTCAGCCCGAAAGCCCAATTTATGCGCCTTAAAAGCATCATGGGGGAAAGAACGAAGGCAGGGGTTATCTACCAGCCCGCTATTTCCGCTTTTATCGTCACGGAATACACGAAGACCAGCACGGATTACGGATTTCAAATTTGCGAAGTCCCTGTTTCATGCAAGGAGGAAGTCGCACCTGAAGTGGAAAAATTAAAAGGCAGAGTGGATTTCATCTTATCCGTTGTGGATAACGTGGTGTACAATGCCCAGTGTGTCGAATTTATTCTCCGTTTTTCCATCAGCAATAAAATTCCGTTGATCGGCTTTTCACCCAACCAGACTAAAGCAGGGGCGTTGATTTCATTCTATTGTGATTATCCCAAGCTGGGCAACCAATCCGCCAAACTCCTCGCAAGGGCCATGAGTTCCTCGTCAGATATAGCCATGATTCCTGTGGAACTGCCCGATGACGTGAATTATGCCATCAATTTAAACATTGCCAAATTATTCAGGATCGATATCCCGGATTCGGTTCTTTCTCAAGCCTCAGAGACCTATGGCAGCTAACGGTTCAATCCTTCCTTAATCCCATGCCGGAAGAATATAAATTCAAACTGAAGATTTTTGAAGGGCCTCTGGATCTGCTTCTTTATCTCATTAAGAAAGATGAAATTGATATTCATGATATCCCGATCGAATCCATCACCAGGCAGTATTTGGAATACATGAACGCCTTACAGATGCTGAATATCGACCTGGCTGCAGAATTTATTTCCCTGGCCGCAACGCTGCTTTACATCAAATCTAAAATGCTGATTCCTTCGGATCAAAGAAATCAGCTGGACGACGAGGAGCCGGAAGACCCCCGATGGGATCTGGTTCAAAAATTACTGACCTATAAGCAATTCAAAGAAGCGGCGGAACATTTTGAGGACCTTCATGAAAAGCAAAGGGATTCATTTTCCCGCGGCTATAAAGAAGCGGATTCACTCTTTGAGAATGAACCGGCCAATAAAATCAAGGATTGGAATATTTTTGATCTGTGTCTGTTTTTCAAACAGGCGCTTAAAAAAGCCTTTGAAAAACAGGATTCAGGCGCTATCATGCCGGATGAATTCACTGTCGAACAGAAAATTGCTGAAATCAGGTTGCGTCTTTTAAGCCAGAAACGGATCCGGTTTTCCGAAATGCTGGGAGAAGAGAAAACCAAAAACGAAATCATCTGTATTTTTCTCGCCATGCTGGAATTAATAAAGGAGCATGAGATCTTCGTCCAGCAGGAGGGGCCTCTTTTCAGCGAAATCCATATTTGTCAGTGTGAAGAAAAACCATTTGCCGGAAAGATGAGCTGATGCAGCAAGAAATCAATTCCAATGATGAGCCTCGGGTTGGCGCTGAAGAAGAGGAAATCAAAACCGGCGAAGTTCCCGAGCAGCTTGAAATAGAGAATGTAGCTCAGGAGGTTAAAAATAATGCTAAGGGCATTCTTGAAAGCGTTCTTTTTGCTTCCGGTGAGCCTGTTTCCCTTTCCCAGCTTCATGATGTCCTGAAAGAGGGTTTTTCTCAAAAGGAAACCCGTGAATTATTGAATCAAATGAAGGAAGAATATCTGCATTCCAACCGCGGATTCGAACTGGTTGAAA
>JAFGBW010000078.1 GCA_016932965.1 Candidatus Auribacterota bacterium
CGACTGTATCTGCTCCTGCGACAGCGCGCTGATCTGGCCGCTGTCAAAATAATTCAGCTGATACGCATCCAGACCCGAAACCTGCGCCAAAGTCAGTTTCGAAATATTATCCGGAGAAAGCCCGTAAACCTGATTTTTTGAAAGCAAATGTATCTGATCATCACTCAATTTTTCATTCATTTTTCCAATCGTCGTCCAATTCAACTGCTGAATGGTAGCATCTGAAATATAATCCATCTGCTCTCGCGTGAGTCCGTTGATTTGATCTTGAGACCATGAATTAAAATCCTGTGCATGGAGTAAACCGATCTGATTCAATGATAATCTGGCAATATTGTCCCCGGATAACAGGTGAATATAATTTTTTGATAACTGCTGAACCTGCTCAGTGGAAAAATAGGCCTGAATAACATCAAAAGTGGATGAGTTAAGCGATTCCAGTTTATCTTTCGTCAAAAAACGGACATAATCCGGATCCATCTTAAGGATTTCATCGTCAGTATAAGTTTGAATTTTATTTTTTAATTCCTGAGGGATGTCTATTGTAAGGACTCCATCCTTCAAAATTTTTATTTTGATTATATTGCCTGTGCTGTCTCTGCAGTATTCCGTGTATCCGATCAATTGACCATATTCATTATAAATCAAGTTGCAGCGTTCAGAATATCCCGTGATATTTCCTTGCGGGTCATAGATGGCATTCTTCTTATAAATAATATTATTGTACTTATCTTTTAATACCAGATCTCCGCCTGTATTATCCCCGACTTTATATAATTGTTCCTTATCAAAATAATAAATACTCTTTGTGGGACCTTCATACAGAGAAGCATTGATTTTTATCCATTTGGATGTAACAGGCTGCTGCATCAGGAATGTGAATAAAGGATTATTAACCGAAGCCGGACCAATTGCAGCATCATCCAGTCTGTCAATAGTAGCTTCTTTTGCCGAACCCGCCAGACAACCGAGTTCAAATGCTAGAATAACAATATTAATCACTGTAACATATTGTTTCATAATATACCAATTATATCCATTTCTAATACAAATTTTAACAAAAAACAATAATACTGTCAATAATTCTATACGTTAAAGTTGAAAAAACCAGCTATAAAAAATTTAATAAAAAAATCCTATTTCTGAAAATTCCTCTGGCCATTAAGAACAAAAAAACAAAAAAAACGGATAATGATAACGATCATATCCTCACCTGACTGACAATCCCCCAGTCCAGACAGAAAATTCACTGATTATATGACGCATTGTATGTGACAATGGCACGATTGACCGTTGCGATCGTATAATCTTCTGCTTCTTCCTCGGCTTTTGTGCGCAAATCGATCAGCTTCGGAATGGCAATCAAAGCAATGATGCTCACGATTAAAACCACTAAAACAATTTCAATCAGCGTCATTCCTTTAATAAATGGTTTATTCGTTTTCATTTATTCCCGCTATTAATGGAACAGAAGCCGAACCTCTTTCTGAGATTTCATTGATGACTGATATTTGTTTATTTGAAAATGATTTCATTTTATTTGATTTCTTAATGAATGCAAGTTGATTAGCAGTGAAAAGCCGGATCCTTTCCTCCCGAATCTCACGAAGTTTTTCAGGGGAAAGCCCCATGATCTGCCTGAAACTCAAACAAGGCTCCATAATCTGAAATTGACGGGAAGTGGCATGAACAAGCTGGGAAACTGAAAGACGCTGAATCTGTTCCGGCTCTAATTTTTTCAGCGTCTCAGCATCCAGGAGTGAAAAAACGGCGCTGTTCATCCGGATGATACGCTCAGGGGTCATGAAACGCTCTATAAAACGAAGCTGTTCTGCAGTCAAATTATTCAAAAACAGATCCGGTAAAGACTGTATTTCTGATGCATCAAGCTTTCCAAACACATCCAATGGCAGAAAACGGACATGTGATTTAGGAAGCCCTAAGATTTGTTTCAGACTCAAACGAACAGCTATTGTTCGCAACTGATCCGGATAGAGTTTTGCTAATTGTCCATCCGTTATCTGCTGAACCTGTTCCGGTTCAAACCATTTCAGGATTTCAGCGTTCAGCCATGAAAAATGCATTGCATCCAATTGAATTAACTTTTCGAATGGAAGCTTGAACATGACGGCAGCAAACTGGTTCTGATCCAATGCATTCAACTGAATCGGGGAAAACAAGACTGCCCTCATCCTGTCCAGATGCACCAATTGAGCCGCCGGAATTCCTGTCATTTCTTTTAACGGAATTAAATCCGGCCGTTCCAGATTATAAACAATTGAATGCCACCTTTGTTTTTTCATTTGAAAAGTTAGTTCCATCAGTAAACCTGAAATAAAAAGGACGAAAACAATGACAAAAACGAACGGAAAAGACTTGAAAGGTTTTTTCATGATTGATTCTTTTGGAATTATGAAAACTATATATAATAATAAATGATTACTACTGTCCGGTTTATTTTTCTGCTAACGGTTATCCCCATTATCAACGCCTTAAATGATGGCATCGTTTTTAGAATTCAGAAGCGAGAATCGAGAAGTCAGAAGAGTTGCAAGGCAGCCGAACGATTTCATGCTCCCATTCAAAACGCCAAAGGCGTTTTTGCTGAATTCTGAATCTCTGTACCGGAATGCAACGGAGATCGCGTCCCGAAGGGGAGTCCCGGAGGGACGGCAGGGCGAAGACCGTAGCAATTCTCAATTCTATGTCCGGGTTCTTTAAATCTTCAATAAAACCCTTTATTTTATTGTGTTTCATTTTATTTCCTTATTTTTTAGCCGGACATTCATGATGAATGATATCAAAAGGAAAAACAGGCAACCATAAAATAGAATCGCCTCAACCTGCCTGAGACTGAAGATTTATTCATTATTCCTGACAATGGAAGGCGTGACGAAAACGGTCAGGTTGATCTTGTTGTTGGTCGTATGTTTATAGGAAAATAATTTCCCCAGGATGGGTATACGGGAAAGAAAAGGAACTGAAGATCCCCCTTTTTCATTTTTGTCCGACAGCAAACCGCCGATAACAACCGTATCTCCTCCTTTAACAACCAATTGAGTATTGGCTTCTCTGGTATTGATACGGTTTATCTGAAGCTGGGAAGAACCGACACTGCTTCCGATAGATGTGACGGACGGGCGAATAATCATGCTCACATAATCGTTATGAAGCACTCTCGGCAATACTTGTAATTGGATTCCTATTGGCTCATAATGATCAAAAGTCTGCACCGTAGTTCCCTGGTCCGATGTGGAAGAACGAAGAATCGGATATCGTTCACCCACTAAAATAGAAGCCTCATTATTGTTTAGGGTCATAATAGAAGGATTGGAAATGATTTCGACATCCCCCCTGGTTTTTAAAGAATTCAGAATCAGATCAAACTGGGAAGCGCTTAAGGTTGCTGTTGTAATCCGGTTTATCGTGTTTGTATCCAGCGAATTCAGGGACTGGTCTAATGTATTTTTAACACTGGTATCATTGGTAATTTCTCCGGTATCCAAAAATTGACTTGTTGTTGTCGTCACTCCAGATGGATCCGTACTGCTGGTCATCGTATTCAGGACCGTATCCAGATTGCTGTTCGTGGTATAATTATCTGCCGCCGGCCTCCCATGGGTGGTATCATCGGTTTTTACATGATTACCTATATCCACAAAAGTTCTCGTTATTCTTCCATTCAGGTTTGCTTCTCCTCCCTGCGTAGCTCCAGCCAGTCCGAGATAAAACCCGCCGGTCCCGGTGGCCCCAGCTCCCAGAAAATCCCATCGGATTCCCAGATCCAGTTGTTCTTCTGCCTGACTTTCAATCATTTTGCTTTCAATTAAAATCTGCAATGGCATGACATCAAGTTCATCGATGAGCCTTTTGATGGCGGAAATAGCTGATGGAGTGTCAATGACCATGAGTCTGTCCACCGTCTCCTGCGGTTTGGAAGTCTGACGAATCCCCTGTGAGATATTGGCAGAACTGCCTGTTACGGATGTTGGAGTATACCCGCCCTGGAGCGTAGGCTGCAGGGGAATGATCTTGCCGCGCTCCGTGTTCTGGCTTTTCAACAAATCAATGATATCCTTTCCGTTGAGGTATTTCAGTTCGAATATCTTCGTTAAGAGCTGCTCCAGCTCCAGCGTGGACTTCTTCATCTCATCCTCTTTCGCAAACTGTTCCCTCGTATCCACCTTCAGTAAATTTTCCTTGATGCGGTATTGGTATCCCCTTGAAATCACGACCGCTTCCAGCGCCGTGTCAAATGAAACATTCTCCAGCTTCAACGTAACGGTCCCCGTGACATCCTTACCGATCACATAATTCAGATTTTTTGCCGTGGCAATCATGGCTATGACATCCTGGATGTTCCCGTCCACATATTCTAATGAAATCGAATTATTCAAGCTTTCCGATGATCTATCCTCAGATATGTTTTCAGGAATGGTTTGATCTTGATCCGTTTGCAGCCTTTTCAGCTCTTTTTCACCGGAAACAGAAGAACCGACCTTCAAAAGGGAACCGATCCTTTCATATTCATATCCGTTGTCCACGATCACCTTTTTCAAGGCTTCTTCCAGGGGAACATGATCCAATTTGACGCTGATCGTGCCGGTCACTTCCTTTGCAATTTCGTAGTTGAAATTTTTCGTTGCCGCTATCAGCATGATGACATCTTTGATGTCCTGATCCTTTATATTCAGAGTGATAGAATCATCCTCCTCAACCTGTGCAGGGGTAAAAGTCAAGGGCATGATCCCCAGTCCCAATATCAAAACGAGGAACAGGACCAGTTTATTTTTCCAAATGAAGTTCATACCGCCCTCCGTTAATATCAACAATCACTGATTCCGGGTTAATCTGCTTCACAACGGCGCCTCCTGAATCTTTCACGGCCCCGCCCACCCCTACGATACTCCTGTTGATGGTCGCGTAATAAACATTGCCGATTCTGCTGATTCCGGTAAGTTTTAAATTCTTCTCCCCCGCCGCAGGATGTTCCTTTTTTATCGTCTCCTCGGGAAGGGGCTGCGCTTTAATTCCGCTTAGCTGGGCAGAAGCTTCTTCAGCAAAATTAGGATAAAAAGGGTCTAATCCCCATTCCCGATGGGCCGACTCATTCTGCTCTTTCAGGTACCTGTCTTTATTTTCATCTTTCATATGCACTTTTATCAACAGGTTTCCTGCCCGGTTTCCGCTTTTGTCCGAAGAAACACTTGAAGAAGGAAGTGCAGCAGACGGTTTATTCTCATTTGAAACCGCACTTTCCGTCTTGGGAGGTGTTTTTCCGCGGCTTTTCTTTTTTTTCACATTGCTCAGCTGAATAAAAACAATGATACCCATAACAATGACCAGTCCCACGATCATCATGATCTGCTTTTTATCCTTTGAACTTAAGGCCATTATCCTTGTCCTTTTGAGATATACGTTTCAACCTGAATCTTTACCGATAATTTTGGGGCCATTAAGGTGCTTCTTCGTGCAATATAGACTTTTTTTATTGCCAGGGCTGTTTCGATCTCCTCCACCAGCTTCAGGTAACGGGCCAGCGTGGAATAATCGCTGATCAAATCAATAAAAATCATTCTGGAAATCACGGGCTTGTCTTTGAGTTCCATCTGATCGCCGGAAGAAACAGAAAGAACCATGACATCAAGAGAGGAAGTTTTCTCGGAAATTTGCCGGATGATTTCAGGCACCTTGTCTTCTTTGGGGAGCCGGTTATTTAAATAAACCATTTCTTTTTCAAGTTCTTTTCTTTCCACTTCCATTTCCGGGATACTGTTGACGGTTCCCATCACTTTTTCACGGTCCGAATTCACTTTCTGAACCATTAAAGACGCCTGTTTAAAACGCATGATCATGGGTTTGAATAATGACAAGGCAAATACAATGGTCACTATCAGCAGTCCCAGAGAAATGAATATGCTTTTTTGATTTCTTGAAATCATGACTAGTACAACAGCCATCCTTTGATTTCGAATTCAGCCTGTTTGTTTTGGGAATCCGGTTTTTGCTCCATTCTCACCAGTTCCACCCCTTTGAAAAAAGGGGACTGGCCCATTTTTTCCATC
>JAFGBW010000079.1 GCA_016932965.1 Candidatus Auribacterota bacterium
TGAGCATCCCACACAATGCCTTTTGGACATGTTCACCATCCGTGAAAAAAAAGGAAAAATCGCCGGATTGAATGTCACGATCATCGGGGATATCATGCATTCGAGAGTAGCCAGGTCCAATATCTGGGGACTCATTAAAATGGGCGCGCATGTCACGTTGTGTACGGCGCCGACCATGGTTCCTAAAGGCATAGAAACATTCGGGGTCAGCGTCACTTATTCTATACGGGATGCGATCAAAAACGCGGATGTGATCCATCTGCTTCGCATCCAGTTTGAACGCGACTCCGGAATTCTTTTCCCATCCATCCGTGAATACGGCCATTTTTTCGGCCTCAACCAGGACCTGTTAAAATCGGCCCCGAAAGATGTTTTGGTGATGCATCCGGGTCCCATCAACCGTGGGATTGAAATTGAATCCAAGGTGGCTGACGGTCCCAGTTCCGTTATTCTGGATCAGGTGACAAACGGTCTTGCGGTCAGGATGGCCATTCTTTATTTAGTCCATGGCGGAGGTGAGATGCATGAATAAAATCCTCATCAAAGGGGCATCCATTCTCGATTCCAGCATGAAAGAACCGGTCTCAAAGGACATCTTGATAGCAGACGGCATAATTCAGGAGATACAGAGTTCCATTGAGGACCCTCAAGCGGAAAAAATCAATCTGCCTGGCAGAGTTATTTGTCCGGGATTCATTGATCTCCAGGCCCATTTATGCGAAGCGCTTCAGGAAATCGAAACCGCCATTTGCTGGGGGACCAGGGAAGCATTAAGAGGTGGGTACACAACGGTTTGCGCCATGCCTGACATCAATCCTCCTTTGGATAACGAAGGAATGATCAATCTGATTCAAATTCTTTCGAAGGCCAAGGGATGTGTGAATGTGATTCCTGCAGCATGCACGACAAAAGGGATGAAGGGCGAATCCCTTTCCGAAATAGGAAACCTTGTCCGGTCCGGAGCCGGTATTCTCTATGATGCCGGAAAAACCATTTCCAATACATCGCTTTTGAGAAGAGTCATGGAATACACGAAAATGTTTTCCGTACCGCTTTTTGTCCACTGTGAGGATGATTCCCTTTCCTGCGGGGGTCTCATGAATGAAAGCGTCACATCCGCTGTTTTAGGCCTGCCTGGTATTCCTGCTGTAGCTGAGGAAATCGTTGTTGCAAGGGACATTCTCATGGCAGAGTACCTTCAATGTCCTGTTCATCTGGCTTTGATCACGACTAAAGGATCCGTTGAACTCATCCGGCAGGCCAAGAAAAAGGGGGTGAGAGTCACTTGCGGAACAACAGCTCATCATCTGGATTTATTGGACGAAGACATCCGGGATTTTGACACCAATTACAAAATCAATCCGCCTTTGCGCGGAGCAGGTGACCGCTGTGCCCTGATCGAAGGTTTGAGGGATGGGACCGTTGATTCCATCATTTCTGATCATACACCCTGCTACGGGAATATTAAAAATGTGGAATTCGCTGAAGCCCCTTTTGGAATCATCGGATTGGAGACATGCTTCCGGGTTTGTTATGAAAATCTGGTCATCAGAGAAAAACTGCCGCTTTCACTTCTCATCGATAAATTCAGCGCTTCACCGGCGCGGATACTCGGTCTGGGAAAAAAAGGTCACCTGAAAAAAGGATTTGTCGCAGACCTGACCATTCTGGATCTGACCAAAAAAGAGACCCTGACAGAGGAGACGATGATCTCAAGAAGTAAAAACACCCCTTATCTTGGAAAAACTTTTTCATCGGCTATTGATGGGTGTTTTGTAGAAGGGATTTTGAAGAGAGCATGAAAGCAGCTTACCTGGTATTAGAAGACGGCGAGATTTTCAAAGGGATCTCTTTTGGCAGCGAAGGAGAAATTTTCGGCGAAGTTGTTTTCAATACTTCCATGTCCGGATATCAGGAGATCATGACCGATCCGTCTTATGCAGGCCAGGTTGTGGTGATGACATATCCTTTAATCGGAAATTACGGGGTCAATGCGGAAGATACGGAATCCTTAAAACCGCATCTTCGCGGGTTCATCATTCGCAAGCTTTGTCAAATCCCCAGCAATTTCAGGGCTACCCAAGGACTTGACGGCTATTTGAAGGAAAACCGGATCATCGGAGTTGAAGGTATCGATACAAGGCGTCTCACCCTGCATATCCGTGAAAAAGGCGCCATGCGCGCGGTCATTTCCACACAATGTACGGATGATCAGGAACTGCTGAGAAAAGTCCGGCTTTCCCCCAGGCTTGAAGACCAGGACCTGGTGAATGAAGTGAGCACAAAAAATGCCTACCAGTGGGACCCTGACGGATCAAAAAGCTTCAATTGGCCTTCAGACGGTTTTTCTCATCAAAACGTCAGTCCCTACCGGGTGGCCGTCCTTGACTACGGGATCAAGACAAACATCTTGCGTCTGCTCAGACAGCATTTCAGGGAAGTGATGGTTTTTCCTTCAGAGTCAGGAGCAGAACAAGTGATGGGCTGTCATCCTGACGGGGTCTTTTTGTCCAACGGCCCGGGAGATCCTGAACGGGTTGTTTCAGGCATCAAACTGGTCCGCGAAATACTGGGGAAAATACCTATTTTTGGAATTTGTCTGGGGCATCAGATATTAGCATTAGGGATTGGGGCAAAAACATACAAATTGAAATTCGGTCACAGGGGAGCCAATCAGCCTGTCAAATCAATTCGTCAAAAAAACATAGAGATCACATCGCAGAACCACAGTTTTGCCGTTGATGAGACCACTCTTAAATCCTGCGGTTACGATACTGAAATCACGCATGTCAATCTGAATGATTACACCATCGATGGGTTCAGGGTCCGTTCACACAAGGCCTTTTGTGTGCAATATCATCCTGAGTCCTCTCCCGGCCCCCATGATTCGCGCTACCTTTTTTCCGATTTTGTACAACTGGTAAAAGACAATAAACAAACCTAGAATATCCGAGGTAATGACAGGCTAAAATTAGAATTGAGAACCGAGCATGAAAAAGAAGACAGAAAAAAAATTCAAACATTTAACCCTTCGGCACAACGCCCATGCCTAAACGCACGGACATACATAAAATTTTGATCATCGGCTCGGGTCCCATCATCATCAGTCAGGGATGTGAATTTGATTATTCAGGTACGCAGGCTTGTAAGGCCTTGAAGGAAGAAGGATACCAGGTTATCCTTATCAATTCGAACCCCGCCACGATCATGACAGACCCGGAATTCGCGGATAAAACCTATATTGAACCCATTATTCCGCAAATCATCGACAAAATTCTGGAGAAGGAAAAACCGGACGCCATTCTTCCGACTGAGGGCGGACAGACTGCTTTAAACGCGGTTTTGGAATTGGACTCTCTGGGGATACTGAAAAAACACAACGTGGAGCTCATCGGTGCTTCCATTGAAGTGATCAAGAAGGCGGAAAGCCGGGAACTCTTTAAAAAATCAATGGAAAGAATCGGGTTGAAACTTCCTAAATCCGGTTTTGCATATTCGTTAAATGATGCTTTGAAGGTGATTGGAGAAATTGGAAGTTATCCGGTTGTGATTCGGCCGAGTTATACTCTGGGCGGTGTCGGAGGAGGCATTGCCAATAATGAGCAGGAACTGCTGGAAATTTGCAGGCGCGGTTTGGATTATTCGATCCGGAATGAGGTTCTCATTGAACAATCGCTCATCGGATGGAAGGAATTTGAACTGGAAGTCATCCGTGATAAAAATGATAATGTCATCATTGTCTGCAGCATTGAAAATCTGGATCCAATGGGTATTCATACGGGCGACAGCATCACCGTGGCTCCCTCTCAGACCTTGACGGACAAGGAATACCAGAACTTACGCGATGCCTCCATCGCCGTTATGCGGGAAATCGGAGTGGAAACCGGCGGTTCCAATATTCAATTCGCGGTCAATCCCAAAGACGGGGATGTCAGGGTGATCGAGATGAATCCCAGGGTATCCCGCTCCTCTGCTCTCGCTTCCAAGGCAACGGGTTTTCCGATTGCAAAGGTCGCGGCCAAACTGGCCGTCGGCTATACTCTCGATGAAATTTCCAACGATATCACCAAAAAAACCTGCGCGGCATTTGAGCCCACAATCGACTATGTGGTCGTCAAATATCCGCGATGGGCCTTTGAGAAATTTCCGCAGGCTGATCCGACGCTCACCACTCAGATGAAATCGGTTGGAGAGACCATGGCCATAGGCAGGACCTTTCAGGAAGCTTTCCAAAAAGCCATCCGGTCCCTTGAAATCGGTCGGTACGGCTGGATCTATAAACCGTCAGAAAAAGACGGCATATCGGATGAGATTCTCGAATCCAAGTTGAGAATACCGACTCCGGAAAGGCTTTTTTACCTGAAGATCGCCTTTGAAAAAAGTGTTCCTCTTATCATTCTTCATGAATGGACTCGGATCGATCCCTGGTTTTTAAATGAAATGAAGGAGATTTTCGATTCGGAAAAGGCGTTATATTCCATTTCCAATACCACCGGGATTGAAATGCTGCCGGATGAAACATTTTTTCAGGCGAAGAAGTCGGGATTTTCCGACGAGCATCTGGCCTCGATTTTCAAGACGGACGAAGTGACCGTCCGTAAAAACCGCATCCAAAGGAACATCACTCCCGTCTATAAACTGGTGGATACCTGCGCGGCGGAGTTCGAAGCCTTGACACCCTATTATTATTCCAGTTATGAAGAATCCTCTGAAACAAGGAGTTCAAACAAGGAAAAAATCATGATCCTGGGCGGAGGCCCCAACCGGATTGGCCAGGGGATAGAATTCGATTATTGCTGTGTTCATGCATCCTTTGCCCTGCGGGAAATGGGGTATGAGAGCATCATGGTCAATTCAAATCCTGAAACGGTCAGCACGGATTTCGATATTTCCGACAAACTTTTTTTTGAACCGGTCACTTTTGAAGACGTGATGAACATTTATGAAGCTGAAAAATGCGATGGCGTCATTGTTCAACTGGGCGGACAGACTCCGTTGAACATCGCCCTGCGTCTGAAAAATCACGGAGTAAAGATATGGGGTACTCCTCCGGAAATGATCGATCTGGCGAGTGACAGGAAAAAATTTCAGAATCTTTGCAGGAAAATCTATATCCGTCAGCCGGCGAACGCAACTGCCATGTCGATGGAAGAGGCGTTAGAAGCTGTCAAAAAGATCGGGTTCCCCACCATTGTACGTCCTTCTTTTGTCCTGGGGGGGCGCGCCATGGAAATCGTCTATGATGAAAAGAGTTTCATTACGTATATGGAAAAAGCTCTTCTGGTGTCTCCTGAATATCCGGTCCTGATAGATGAATTCATTGAAGACGCCATTGAACTTGAAGTGGATGCGGTGAGCGACGGACAAACCACCGTGATAGGAGGCATTTTAGAGCACATCGAGGAAGCCGGCATCCATTCGGGGGATTCCGCCTCGGTGATCCCCACTTTTTCCATCAACGATGATATCCTGGATGAAATCCGCCGCATCACCTTTGATCTTGCAAAAGAGCTTAATGTAAAAGGTCTGATGAACGTCCAATTCGCGTTCAAAAACGATCAGCTTTTCATCATTGAAGTCAATCCGCGCGCTTCCCGGACCGTTCCTTTTATCTCAAAGTCCATTGGAGTATCCCTGGCCAGGCTGGCCACTTTTGTCATGGCTGGAAAAAAACTAAAGGATTTGGGATTCACAAAGGAGATTCTACCCAAATATTACTGTGTTAAAGAAGCGGTTTTGCCCTTTTCCCGTTTTCCAGGTTCAGACATTTTATTAGGGCCCGAGATGCGTTCCACGGGGGAAGTGATGGGTTTTGCCAAGACATTTGGGGAAGCCTTCATCAAAGCGGAATTCGGGGCAGGCCAGGACATTAAGCCGAAAGGAAAAATTTTTATCAGTGTACAGAACAAGGACAAACGAACGGTCATGCCGATAGCGGTTCAGCTTCATGAGCTGGGGTACCAGCTTTGCGCGACCAAAGGAACCGCCAATGTTCTTCGTTCAGCGGGATTGAATCCTCAGGAGCTGTGTAAACTGAAAGAATCCGGCGATAACATCATGAATCTCATTGAAAAGGGGGAAATCGTGCTGGTCATCAATACTCCCAAAGGCAAGGTCTCACGCGAAGATGAAAGAAAAATCCGTTCACTGGCTTCCATCCGGAAGATCCCGTGCATCACCACCATGGCAGGGGCCCAGGCCACGGTAACGGGATTGTCTCATTATTTAAAAAATAGGCTGGATGTTCTTCCTCTGCAGGAATATCACAAAATCTGAGTTTTATCTTAAAAAGGGTGGCCTTTACGGTATCATCCGGATGAAGTGTCCGGCTGCGCAAGTGATATTTTATCGGATCCTCCATTCGCACAGCATATTCCTGTTAAATATTCCGAATCCATTTCAGGACCCGGGCCGGTAAGGAGAGTTGTCCTGGAGTTGCGTTTTCCGTTAGAATTTCCTGGATCACGATCAGCCCGTAGAGGAGCCTTTTACCTGAATATTTCACAACGAATTGAAAAATTTTTGTAATTCATGACATAGATATGAGTTATGTAAAACAGCAAAAAAACACAGTGTTTTTTCAAGTTTATGATTTTAAGAGGAAGAATTTTAAACCACGGAACACACGAATTACACGAAAGGAAGAGAATAAGAATATTGCGACATGTTTATTTGCCTACAAATAAACATGTCGCAATAACCATAATTTTTTTTCTTTTCTTCGTGTGTTTAGTGTATTTCGTGGAAGAAAAATCTTCATGAAAAATCCGGGTTTAACGAAGTTCCTGGATCCATACGCATGATTCGCGTCCGTGTATTGAGAATAAACCAAAAAAATCGGATTAAAGTAAATTTGAATTTGGATGCCTTTTTTGAAAATGCTAAATTATATCATGGGCTTGAGGAGGCCAGTTGTATCTGTTTTTTTTAAACGAATCCGTTCAATCATTTTTGAAAAGCATTATTAATCGTATTGGTAAGGAAAGGGGTTTTTTATTTGATATAAATCAATTCAAGGAAGGAGAGAAAAATGGAATTGAAAACGGTTCGAGTGCCAGAGACCATGATTCCTTTATTCATGGCAGCTGACGAGTATGTTAAAAAATATTTTTCATCTTATCAGGCCAAACCGGAGGAAGGAACCATCACCATCCAGAATCAGCGATACATACTGGTGAGGGCGGAATCCCTTCGTGTTGATTTCGCGAAACATTTGGGGGAAGCCATGGGGCTTGAAGGGGAGGATGCGGAAGATGCCGCCTTTCATTTCCTTTATATTCTTGCCAAAGCGATAGGTAAAGAAGATGCCAGGTATTTTTGTGACGTTCAGAAGGTTTCAGATCCTATTGCTAAATTAGCCGCAGGGCCGATCAGTTTCAGTTACAGCGGATGGGCATTTGTGGACATTTTCCCTGAAAGCAGGCCCTCTCCGGATGAGAACTATTTTTTGGTGTATGATCATCCATATTCTTTTGAAGCGGAAGCATACATGAAGAAAAAGAAGCGGAAAGCGGGTCATTGTATTTGCGGAATGAACGCCGGTTATTCAGCCGGATGGTGCTCTGAAAGCTTTTCCATAGAAGTGGATTCCAAGGAAATTCTATGCAGGGCAAAAGGAGATCATGCCTGCCGTTTTGTCATGGGGGTGAAAGGTAAATTGGATGAGTACGCCGCATGGGCGCTGAACAATATTAAGAAATAGTCATTGGGACTGATATGAGTGATTTTTACGACAAGGTTTATCATGAATGTGAAAAAGTACTGGGTGAAAAAACCAGGGATTTTCTTGATCGCCAGATAAAAGGTCATTTAAAAATACAGCCGCAGGATTTACAGCCCGAAAATAAGGATGTCTTGATCAAATGGCTCAAAATATCTATTTCCCTGTTTAAGGGGAGGGAAAAATCAGAGGAGTTGATGAAGACGCTCAAAGAATTGTGAGTTTTTACTCCCATCCGGACAGGTCATAGGAATCTTTGAAGGTATTGAGATAGAGTTTCAGAAACTGATTGAAACCGAACGTTACGACGAGTTTTTCAGTCTTGGTTCTCCATTCTTCGCGGGGATTAAACGAAAGAGGTCTTCCGCCGATCAGGTAGAGGAATTTGATGGCGGAGGAATCAGCAAGGAGTGCATCCAGTCTTCCGGAATTTTTCAGTTCTTGGCAGAAACGATAGGATTCAAGATAAGGAATATTTTTGCTTTTGGGATTCAAGCGGTCATACAAGAGATCCTGTATGTTTTTTTCCCAGGCGAGATACCTTTGTTGCGGATGATGAATGAAATAGTCCAGGTGGGTGGTGCCTCCGCCAAATCCTTCCATGCGGTAATCTTTTTTGAGGGAAGCCGGCCGTAATTGTATTTCAAGAGGCTTTCCGACCGAAAGCACTTCCTTGAGCTTGATCTTATTGAAGATAATTTTGTTTTTATAGACATAAACAGTGAGAGGGGGAAGCATGGTTTCATTCTGCTTGGCATTTAATGAAAGGATATTTCCGGAAATGCCGGCAATATAACCGGCTCCAAATCCCGATTCCAGGCATGCTATGGAAAGAATGGCGGCGGGTGGAGCCCCTGTTTTTAGGGATTCCCGCATTACAATAGGAGTGAGATCCCTGATGAACGTAGTAATCGATGAATCATTCCACTTTTTGAATCCGGATATCCTCATTTTATAAAGAATTTCATCCCATTCCGTCACATAAACAAAAGGTTGTTCCGGGGATACTGGCTTTGTTTCAGGCTGGGATACCTCAAAAATATGGTTCTGGAACAACCGGATGATAAAAATAAGACAAAATAGAAACAGCAATATGCTGGTGTACCGGATGAGGCTCTTTTTATGGACCGGAGCATGCTCAATGGAAGCGTTTTCAAA
>JAFGBW010000080.1 GCA_016932965.1 Candidatus Auribacterota bacterium
ATCTTCAAAGCGGCCTTCAACCATCTGAAACGATTGTTCATATTCCTTCCGGAGTTTTTCGCTGATTTCCTGCTTGGGATCCACTCCGACCACCACCACGCTTTCAGCCTTTTTATTGCCGACCGCCCTGCAGAAAACCCCCACGGATTCCTCCAGGTGGATGATGTCCTTGGAGTATCCTCCGATGAGATCCATCATGCGCTCCCTGTCCCTGAAAATCTGGCAGAACAGGCTGCTTTTTTCATTGAAGGTAACGCCGATCTGTCCTGCGACGTAACGGACCACACGGTTGAAAATGGTGTCGGAAATTCCGTGGGAAAAAGAACTCGCCACAATGAGGATCATGACACCTATGGAGATGGCCATGCCGAGAAGGAGGTTCCGGCGTTTCTGTCTGAACAGATTTCTCAGACTGATTCGGATTAACATGGGGTTTTTCTTTCTAAGACTTCTTCATGAGTGTCATCCTCGTGAAAACGGGAACGGGAATGACACAAGTAAGAATTCCCGGGTTATGCAAATGTCTCTTTCCTTTTTTGGATAAAAATTTCATGTTTCAGTTTGTTAGTCCATAAATAAAACAGCATTTTTTATTCATGTCTTCGGTAAAAAAAATCAGGTGAATTGATATCAGCTGATTGGACAGATTTGATAATATCAGGTATTATAAAACAGATTTTCCCGTGCGGGCAGGGTAAGGTATTAAATTATGAAAAGATTATTTTCTGTCATTCCCATCCATGTTTTCACCAAGGTATTCTCCGGCTGGATCCTGGATTCCCGCTTCCGCGGGAATGACCTGGTTCAAATATTAGTTTTTTACTTTACCCGTGGTTTCCTGAAGAGAATCAGATATGTTATCCCTGCTATTCTGCTTATCACCTGTTATGCCTCTTCTCTTTCCGGCAATAGCTGCCTTGCGCCCGTGAGCGATACCATAACTTTGGAAAAAGCCATCCGGTCATTTCTGGAACAGGATGGGTATCAGGTCAAATTTTTGTATCCCAAATCCAGGGAAGAAAGTCTGAGACAGATGGATGAAGCGCAGGACATGATTGCCGGAGAGAGGGACAAGGGAATATTTTTACCGGAAGATTCTTCATCCATTGATGTGGTATCTCATGAGCTGTTGTGCAACCTGTTTGAATTTGGAAGCGGCGGGATCATTGCGGCTAAAACCATAAAAGTCACTGATACGGAATTTGCCTTTGAAATAACGGCCTGGGATTTTGGACCTGGAATGGATGATATTGCCGGAATCGCTAGAAAAAGCATTCAACAAGCGCCTTTTAACGGGTTCGGATTCTATTATTTTTCCCGGACCACACATCTGGCCTGTATTGAGTCCAGAGGCGTTCGCTGGGAAAAAAATCTATGGGGTGATTTTATCAGAAAGGGAAAAAGTTCTGTAAAATCAGGGACATATTACAGATTCGTTATTTTCAATATGAACCTATGTAATTCAGAGGCGCATCATCGGCCCATGATAGCGGCTTTTTCAAGAACAGCGGTTTCTTCCCCTGATCCTGCGGATGAATCCCTCACTCTCCTGCATCAAAAGGTTTCTCAATTGTTCGAACTTCGCCAGGCCGCATAAACACCCTGTCTAAGCCCTGACTTCAGGTTCCTATTCTCCATTCTTAATGCCCAATTTTAATTTCTAACAGCAAATTGAGTTATCCGAATGCGCGCCAGCGTATGAGGATCAACTCGAATGATTTGTTATCTTTTTTTATTTTTTAACCTATATGAAGGCGTCGATATCTATTTTTGATATCCTATGATAAAATGGAAATCGAAAACCTATATTCGGCCTATTGATTGGAAAAAGATCCATGGCCGTCATGATTTCCTTCACTTTATGCTTTTCCACGAAACGGTATACTTAAAAAGTCCGTGGTTAAATCAGTCTATAAAGTGTGAAAACAATTTCCAGTGTTATCATGAGGATTCGCGATACAGATATTTTCTCCATATAAAACATTAAACTCATTTCAACTTAATTATGCCGCAATCTGCGGGATTAAGATTCTCTCATAACTTGATTTATTTTTTAATAAGGACCAGGCAATTCTGCACATTTTATTTGCCCATGCGACAACAGCTTTATTATATCCACGTCTGATCCTTATGGAATCGAGCCAAAGCTTATTTTTATCGAATTTCATTCCGTGCATTACAAAAGCCCTTGCTCCATGAATGAGCAGGGTCCGGGTATAACAAGCACCCTTTTTTGTGATGCCTCCCAGTCTTATTTTTTCTCCTGATGAATTTTGTTTGGGCACAAGACCCAAAAAAGCGCTCACATCTCTTCCTGATTTATAAGAATAAATACTTCCTATTGAAATGATAAATGCCAATGAATTAATAGGGCCGAATCCAGGTATGGTTTGAATAGTTCTCACGGCTTCATTCTTTTTTGCAATCTCTTCAAGCTGTCTATTTAACTGCTCTTCCATTTGCTTCTGGAATTTTATTCCCTTCAAAGAAAATTTAATGAGATTTTTTAAATAAATACTCACTTTGGCTTCTTTAATTAAAGCCATTGCCCCATGTATTATTTTTTCCTCACCCTTAGGCAGCTTAATACCCTGTTCTACCAATATCCCTCTTAATTGATTACATAAAGCCACCCTTGCTTTGACCATTAAATGCCTCTGCTTTAAATAACCTTGCGTAATCAATGCTTCGTCAGGCTTCATCTGTATTCCGTCTACAAAATCCATCATTGCTGCCTGTGCAATCGCATTGGCGTCACAAATGTCATTTTTCGGTCCTGTATAAAATCCTTGTATTTTACCTGCGGGCATTACTTTTACAGTATGGCCTTGCTTTTCCAACTCTTTTGCTAAAAATTGTGACCCTATCGATACTTCCATGCCTATTAAAACTCTTTTAAAATTACTGAAATACTCGGTTACCTTATCAGTCGCTATCCGTTCTTTTCCTACCATCTTTCCAAACCGGTTTAAGAAAACCAATTGGGTGCTAATCTTATGTACATCTGCCCCGACTACATATACATTACTCATGGCGTCCTCCTTTATTGGGACTTAGATCCCGTTTTAAATTATATTGGCCAACTTTATCAAAGTTAGGCCGTTTTATAAAGGAGTGACGCCTTCATATCATTCCACGAAAAGCACGAAATACACAAATAAAATCTTATCAATAAATTATTCTGAATTTTCGATTCAGACTTATCCACACCCGTCCCAGCAATAGGTGCACAATTTTTCTTTGGGTAATCCGATGGCCTGGATCAGGTCCGGCAGCGACTGGTATTTTAAAGTAGTCAGATTGAGCATACATCTTATTCGTTCAACCATGGCGCAGTGTTTTTTTGAACAAGGATCAGCATATTCATTCAGTGCAACATCTGCATTGCCTTCCATATCTTTGATCGCACGTCTTGCCGCCAGATCCAGTTCCGAGCGGGATCGTGAAAAGTTGAGGAATCTGCAGCCAAAGACCAGCGGAGGACAGGCC
>JAFGBW010000081.1 GCA_016932965.1 Candidatus Auribacterota bacterium
AGGCCGCTCTCTTTGGGTCATTCAACCCCCGCCTCGGATTCTTCGGGCTCTTTTCCGATTGATTCAAAAAATGGCCGGCCGAAAAAATTTATTTCAATAATTATTCCTTTTGGATTTATCCAAAAGGAATTTGATAAATAAATTACATTCTGTTATTTATAACATCATAATATTGTTTCAGGGGGTTTTATAAGAGATCAAGAAATTAATGACCTTAGTTATACTCTGAATAATCCACTTCTATTTTCTCAGATGAGAACTGTACTTACCTGGAATAAAGACAAAATATGATTTCAAAAATGTAGATAACAATAATTATGCATATGGAAGGCTAGTATTCTTTTTTAAGGAAAATTCTAAATGGGGATTGAAAACTACTGTTATCATATTTTTGAATTGCATTCTGACAGATTTGATTATTTCTTTTTTGATTCTAGAAAATCCTCCGTTTGTACAAAACATTCTGTTCAAAAAAAACAACCAGGGGATTTTTTTTCCCTGCTTGAAATCCATGATGATGAAAGAGTTGTTTTTCTGCTTCCCCGGGCTATGTTTATAGAGAAACAACTCCTCGTTCCATCCCTTCTTGATGATGAAACAATCAAAATGGCAAAGCTCCAGGCCATGAAGCTGGTTCCGTTTGTGGAAGAGGAAATTCTGACTTATCCCCATGTTTTTGAGAAACAGGAAAATGGTTTCTCATCTGTTCTTTTATATGTTTTGGAAAAATCCAGATTATTACTGGAAATCCAGCCCTTTTTGACTGCAGGAATAGTTCCCGATAAACTCTTGATTCGGCCTTTGATATTTCCATTATTGATTCAGGCTTTGATCCCTCATGAAGAACAAATAAATTGTTTTGTTTCCACTTATCCTGACCAGGTAGAACTTGGAATTTATGGAAGTTCCGGATTAAAATATTCTCGAAGTATTAAAGGATTACATCAAAATCCCAGCGAAAGCCGGTTGTTAATCAACGAGATCATTCGTTCTTTTCAATATGCCCAATTGAAACATGGACTTGAATACACCCGCAAGTGCTATCTGTTGGGAGAATTCAATGCGGTAGAACTTGACTATTTCAAACATGAATCCATTCAGTTTGTTCATTTTCCAATCTCTGATGAAAAAAGAATTTCTGTTCTGGCACAACACAACGAACCGTACCCGTTTGTCATAGAAGATGTTATAGCCAGAAAAAAGACAAAACAGGCTCAATTGATCTCATTAAGAGTCATCATGCTCTTTCTTTTTGGCTTTCTTGTTTATTTTGCGCGTTTAACAGTGGCTGAATATATGTTGCAAAATCAATTGATTTCTTTGAATCATGAAATCAAAAAGACAAAAGTCAAAGCCGAGAAAGCTCTTTCCCTCAAGGAACAGGTGGCAACTGCATGCAGTCACTATTCCACAAGTGATTGTTTTATTAAAGCCGTTACTGAATTATATCGGATTATACCCGGTTATGTTCAGTTGAGTCTGTTTCAGGTGAAAAATACAATACAAATTATCATCAAAGGCACAACTCAAAAAGGCGTGACTGAACTGGTGGAAAAACTGGAGGGGTCCCCTGTTTTTCAGAATGTAGCCTTGATTTATCAGAACAAATTAACCACAGAAAATAATAATGCCATGGAATTTCATCTCTCCTGCGAACTCGAAAGTCAGGGGGATTCAAAATGATTTTCATACGCATGAATACACGGGAAAAATTACTTTTTCAGATTGTCATTATTGCCGGACTTTCATGGCTGATTCTGTTTTTTTTCGTTTTTCCAGGTCAGGACAGAATAGCCCGTATTAAAAAGGAGATTGAGGGAAAAAGATTAAAATTATTCCAATACCAAAATGCCATGAAAGAAGAAGGGACTCTTGAACAAAAGATGGCCGAGATAGGCCAGATACCCAGACTATCCGCATCAGAAGAGATAGAAAAATCAAAACTTTTAAAAGTCATAGAATCTGTTCAGCAGAAAATTCAGGGAATCCAGCTGCTGGCCATGACGCCCGTTGAATCCGAAAAGCTGGATATAAACAGAAAATTGCTTGTTAAAATCGAGTTGGAAGGTACAATGGAAAATATAGTGCGTTTTATTTATGAATTAAAGGAAACACCTGAAAAAATCAATCTGGTCAACCTCCGTATTTCCTCTGAAAATATAGAAGGAGATAAACTTAGAGCTTCCTTCATAGTGGGACAATTATTGACGGTTCAATGAAAATGAAAAAACGAAATGAGGGTTTTACTTTAATTGAAATCATGCTTGTCGTGATCATCATCGGCATTCTGGCAGGGATAATCCTGCCCCGGCTTTCAGGTAAAACCAATGAAGCCAGAATCTCGGCCGCCAAGGCAGATATCAACGGGACTTTGAGCACTGCATTGGATCTCTATGAACTGGATACGGGAAAATACCCCTCAACAGAACAGGGACTTCATGCTTTACTTGAAAAGCCAGCGGATTCTTCTGTTCCGCAGAACTGGAAAGGCCCGTATTTAAAGAAAAAGCAAGTATTGAAAGATCCCTGGAGCAGGGAATATTTGTATGAATCCCCTGGAAAAAACAACCAGGATTATGATCTGGCTTCTGCCGGACCGGATGGGAACATGGGTACGGAAGATGACATCACCAATTGGGATAATGACAGAAACGGATAATGACAGACCCAATCATTATTTTGGGAAATGGGGGCTAGTAAAAGACCCGTTTACCACTTCCCCTGACCCTGATTATTTATTTCCCTCCCATCAGCACCTGACTGTTTTAACCTGTCTGGAAATATCCGTCCGTTTAAGGCGAGGGGCCTGTGTTGTGCTGGGGGAAATCGGCACCGGAAAAACAACCCTTTGCAGGACGCTCATTCAAAAACTGGAGTCTGACCCTTCCATTGAAATTGCCTTATTACTTAATCCGCCTGATGGGGGGGGTAATTCGTTTTTATCAGCCTTATCCTCCCTGTATAGACTTCCTGTTCAAACAGTTGGGGAAACGTTTTCAGCTTTAAAGGATTATTTGTTTTATCACGGTGTTGAAAGAAATAAAACTGTGGTGCTCATGATTGATGAGGCTCAAAAATTGAACACAGAATCCATTGAACTGATCCGGACTCTTTTGAATTACGAAACGAATGAATACAAACTACTTCAGCTTGTTCTTTTTGCCCAATTGGAACTGAAGGACAAAATCAAACAACTTCCCAATTTTGAAGATCGTTTGAATATTAAAATTGAATTAAATCCGCTGAGTGTTGAAGAATGCGGGGAATTGATACAATTTAGATTATTAAAAGCCGGGTATGGCAATGAAGAACCGGTTTTTACCGATGATGCCATACGCGCCATTCATGAAATCACAGGCGGGTATCCGAGAAAAATCTGTATGCTCGCCCACAAGGCAATGATGGAGATGGTCATGACTGAAGTCATGATTGCCGGTGAATCCCTGATCAGGCAGATCGGTGTTCATGAGGTTGTCCTGGCATGAAAAAATCCGTGCTTCCGGAAGAACGTCTGCTTGATTTGATTAAAAAGGCCGATCCGTTTCATCAAAATGTCCGGGATCATTCCGTGATTGCCGTTAAGGAAAATCCGGAACTGAAACCGATACCCCGGATTGAATCCGAATTGCATGAGATTAAAAAGACCAAACGTTTTTTTTCTCCTTTTATCATTCTTGTTCTTGTGATTCTATCATCCGGTGTTGTTGTATTGTATTTTGTTAATAACCCATTTTTATCTTCACAAAAAGAACTTCAGTCCGAGTTCAAATCAGATGATTCCCCACAGGATTACAGGGAATTAAAAAATGTTTCACCGAGACCGGTTGTTCCGGATATGGAAATATCTTACAATAAAATCCCTGCACCGGAATATCTCGCTTTAGGCGGGGTGATAGGGGGGGATAAACCTGCTGCCATTATTCAAAACAGGCAATCAGGGCAGAACACGACCTTAGAACAGGGAGACAATTTCATGGGTTACATTTTAACCAAGATTGAAAAAGGTCGTGTGACCTTTACGAAAGATAAAGAAATATTTACTCTGGATTTGTAATCATGCCCTTGAAACAGAATCAGTCTGAAGCTGCCCAATTTGATGAATGGTTGAAGAATTCTTCAACTGGAATCCGGCTGGAAGAAATTATAAATCCTTTCCTTTATCCTTTTATTCACAGGATTGTTTTTTTGATTATTCTTTTATGCGGGATCAGTCTGATCATCTTTGATCTGAAAACCTATTCCGGAAAAATGAAGGTTCTTCCGATTAAAACAGAAGATGATAAGGAAACTCCAGATTTAAAAGAAAAAGCTGTTCCTGTCAATTTCGGAGAAATTCTTGCAGTCATTCAATCCAAAACCATTTTTAAAGCTACCAAAATGATTCCTCCTCCACCGCCGCCTAAATCTTTTGAGCCCAAAGGGCCGACATTGGAGGAAAAAATAAGGTCTTTGACACTGATAGGGATATTGAATGAGAATCCCGTACAGGCTATTATTGAATCCAAACAAAACCGGGAAGTATATTATATTAAAAGCGGAGATACCCTTCTGGACATGGAAGTTGTATCTATTGCACCGGGAGAAGTGACGTTACGTTATAAGGATGAAACAAAAATATTGAGGTGAATGAATTGATCCCTCAGCAGGAAACTGCAGGGTATTTTCATGACCAAGCCCGACTTTACAGTATTGGAACTTTTTAAATTCTACAAATAATATTTATTGAGGAAATTTCAATATGAAGTGTTTTTTATTTTCCGCCATATTCATCATTTTTCTATTCAATACGGCCTCCCTTTTTTCTCAGGAAATTCAGACTAAACCGGAACAGGCAAGAAGGGAAAAGAGTAATGATAAAGGCGATATGATTTCCCTGGAATTAAAAGACATCGATGTTGTGGAAGTCATTAAAATTCTTTCCAGAAAAGCCAAATTCAATATTGTCATCGGTTCCGGCGTTAAAGGAAGGATCACTTTATTTCTTAACGAGGTGAAATTGAAGGAGGCTCTTTTTATTGTTCTGGAAGCCGCTGATATAGCTTATACCGACAAGGAGGGAATTCTAACCCTCATGCCTGAAAAGGAATATGAATCCACTTACGGCAGGGAATTTTACAACCATAAAAAACTGGTTTCATTTCCCATCCAATATGCAGTAGCAGCTGATATTGCCACTTCATTGAATAAACTGCTGCCAAAAACCAAGATCATTGTGGATGAAAGAACCAATGTTTTGCTGGCTGAAGATTCTCCTGAGAACATTGAGGAAATCAGAAAAGCCATTGGTGAAATGGATCTGGAAATCATTACCAAGAACTACACCTTGAAACATTTGTCCGCCAAAAGGGCGGAAGACCTTATTAAGATGCTTATCGGCAAGAAGGGGGTTTATTATATAGATACGAATATCAAGCAGGTAGTGATCAAGGATTTTCCTGAAAACGTTGGAAAAATATTATCGCTTCTTAAATCCCATGATATTCCGCCCAAGGTGATTTCCAAATCCTATGAATTGAGTTACGCGAAATTTGATGCCTTGGAGGCCAAATTAAAGCCGATTTTAACACCGGATATCGGTCAGATTGTTTCGGATGAAAGAACCAATAAAATCATCGTGAATGACCTGGAATCGAATTTTGAAAAGATTGATAATCTTGTTTCAGAATACGACATAAAAGACAGGCAGGTTCTGATCGAGGCGAAAATCGTACAGGTGATATTAAACGACCGTTTCCAGCTGGGAATCAACTGGCAGACAGTCATTGAGCAACTGAACAATTCCAATCTTGGTTTGCGATTGATGTCGGCGAATGAAATCGTCAAAGGTCAGGACCTGGTCGGTGAAGCCGGTTTTGCGCAATCCATTAATCGAATAGGTAAAATTCCTGACGATGCAAGAGTTCCCGCAGATACACAGACCACCACCATCACGACCAATATTGACGAAAAAGGAAAATCAACCACAACAAGCAATATGGTCCGGACAATTACCGAGACAAATCAAGATACAACAACACCGGACGAAACCACGACTTCAACAATTTTGCCTTTCAACCAAAAAATTTCAGGTCCGTCGGAAGGCGGTGCCAGGATTGTGGCAACAGGAAGCATTGGCGGCCATCAGTTTGAAAGCGTCCTGAATGCTTTAAAGTTGGTTGGAAACACCAAAGTCTTATCCAGCCCCAGGATCATTGCGATCAATCAAAAGGAAGCGAAACTTTCCGTATCGAGTAAAGAGGCTTACGCCACTTCCACCGTATTGACCACAGCTACAGGCCCTTCCACGACATCTGAAAACATTGCTTTTGAAGAAGTGGGTGTCATGCTGACCGTTACCCCGGCCATCAACAGGGACAATTTCATTACTTTAAAAGTAAAGCCCTCGATATCTTCAGTGACTTCATATGCCACAACGGCTTCAGGGAATAAGATTCCGATTGTTTCAAAACAGGAAATCGAATCCACCATTCAGGTCAAAGACGGCACCACGGTTGTTCTTGGCGGGCTTCATGAAACACTCACCGACAAGTCATCCAACGGAATCCCTTTTTTACAGGCTATTCCCCTTATCGGTTATCTTTTCAAAAGAGTAGACAACAGGATCAAAAACAGCGAACTGGTCATGTTTCTGACTCCGCATATCATCACGGGTGAAAAAAGTTTTTATGAGGAACAGGATGACAAAATTCAAGTCGGAAAAGGGGTTACAGAAGTTCTTGACGATGAGAACAAGGAGCCAAAGCCGGGCTTCTGGAAAAAATTAAAAAGAAAACTGAAAAAGTAAATATCCAATTTAATGGTCCGTTAATTCATCTGAAAATACAAATCATGTTTTTCCCTATCAGGATCAAAAGAATCAATTGAATTAGAAAAGGAAGATACAGAAGGTATTTAATTTTGTCATATTTTCTGGCATTAAGAAGAAGTAAAGCCAAAAATGATCCGATAGCAATTGGAATAAACCAGAGATTATGACTTGAAAATGAGACATAAAACAAGGCTATACCCAGGGTAAATTCGATGATCTGAACTTTCAGGGAATTGCTTTTAAAATCCAAAAAACCGTTGTTCTGGATTGCCGTTTTATCCGTTTTGTCCCCTGTAATCGGAAAAAACGTCATCCCCGTAATCAGGTAAGAAATAATACTCAGGGTTGAAGACAGTGTTAAGGAAGTATAAATACCAGTTGAAACAAAAAGATAATTCAGACATTTCATGGGTTGTTTCCTCAATTCCATGAAGGCAGGAATGACCGGGTAAAGAAGTCCCAGGGCAATCAAAACATAAAAGTCCGTGGTCCAGTGCATGTTATATCTTAATCCGGATAAATAATCAGTCACGTGTTTCCCTGCTGAAGCAACAGGCAGATTAAACATGGCTCCGGTGAGATTGAATGCCTGGAAGAAAAATGGAAGAAAAAAGGCTATCAGAAGAATAAAAAAAATAAACGGAGCGGACATCAGCATACTGAACCCCGATGCCAGCAGGTCCGCCTTTTCAAACCAGGGAATATTTTCCGAACAAATAAAATTTAAAAAGTTTTTTCTGAAAAATTCCGCAGTACCCCTGACCCATTTTTCATGGCGTTTCCGGAAAGCAGGATAATCTTGAGGTATATCCTCACCAGTCCAGACGTTTGCTGCAAGTATTCCCTGGTAACCGATTTCTCTTATCCTGGCTGAAAAAGCCAGATCTTCACTGACCACTTCGGGGAGGCCGTTGATTTTTTCCCAGACTTCCATTTTGATAAGCGCTGAATGTCCGTAAAACATCACAAATCCGGATGAGTTACGGTATGGCATAAAATATTTCCAGTGAATGGAAATCTGCAGGGCCATGTCCGAGGCAAAAACCGAGGTATTTTTTTCAGAAGCACTGCAGCAGGCCTGGACAAAGCCTATGGATTCATCCGCCTGAAAATATGGTAAAAGGGATGAAAGAAAATTTACAGGCAGAATACCGTCCGAATCGGACACGGCAAAATATTTAAAATCGTCATGAATCAGCCTCAGGGCGTTATTCATATTTCCAGCCTTGAATCCGGTTTTGTTTTCCCTTCTAATCACCTGAATTTTATTCCTATTGAAATCAGGCATCCTTGAGGGGATAACATCAGAAATAAACGCATCAATTTTCTTATGTCCGGCTCCCGGGCTGCTGTCATCCAATATAAAAACCTTGTAATCTGGATAATCCTGATTAAGGCAGGAAAGACATGCTTCCTGATTAAAATCGTTTCTGGTCAGATATAAGAGCGCTATAGGAGGAAGGTATGAATTTTTTTCATTTATCGAAAAGGGATTGATATGCAGGGGTGGTGGGATGTTATTTTTTGAAAACCTGGAAAATATAATGGCCAGAATATTATAGACCTCATAGAAAAAAAACAGATTAAAAAAAAGAACAAACAGGAGTATTCCCAGGAGGGAATACCAATTAGGTGCAATAAATATAAAAGAAAGAAGTCTCGGACTGAAATAAAGGGATACCAGACTGAACAGCCATAAAACGGTGACAGAAAAAACAGGACTTTTCCTCATGCGCGGACATTAAATTAAAAAGTTGCAGAATAGAAGAGTTTTTTGCTAGTAATATAATCATTCTTTTTTTGGGGGGTATTCCATGAAACCTTCATGTAAACGTCTTATTTATATTTCAGTTATTACAGCTTCCTGCTTTCTCTGCGCCTATGTGGGACTGATGGAGGGGATCAAGGCCGCCGGTTATCGTTACCTTGAGAAGAGAAAATTCGACAAGGCTCTAAAATCCTTTTCATATGCGGGGGATAAAAAAGGCCAGGGAGAGGCTTTTAACGGTCTGAAACAATATGACCCGGCAATCAGGGTTTTTGATGAGGTAAAAGATCATTCGGGACTGGGGAATTCTTATCTCGCCAAGGGTGAATACAACAAGGCATTGGAACATTACAGAAAAGCCGGTGACAAATCGGGTCTTGGTCTGGCGGCCTGTTCCAGGAGGAATTACGATAAAGCCATTGAATATTTTACTGAAAATAATGACCGCTCCGGCCTTGGCTTGGCCTATCTGGGCAAATTCGATTATGACAGGGCGGAAGAATATTTTAAAAGCGCCAACGACAAATCAGGCCTGGGGTTGGTGGAATGCGCCAGAAAAAATTACGAAAAAGCCCTGGAATATTTCAGAGAATGCAATGATTTCAGCGGGCAGGGCAATGCCTATCTGGGAATGGGGGAAACGGAAAAGGCAAGGGAATGTTTCATTAAAGCCAATGATCTGAACGGCCTTGGAAAAGTTCTTGTAGCGGAGAGAAAGTATGAATCCGCCTGTCATGTGTTTGCCAACACGAAAAACTATTCAGGCCTGGGGACCGCGCTTATAGGACTCCACAGATACGACGAAGCCATCGCTCAATTCAGGAAAGTCAATGACCGTCAGGGCATAGGACTGGCTCAGATCGGGCAGAAAAACTATGATAAGGCTTTCCAATCATTCAGGCAGATCAATGACTTGCTTGGGGAAGCTCTTGTGTATATGGAAATCGACGATGTTGAAAAGGCGAAAGAAATTTTTCAGAGCAAAAACGACAGCTTCGGGCTGGGTTTGGCGGCTTTGGACAAAAGGGAAATAGAAGACGCGCTGACTTATTTTGCATCTGCAAATGATTATTCCGGCCTGGGGCTTGTGAACCTGGCTGTCCGGGACTTTCAGAGATCAGAGGAATACTTTAAAAAATACAATGACTACGACGGGCTTGGTTCATCATCACTGGAACAAAAAAATCTGAACAATGCCCTGGAATATTTTGAAAAAACCGGCAACAAATCCGCCCTGGGGGATCTATATTACAAAATCCAGAATTATGACAAAGCCTTTAAAATATTTGACGAAGCGAACTTTTATTCAAAGGCCGCGGGTGCCCTGGCGGAAAATGACAAGCCTGAGGAGGCAATCCATTACGTTCAGGACAAATTAGAAAAGAACCCGGACCAGCCGGAACTATATGAGATTTTAGGCAGGCTTTATTCGGGAAAAATGGATCTTGAAAAAGCTGACATGACTTATCAGAAACTGGGGGAAAGGGAATTGTACCAGGCCAAAAGCCTGTTTTTAAGGGCGGCCTTGTATTTTAAATTTCAAAAATACGATGAAGCCGAGAAACTGATCGATGAACTGAAAATAAATTTTAAAAACAGTTCTTTTACTGAAAAGGCGGGCAGCCTGCTTCCGGCAATAGACATAATAAGGAAGTCGGGTTCGGTAAACATGGAGTGAAAACGGCTGAAGAACCCAGAAAATTAAAAAAGACCAATAGAAAATAACCAGAAAAGGGGAAGAACCATGATAAACAGATGTCTGAATGCATTAATATTAATGACAGGAGTATTTCTTCAGTTACCCTGCCAGGCGGCTTATGATGTGGATTTTGGCAAAGCAATGGGGATAACGCATGCCAATCCGTTTGCCACGGACGAGGTGGAGTACGCACCGCATGATCTGCTCGAAGCTGACAAGATGACGTACACGGCCGAGGACTTCAACATTGCCGGAAAAGGCCGCGGAGCAGATCTGAACCTATCCTTCATCCGGTATTACACGAACGAGAATTCAGCCAAGGGCGTATGCGGACACGGCTGGAGCACCTGTCTGGATGTCACTCTTCAGTTTGTAGGAATGCTGGTGGATGCGGTTATCCTTGATGAAAAAGGGGAGATGTTCACGTTTTCCGTGAACGGGACCGACACCTGGGAGCCGAAATCCGAGCCCAACCCGCACCGGTTTTACAAGCAGCAAATCAATCCGGAAACCTTTTATTATATTTTTGAAAGAAAGTACGGAAATAAATATTATTTTGATTCAACCTTCCTGCTGCTGGAGAAAATCACGGACCGGAACGGAAACACGATTGTATACAACAGGGACCCGGAAACCAATCTTATCACATCAATCGAGGACAATTCCGGCAGGCAGATCCAGTTCACCTATGATTCTTTCCGGAAAACCGTTCTGACCGTCACAGGGCCTGACAACAGGACGTTTCATTACTATTACAACTCCATTCTGGACAATCTCATCCAGGTGACAGATCCGGAAAACAATTCAACCTTCTTCGAATATACGCATTATAACGTTCACAATATCACAAAAATCATCACCCCCAACGGGAACTACCAGGCTTTTAACTATGGCATTGAAAAATTGAGCGAAATATTTCAGGGGCCTCATCTCATTTCAACGATTTCCTGTTTCGAGGCGGGAGAGATAAAGAACGTTCAGATGCAAAATCCTGTGGGATTCACGGCAACAAGAAACATTCTGAAAACGTATGATACCAATCCCCCGACCACCACCATCACCTCAACGGACAACACCGGCACTGAAACCGACATCCTGGATAAATACGGCTACGAATGGAAATACACGGATAAAAAGGGCAGGTACACCGTGATGACCAGGGACATCAGGGGAAACGTACTTTCCATGAGGAATGCCAAGGGATACACAACCACCCAGACATTTTCCGCGTTAAACAAACCCCTGGTCATGACCTCGCCGCTGAGCCTCGTTGAAAGATTTATTTATGATGCAAAGGGGAATCTCATCCAATACACCAACGGGGAGGGCGGGATTTATACGCTCTCATATGATGCAAACGGACTGCCGTTGACTTTCACCGATCCGAACAACAAAACCGAAACCTATGAATATGACAGTTACGGCAACATGACAAAAGTGACGGATTCGGAAACCGGCGTGAAGGAATTCTCCTATGATTTATATGGCAACTGCATCCGGGAAAAGGACGAACGGGGATATGAGACTTTCTTTGAATATGACCGGATGAACCGGCTGAAAAAGACGACATTTCCGGATTTGTCCACCCGGGTTCTCACTTATGACGGAAACGGAAATGTTTTGACGACTCAGGATGAAAACGGGAATGAAACGGTTTTCACCTATAACGAATGGGACAAAAAGGCCACGGTCAGGGACGCTGAAGGAAACATCCGGAGTTTCACCTATGATGCCATTGGACGCTTAAGCGCCGTGACGGACGGGAACAACCAAGTCTGGACCTATGAATATGATGTCCTGAACAATCTGACAAAGAAAACCTTTCCTGACGAAAGCTTCATCCGGTACGAATTTGACATTCAAAGTTCGAGCAAAATGGTTCCTTCCGCCGGGGTGAAACCGAAAAACGTCACAGATGCCATGGGGGCTGTGACAAACTTTCAATATGATGAGATGTACGCGCTGTTTAAAGAGACAGACGCCCTGCAGAAAACCACGACCTTCATTCACGACAGCCTGGACAGGATCATCACTTACAGGGACAAACTGGGCAAAAACTACAACATGACGTACAACAAGCTGAACAAGGTGACCTCGGCCCAGAATCCTTTGGGATATGTGAGTTCCACAGTATACGACAAAATGGGCCAAGTACTGAGCAAAACGGACTCAAACGGAAAAACAGTCAGCTACACCTATGACGGGGAAGGCCGGGTCAAAACCGTGACCAATGCGCTCTCACAGACGGTTTCATACAGTTATGACGCAGAGGGGAACGTTATTTCCATCACAGATGCGAAAAACAATTCCGTGAATTATGAATATGACAGCCGGGGAAGGGTCTCAAAGGAAAGGGATGCTCTGGGGAATGAATCGCGGGTGTTCTATGACAATGCCGGAAACATTGTCAGAAAAGTGAGGCCGGACAACACGGAAGTGCTTTATACGTATTACAGAAACAATCTGTTAAAAACGATCAGTTACCCGGCGGCAGGCAAGACGGTTTCCTTTGAATATGACGGGAACAACAATCCGGTAAAGATGACGGACTGGCTGGGTGAGACGAACTATGTTTATGACAGCCGGAACCGGCTGACAGAGATCACGGAACCAACGGGACGAAAAATCCGCTACGAATATGACGCAAACGGGCGGAGGACCGCGTTAAAATTATTGAATGACGGCGTGAGTGAGGCATACAGACTGAACTACACTTACGACGTTTTAAACCGTCTGACCAGGATAGCGGACAGTTCCAATGCTTTTGTGAATTTCACCTATGATGCGCTTGGCAGAAGAATCCTTCAGGAATACTCCAACGGGGTGAAGGCTGCCTTTGTCTATAATGACATCAGCTTTTTAACACGGATCAGGGCCGTGAACTCAGGGAACGGTGTAATCATGCAGTTGGATTACACGCATGACAAAGCGGGAAACATTTTAAGCGAAACTGAACAGGGCGGTCTGACCAAAACTTATTCCTATGACAGCATTTATCAGCTTCTGGGGGTGGGTTACTCAGACGGGACATCGTGTGCGTTTTCCTATGACGCAGCCGGAAACCGGCTTTCCAAAACAGAGAACGGGATCAGTACCACTTACACCTACAACAATCTGAACCAGCTGACCCAGGCTTTAGAAAACGGAGTCCAGACGGATTTTGTTTATGACCTGAACGGGAATCTCCTTCAGGAAACAAACGCAAACCAGATCATGACCTATGGGTACAACTTCCTGAACAAGGTTGCTTCAATCAATAAGGTGACGGCAACGGAGAATATCACCCTTTCCATGGTTTACAACTCCGAGGGAAAAAGAATCAGTAAAGCTTACTCCACGGGTGAAACCTGGAATTACGTTTATGACGGCCAGAACGTATTGCAGGAGCAAAACGGGGGCAATACTTCCTTCTACCTCCC
>JAFGBW010000082.1 GCA_016932965.1 Candidatus Auribacterota bacterium
GTCAGAGGGGAATCCATGTATCCGGGAAATACCGCATTGCTGCAAATCCCCTTTTTTCCGTATTCCATGGCCAGGCTCCTGCTCAGGCCGATCAGGGCCGCCTTGGAAGCCGCATACGCAGAGGCACCACCCTTATAGGCCTGTATGGAAGAGAGATGGATCAGATGTCCTCTTTTATTTTTTACCATTTGTTTCAGAACGGCCCGGCAGAGGATAAAGGGCCCGTGTAAATTGATATCGAACACCCGGCTCCAGTCATCATCAGACATCCTGACAAGGGACTTGTTCACCGTCATAGCCGCATTGTTGATCAAAACGCTGACCGGCCCCAGCTGAGTTGTAACTGTTTCAACGAATCTCTCCAGGTCTCTTCGCACGCTAAGAGACCCTTCGTGCCATAACCAGGACCCTTGAGGCAATCCATCCCTGCAGCAGGCATCCAGTTCCTTCCGTACCGCCTTGTTTTGATGCATCATCAATCCCAGCCTCCATCCGTTCCGGACGAAAATCCTGACAATCTCTCTCCCTAAAACTGATGTCGCACCGCTGATTATTGCAACCCGTGTCTGCATGATTATCTCGAATAGTATATTTGTTTAAAAATGGAAAAATGACGGGGAAATCTTTTTTAAAAAAAGATTTCCACCGCACCCTTTTCAAAAAATTTTATTGGCGCTCCCATATGAACAAAATGTTCCCATGAAAGCAAAAAACAATCTCTTTATCCCGTTTTAATTATCAACTTCCTAACTCTCACTTATAGCCTGCAAACAAAAAATCCTTTAAATTTTTACTTCATGCCATCTTATTAAGACTTTCTCCTAATTTCACGTATCCGCTGAAGGCAGAGGTTCTGCCTGAAGGGATCGAAATCTTCTCAAGAGCAGCGGCATGAATCATTCTGGCGAATAAAACTCTGTCCGTGTTTTGAATTTGTTCGCGGAAAAGCGCCGGGACTGAAAAATAATTCAGTGACAAGGGCGGATACAAGGGATGATCATGATTTTCAACCCCAACGGAGGAAAAAGAAGGCCTGGATAAATCAACCGTATGCCAGTCTTCTATGGGGGGGAAATCGCCTGATTCCTGCGGAGTCTTCCAGCGGGAATAAGTTTGCCCAAGCATGCAGGAAAATTTCAACTCCGTGACGGGTTTTTCCTCTGTAGATATCCAATCGACTCTCCAGGCAAGCTGAAGCTCGGATTCCCACCGCATCCACCAGATCTGTTTCAACGGCAGACCCTGGGTACGGAAATCAAACTGAATATAAAACTCATCCGGCCGCATCCGGTTGACCATCACATCACATAGGGAGGTGTCATAGCGCTTCCCGTTTAACCTAAAAGAAGACTGAAATCCCGGGCCGTGTGTCAATTCTCTTTCCCTATAAAAAAGACGCAAGGTTCCTCCTACCACAACCAGACGGCTTTTTCCTGAAAAAATGGTATGATAACCATGGCGCTCAATATTGATGTTATGCTGTACCCAGAATTTCAGATAATCGGCTGTTTTCAACGCAACGGCCTTTAAACCGTATTGCTGGAAAAAAGTCCGGAAACGCCGCCAATGCCACAGACTCAATTTGATTTTCTGCGGTGTGCGGCGAAGCAGGCAATGTTCCCCCCAGCGGATATACGCCTCCTCCCGGGCTGTTTTGATATTTTCAGGAGAAAGCTCTGATGCCGGAGAAAACACCCCTGTCCGCAGCTGTTCATAAAGAAGGGTTCCCGGGAAATAAACGGCCTCGGAAAACTGAAGGGAATCCGGATTAAGCGAAAGGGCAAGATCAATGGTCTTCTGAATGGTTTGGCTTGTTTCCCCCGGCAATCCAAACATGAAAGTCAGGTGGGTCTTGATACCGATTTTTTGAGTATACCGGATGAGGGAAACTGTTTTCTCCAAATCCATTTTTTTACGGATGTTATCCAGAATCGTCTGGTCCGCTGATTCCACTCCGTATTTCACACTATGCAATCCCGCCTCCTTGAAAAGATCTAAAAGCGGTTCAGACATCAGATCGGCCCTGGCCATCATTCCCCAGGGGACAAGGATCTCACCTTTTTTTCTTCTTTCGATCAGGCGTTTACAAAAGGTCTCCATTCTTTTTTGGCCGACATTAAAGGTGTCATCATCAAAATAGACACTTCTGAACTTGAGATGATGGACCAGATAATGCATTTCATTCAAAACATCTTCAATATGGCGTGGCCGGTAGCAACCCGGTTTTGACATGGAGCTGGGCCATACGCAAAAAGTGCAGGTAAAAGGGCATCCCCTGCTGGCCCACATCTGGACGCTGGGTAACGGCAGTCCTCCCGGCGCATCCATATATTTTCGCATGGGCAGGGTTTTACGATGCGGCCAGGGGAAACGGTTGACGTCCATAAGCTGTCTCTGGCCGGAACAACAAAGGACCTGATCATCCTTCCTGTATACCAGACCGGCTAGATGGCCATAAGGCAGGTTCTTTTTCCAGCACAGCATGAGCTGGACAAGCGTCCATTCATATTCTCCTGCAATGGCAGCGGTTATAAAAGAATGTTGTTTCAGGAATAAAGGGTCATGAGTCGCTTCATGATCCGGACCGCATATGATGATCCGGATACCGGGCTTGATTTGTTTCAAGAGATTCAGGTCATGTATCCTGGAAGGATAAGAAATTTCAGCCGCCAGAACGTCAGGCTGAAACGCCTCAACTTCTTGATAGAGGGCATCAGGCAGCAATTCCTGTGCAACGGCATCGACGATACGGACGGAGAAACCTTCTTCTTCCAGCATGGCTGCTGCATAAGCCATATGAAAAGGAAAAGGCAGGTAATCCCGCTCTATTTCATTTTTAAGATGCGGCCACCTGGAACCGGCGCGGACCCCCCACTGTCCGTCTTCAAACCAGGGGAGATTGACCAGCATGATCTTCATTTTTATATTTACCTTTTAACAAGGAAGAATAACTGACCGTTACCGAAGGGTCAAGATGGAGTTCATGGACCTCATGCTGACCTTAGTGCGGAAATGGCCCTTAAAAGACCGAAGAGCTCTGTCCGCTCCTTGTCTAACAAAGGGCTCCGGCTCCATTCCAGGCAGCTCATCCGGACCAGACGGGCATCCACAACCTGGAAATAAATGTTTCCGAATAAAGCAGAAGGCGGTTCCGTAAGGGTGAATTTTTTTTCCTTGCTCCATTTGAATCCTGAGTTCGACACTCACTCCGGGCCGTCCGCTCCTTCCAAGGGCAATTTCATGCCAGTATCTTGCGGCTCTCAGTAATAATTCAACCGCTTCGGAATGAGGCCCCCATCCTGAATTGCTTCCAGCGCAGAGATGATTTTTGTTATCCATCCGATAAAAAAATCCATGGTAGCCTCATAAAGAAACAAGGGCCGTTCCGTGACAGGACAAATGAGGATTTCTTCAGCGTATGTCATGGGATATTCGGGATCCACTTCATTGAACTGCCAGAGAGTCGGATCGATGAAAAGAAACGGCTCATGAGCCACAACCAGCTGGATCCATTGATGATAAACCGTGGTGTTTTTTAAAGGCCTGTTTATATTCGTATTGATGAATCCGGGGACCAGCTCCAGCCTGGTCAGGGCAACAGGATTATTCACCGGAATGCCCAGATGCTCGCTCAGCAGCACGGCCAATATTTCTGAACCATAAATACACATTTTTTCCCTGTAAGGTTTGATCATGCTGATCAAAGGGCCTTGTATTTTTCTGCACATAGTCTGGATCTCAGAATAATAATCCTTCTGCCCACCCTGAAAAAAAGATTGTGGAGCCAGTCCATGAGCTGCAACAGTAAAAAGCAAAATAGTCCAAATAAAAAATAGGATTCGTTTCATGTCTAACAGATTACCATATCCCTATTAAAAATCAATTCACCAGGCGTCTATTTTTTGCCAGTATTGATGGATAAACAAATCTTTGTTCAGTTTATCTGCGGGTCAATTTAGCATACTCGGTAGAGGTCATTGACAAACCTGCCAAGAGATAAATGAATCGTCAGGAACCCCTCATGGATTTCGAACAGGAAATCGAAA
>JAFGBW010000083.1 GCA_016932965.1 Candidatus Auribacterota bacterium
GGTTTTGAAACCTTCATCTCTGAAATTTTTGACGTGATCGAGCGGGTCGGAACAGGAGGGTGCTATGTTTTTGACTGCCTTTCGGAGCTGGCGGTCGACTGGTACAGCGACCGCATGCTCGGCAACTTTTTTCGCCTGACCTGTCCGTATCTGTACACGTTTGAAACCATCACTTATTTTGCCTTATTGAGGAACCGACATACAAACCTTGCCATAGAGGCAATTCATCATACCGCCCAGGTGGTGATCGATGTGTACCGGAACCGGGAAACGCTCTATGTTCATCCGCTCAAAGTGTATAAACGCCATTCTGAAACCATGTACATGCTGCATTCCTGGGAAAAGGAAAAGTTCATTCCGGTGACACGAAGCGCCACTATTTCAGAAATTCTTTCTTCGGTTCCCCAGCCTTGGCTGGATTTCTCGATTCTCAAGTATGATGTCTGGACGGAAACGTTTTTAGAGGCCCAGGAAGTCGTTGATTCGGAAAAATCCACTGGAAAACATTCAGCCAAAACAAAAAAATTGCTGAATAAGCTCCTGAGAATGGCTGTTTCCAGGGAGGAAAGGCTCTTAAAACTCTGCGAAAAATATTTTGATTTGGCGGACCTTTTGGAAATTGAAAAACGCATGATCGGAAGCGGGCTTGTCGGCGGGAAAACCGTCGGCATGCTTTTGTCCAGGGCCATCTTGAAAAAAAATGCTCCCCGGTGGAACGAACGACTTGAGGCGCATGATTCTTTTTATATCGGATCAGATGTCTTTTATTCCTACCTCATTCTGAACGGCTGCTGGTGGGTGCGCAGGAGACTGAGAAATCCGGCGTATGCCCTGGATGGAGCCCTGGAAGCAAGACAAAGACTTCTGACCGGAACCTTTCCCAAAGACATACAAAACCAGTTCATGGCCATGCTGGATTATTTCGGCCAGTCCCCCATCATTGTTCGTTCTTCCAGTCTTTTGGAAGACGCTTATGGAAACGCCTTTTCGGGAAAATACGAAAGCGTGTTTTGCGCCAACCAGGGGACTCCGCAGGAACGGCTTGAGCATTTCATGACCGCTGTCAGGCGCGTTTATGCCAGCACCATGAGCAGGGATGCCCTTTCTTACCGCGCTCATTGGGGGCTTTTGGAGCAGGACGAGCAGATGGCGCTTTTGATCCAGCGGGTCTCGGGAGAAGTGCATGGAAAGCAGTTTTATCCCCATGTGGCCGGAGTGGGATTTTCCTTCAATCCCTTTGTGTGGAATAAAAAGATCGATCCCTCTTCCGGGATGATCCGCCTGGTGTTTGGTTTAGGCACGCGCGCTGTCGACAGGACAGACGATGATTACACGAGAGTCGTTGCCTTGAATGCTCCGGGACTCCGTCCTGAAGCCAATTTCGAGGAGGTGAAAAAATACGCCCAGCGCAGGGTGGATGTTCTGGATTTAAAAGCGAATCAGCATGTCTCCCGTTATTTCGACGAGGTGGCAAAATCCTCTCCGCAGCTTCCTTTGGATATTTTTGCTTCCAAAGATGAAGAATTGGTCCGCCGTGCTTCAGAGATGAACCGGCAGGATTTTTTCCCCTATGTTCTGACCTTTGATTCGCTTCTTTCCCAGACGGAATTTGTTGACCGGATAAAGGAAATGCTGGCCATGCTGGAATCCGCCTATGAATATCCGGTGGATGTGGAATTTACGGCCAATTTTCTGGATCCTGATGTGTTCCGGATCAATCTGCTCCAATGCCGGCCGTTTCAGGTCAAGGGAAAGACAGGAATCGTTTCCAAATCTGTTTCCATTCCAAAAGAGCAGGTCCTTCTGCAGACAGAGGGTCCCATCATCGGCAACAGTCTGGATGGGACTATCGACCGCTGTATTTATATTTCTCCTGAAATATACGGGGGTTTGTCCATGAATGATCGCTATGCCGTAGCCAGACTCATTGGAAGACTCACCCATTTGACAGGAGAGAACAAAGCCCAAATCATCATGCTGGTGGGGCCGGGACGGTGGGGGACTTCCATGCCTGCTCTGGGGATTCCAGTGTCCTTTGCTGAGATCAATTCTGTCAAAGTGCTTTGCGAGCTGGCCATGATGCATCAGGGACTGGTTCCGGATGTCTCCCTGGGAACGCATTTTTTTAATGACCTGGTGGAAATGGACATGCTGTATATGGCGCTCCATCCGGAACGGAAAAATCATGTCCTGAACCATGCTTTTTTTAATGATTCTCATAATCGTCTTTCTGAACTGCTTCCTGATTCTGAGAAGTGGTCCAATGTGGTGAAGGTCATCGACTCCGCAACGTCCGGAGGAAAAATTCTCTGCCTGAATGTCGATTCCATCAACCAGAAAGGCTTGTGCTACTTCAATCCGGTCTGATTTTGCCGGAAGAATCTTTAAGCGGAAAAACCTTTATGAATAAAGATTTTCCCGCACCTTTTCTAAACACTTTTATTGGGCGCCTTGATTTTTTTAGACAAAAAAATCAAGGCTCAAAAGCGTTTCTTAAGAAGGAAATCGGTATTGAAGCAGTGGTGATGCCTTATCAATGAAAAAATAAAATCGAATCCCGAAAGAAGAGTCTGCCTCTTATTCTTCTGATCCTTTGACCATGGGGACAAATCTGACAGGGATGATGCTTTGAGAGGTGATGTTGTTTGATTTTTTTTCTATTTTCAAAAGCTCCTGAAAAATTTCACCGACAGGGACGACCATGATTCCGCCGTCTGCGAGCTGCTTAATGAGTTCCTGAGGGATCTGGGGCGGTGCTGCGGTGATGATGATTTTTTGAAAAGGGGCCTGTTCCGGCCACCCCTTGTATCCATCCCCGCAGATCACTTCAATGTTTTTATATCCCTTGTTTTTCAGCTGGCTCTTTGCGGATTGTGCCAGTTCCGGAATGATTTCCATGGTGTAGACTTTTTTTGCGAGTCTGGACAGGACAGCCGCCTGATATCCTGATCCGGTTCCGATTTCAAGAACCTTATCTGTTTTCTGAACATCTAAGAGCTCTGTCATGAGAGCCACGATATAGGGCTGTGAAATGGTCTGGCCGTATCCTATTGAAACCGGCCGGTCTTCGTAGGCTTCAGCACGGTATTGTGCCGGAACAAATTCATGCCGCAGGATCGACTGCATGGCATCGAGGACCTTCTGAGAACGGACTCCCCGGCTGATGATCTGCGTTTGGATCATGTGCTGATTTTTGCTTTCCATATCTTCAGAACGAACGGAACCGGACAGGGTATAGAAAAATAAAAAACTAAATAGGGATCGCAAGGAAATGGAAAATAATTTTAACATGAATATACCAAATAAAGCATAACTATGATGTTGTGGGATCTTGATATTTTCATTGTCATACCTCATCAACGGTTAGATCAGGCAATCTCTTTCGGATAGCATTTTCTACAAGGCCATATACCTGAGAATATGGGAAATATTTTATTTCTTGAATAAAAAACTCAGGAAGAGAGTCATGACTGCTAATCATGAATGACGGTTCCCATGGACTGCCTGATTTTCTCGGCGGAATTTCATGCTGACAAGGAACGACAGTAAATCCATTCCTTTTATAAAATTCTATTCTTCTTTCAGCATCCTGTTTTTTTGATCGTTCCTGTTTATAAAAATCCGGATTATTTTCTGCTGTCTTTCCATCCACTATTTCCAAAGATATGGGATAGGTATTTTGAGGAGCTAAGCTCTGGTCAGATCGGGCCGGCAGGGCTGATTCATAGGCTGAAAAACATATCAATAAAATGATTTTAGTTAGCGTATGCATGGATCAATTTAACCTGGATTTATTCTATTCTCAGTTTATCCGATTTTTTTATGCTGAGCAAATTCCGGGTTTAGTGCTGATGATGTTTGATTCAGATTTGAATCACAATGGCTTGTTGGTCAGTACGTATTCCATGATGTGTTCCAACAAGGCCAGGAATTGTTCAGCCGGTTCACTCAAGGCCGGGTTTTTATCATCTACGGAGCTGAAGTAGCAATGATGCTCCGCTGCTCCGTATTGCAGCGTCAATTCCGCAAGCCAGACCCCCTTCTCCCTGCGCGGCACATAAGATTTTGAGGACAAGGTCCAGTTTCCGGATTCCAGAAAAAAGCCCTGCAGGGCGGCCCGGATTTTTTCCGGAAGAATAACAGGACCCAATCTCTGGATCGTGATTTTTTTTTCCTCCGGAGAAAGAGATGCGTTTCTGGAGTTGTCGAGGGTGTGGATCAGATGAACCTGGCCGTCTGTCATGATGGACAAAATATGGCTGATGATTTGTTTGACAGGACCTTCTTCCCTGGAAAAAGTCGTGGAATAAATAATCAAAGGAACCCCCTGTTCCAAATTTCTGACTTTTCCTTCTTCGTCAAAAAGGACTTCTGCATGAAGCACGTCTGAAATACAGATTGAAAAAAGAAAAAAGAGGAGCAGCCTCATTCAACGATCCTGGGAATCAAGGGATTCAACCTGGCAAGGATTTCATAGGAAATCGTATTGGTCATGGCGGCAAGATGGTCTGCCGTGATGGATTCTTTTCCGTCTTTTCCCAGGAGGGTGACCACATCCTGTGTTTTGGCTTCAGGGATATCCGTCAAATCCACCATGCAGATATTCATGCAGATTCTTCCGCAAATTCCGGCGCGTTTTCCCCTGACGAGAACATATCCCTGGTTCGAGAGTTTCCGGTCATAACCATCGTAATAACCAATCGGAAGAATGCCGATTTTACTTTTTCGCATGGCTTTGTATGTCAGTCCATAGCCGATAAAATCACCTTTCCCCACATTTTTGATCTGAACCAGCCTGGTTTTCCAGGAAAGAACAGGCCGCAAGGGATTCGTTGGTTTCAAGGCGTAAGCCACTTCAGGTGAAGAGTAGTATCCGTACAAGGAGATTCCTGGCCTGATCAGCTGGAAGTGCGTTTCAGGATACAATAATACGGCCGCTGAACAGGCTATATGCAGGGAATCCGGTTGTACCCCCCCCTTTTTAAAAAGTCGGACGGCATGTTTGAGACATTGGATTTGTTTTTTATAATAAGAGGTATCGGCTGTGTCTTCAATATTGGCGAAATGCGAGGACAGGCCTCTTAATTCGTATTGAATGGATTTCAACAGGGAAATGAAATCAGGAATATTTTTCAGATCCAGACCCTGGCGGTTTGTTCCGGTTTCTATTTTGACATGAATTTTAGCAGGATGAGAAAGGATTTTTTGGGCTTTCTTGATAGCGGAAAGGATCTCTTGAGTATAGACCGTGAGTTCAAATCCTTTTTTTAAACAGAGCGGAATCTGTGCCGGAGCGACGGGGCCCAGGAGAATGATGCGTTCTTTGCTTCCGGATTCATGAAGCGTCAGTGCTTCATCCAGGGTATGAACCATGAAAATACCCAGGCCGCATTGCCGGAATAATTGGGCCATGGGCAGGAGCCCGTGTCCGTATGCATTGGCCTTTAATATGCCCGCTATTTCAACCCGGGAGCTGCAATGAGAACGGATAATCCCTATGTTGTGTTTAAGATTCGCTTTGGATAAGGTGATCCATTGAAGAAAATGGGAAGGTTCTGTCATGATTCTTTTTAGCATATCCTTTACTTTTTGATAAGAAATGTTTTTGATTCTATTTTTGTATCAATTCGTATTGTTTCGTGGTTAACATAGATGACGGTATCGGGACAGTTAATCCTTTCCATTCCCTTCATATTTTTATAGTGAATAGGGACGACTCCCTTTATATGAGATTAAATCATGGTTTCCCCCTATCTTCAGTTTAAAGAACATCTCAATCAGGAATCAATCCGGTTGAAGCGGGACCCTGCTTCCGTCTATTTGGTGGCTGCCAGTAAATACGCGGATGCTCCAACCATGAGGATCCTTTTCAATGAAGGACAAAAGGATTTTGGAGAAAACAGGCTGCAGGACGCAGTTCCCAAGATGGAAGCGCTTTCTGATTTGGACATCACGTGGCATTTCATCGGCCATATTCAGACAAATAAGGTCAACAAAATCGCCGATTTTTTTTCCGTCGTCCATTCAGTGGATAGCTTAAAGGTGGCCTCACTTTTGAACAAATTTTGCGGTGAAAAAAATAAAATGATGAAAGCCTTTATTCAGGTGAATCTCTGCCGGGAACCCAGCAAATCAGGATATGAAAAATCAGCATTAATGAATGAGTTCCCCCAGATGCTGATATTGAAACATATATCCTGGCAGGGACTCATGATGATGACGCCTTTGGAAGCCACGTCTTGTGAGAAACGTCTTTATTTCGGGCAGCTCAGGGAACTGAAGGAGGAGCTCAATAAGCAATTCGGAGCCGGTATGCGTTTTCTGTCCATGGGCATGAGTGATGACTGGAAGGAGGCCTTGGCCGAAGCGGCCACGCATCTTCGTGTGGGCAGAGCGCTTTTTTCACAACCACGATGAGTTCAAAACAATGAAATATCATGATCGTGTATTCTTCACTTTTATCAATCAGACAAAATGGGCATGCCTGTCAGTTGCTGTTTGTTTGTTGACCATCTGCTGTCACTTATCCTACGCCGAGAAGACGACTTCCTTCAAACACGTGCTGATCCTTCATTCGTATCATGACAGCTATCCATGGACCAAGGAAGAAATGAAAGGAATCCAGTCTGTTCTGGGAAAAGAGCCGGATGGTATTGAAATGCACGTCATGTATATGGACACCAAGAAAATCTACAATGATAACTATTTAAAATTGTTTTATGGCATGCTGGCCTATAAAATGAAGATGGTCCGGTATGACGCGATACTGCTCACGGATAATGACGCCTTTGATTTTATAAGAAAGCACAGACAGGGTGTTTTTAAAGACATTCCTGTTTTTTTCTGCGGCATCAGCAATTTTGATGATTCGCTGCTGCAAGGAGATTCAAAAATGACAGGGGTGGTGGAAAATTCAGATTACCGTTCCACCATTGAAATTGCGCTTCAACTTCGCCCCATGGCCGAACAGGTCGTGGTCATCAGTGACAGTACCCTCACAGGTCAGCTCCATGAAAATCAAACCCGTCTTCTTGTCCCTCTTTTCCAGGGCAGAGCGCAATTTGAGTTTATATCTCTGGCCAAATTCAGCATGGATGAACTGCTTGAACGGTTGAACCAATTGAAAGACGACAGCGTGGTTTTTCTGCTCGGCCATTTCATCGACAAAACCGGCCGTATCTTTTCACAGGCGGAAGCTATGGGGCTGATTGTTTCAGCCAGCCGCGTGCCGGTGTTTGTGCTGACTGATACGCGCGTCAACAGCGGAGTGGTCGGAGGGAAAGTGGTCTGTGGATTCTATCAGGGAAAAAAAGCCGCTGAAATGCTGCTGCAATATGCAACAGGGAAATCCATAGAGCGTATTCCCGTCATCAAAGAAAGCCCAAACCGGTATATGTTTGATTACAAGGCGTTGAAACGATTTGAGATTCCTTTTTCTGCCCTTCCTCAGGACAGCCTGATTTTGAATAAGCCTGTTTCTTACTATAAAATCAATAAACACCGCGTCAATACGGCCCTCATGATTGGAGGTGTTTTTCTTGTGTTGTTTTCTTTTCTTGGCTTGAATATCAGCAAAAGAAAACGGATGGAAAAGACCCTCCTGGAATATGAAAAACAATTCATGAAGGTATTCAATGCTTCTCCCAATGCCATGGGGATCAGCTGCATAAAGGAAGGACGTTTCCTTGAAATCAATGAAAATTTTTCTTCAGTGATGGGATTCCAACGTGAAGAAGTGCTCGGAAAGACCGCATTGGAACTCCAACTTTGGGTTGATCTGGAAGAGAGGCAGTCTTTTGTCGAATCCATGATGAAGTATGGATATTATAAAAACAGGGAAGTTTTAATGCGCCATAAATCCGGCCAGATTTTATTTATATTATTTTCAGGAGCTATCATCGAATTTAATGAACAAAAATGCATTCTTTCAGTGGCCCAAGATATCACGGAAAGGAAGAAAATTGAGGAAGAATTATTGAA
>JAFGBW010000084.1 GCA_016932965.1 Candidatus Auribacterota bacterium
ATCAGAAAGATCAGATAGCCTTTCTCTCTGATTAATTCATAGGACTCAGGGTAACCTTTGGTGATAAAATAGACCAGCTTTCCTTTATTTGTCAAGGATTCTGCAATGGCTAAAGAACGGTAAAGATTTCCCATTCCAAGCCGCACATTACCGTCTACTCTTATGGCAATAGACATGATTCGGATCCTTCATAGCCTGACTGCGTTATATACAATATAAATCGGTAAAATATTATAAACACTTAACATGTTTTTTAACTGCCAATCCTTTATAATTGATTAGATATTTAAGCATCTAATGTAACACCGTCTGTTTGAGACTGGCATAAATAAAAAATGAATTCACCGACCACATTCCCCGCTGCTTACAGCGGGGTTATAGGCTGAAAAGAGACCGTTGCGAAGCATCCTTACGAACGGGAATTCCAAGCAGCTAGCTTTAAGAAATTTTAATTATAATTTTTAAAACGGGCTCAGCGGCAATCAGTTATGGAGGTGGACGTGATCAGGCTCATCATCATCATCTTCTTCCAGGGAAAAATCAAGTTGATTCTGTGTTGAGCGTAGTTTATTTTCATCGAAATCCCTTCCCCGACTGACAGGTTCCTGACGCTCCACGTCCCAGATAAAACCATTTCCCATGGTATCTTCTGGGATAGAGGGAATCAAACCCGCTTCAACCAAATCTGTCATTTGTGTAACCGGTTTTCCATATACACGCTGATATTCTCTTGTTTTCATATATAGCAAATCCATAGCCTGATACCATTGTAACCGGCGTTCCAGAGAAGGAATGAGGCTGGGATTGGTTGTGGATTGAATCTGACTCATCACGTAGTCAGCAGCCAGATTGTATTTACGGTCACTGAGAAACGTGGCTGTGTATATCCCTTCCACCTTGGGTGGGGCGTTTGGAAAACTCATGGCCCTTTTTAACCAAAGCCTGGCTATATCATTGTCCCTCAAATGAAAAAAATACAGCCAGCCGATATCAAAAGCCACCTCACAGTCGGGATTTCTCGTGTAAGAGGCGGATAAGACCTTCACCAGACGGGAAATCATCTCTTCATTGATGGAAAATCCCATTGCGAAATATTTCGCAAAAAGATTATCCGGATCAAATTCCAGAACCAGATCGAACAGTTTATAAAGACGGTCCAGATCAATGAATTCAGGAAGATGGTTCAACATATAGCGGGAAACCACTTTGAATTTTTTTCTATTCACAGGGTCATCCACATGAATGCACGCGCCGGATTTGTCATGCTCATGATCGCAAGGAAAGTGCAACGTGATGGCATACGTGATCATGCGAAAAAGATAGTACTGGCTGATCATGATATGCTGATTGAGAAACAAAAAACGGGTCATGGTTTTGGACATCACCGGATCAAAAAAACACCTTTTGAATTCCCAGTCACCACTTTTATCCAGATCATTTTTTAAAATAAAACTTCCATAAAAAAGCAAGAAAAACAAAATGATCACTCTGAAAAAAAGACGCGCCATACTGATCATCACATTTCCCGTTTTGAAAAAATAATATTGGCCAGAGACAGACAAACAGCCGAAAAACAAATAGAATACAAAAAAACAGCATAAAGCGTATACAATGACAATTCTCTGGAATAAAGGATGTGATTTTCCAGAGAAAAATAACTCAATTTAGGCATGCCGTAATACATGGCCAGGTAAAAATATTTCATGATGATCTGCGAGGAACCGGCCGCCACTTCTTTCGCTATCTCTAAAAAAATACTGAAATACACCATCAAAAGAGTCAGTAATGATGCAAGTAATGGGGCCCGGATCAAAGCATAAACTAAAAACACCATGCTCAATATACAGGCTGACTCCAGGATCTGGCCGAAAATAAAATACCTGAGATACAGGATCTGTTTCAACTGGGCACCTCTGAACAAGGCTAGACCCCCTATCAATACAACGGCAAAAAGGATCAGGATAAAAATCAGAATCAAAAAGGCCCAGAATTTTCCCGTGTAATAAGTGGAACGATTCTCAATCTTTGCCCATAACACATGGGCTGTTCCCTTTTCATACTCCATAGAAATATGGAAAACCGGCAGAAAAAGTGCAATAGCCGTGACCAGTAATTTTGTCAATCCCATCCCGAAGGAAAGCATGGCAAAATGATAGGCACCCAAATTGTAATTGATCTGTGTGCCAATCCAGCTGATCCCCATGATCAGCAACAATAGACCAATGGCAGACAGATAAATCCGTGCTCGCATATTCTCCAGCAAGGTGTACAACATGATGTGCCGCATGAAATTTTCTCTCCTTACGGGAAGATTTCCACTCCACTTTCCCATCCATGATTTGTCGTTTAAACGTATATCCAAATAACGGCCGGAAACAACTCCAACTTTTCAGTCCATACCATCCAGGAGATGCTTTAGGCCGTATTAATTAATTTCAAAAACATTTCCTCCAGATTTTTCGAGGCGCTTTTACCCAGCAGTTCCCTAACTTTTCCGTCTATCAATATGCGTCCATGATGAATCACCGCCACATCCGAACATAAATCCTCCATTTCTACCAGATTATGCGAACTGAAAAATACGGTGGTGCCTGCCTCGTTGTTGATCTTCTTCAGCAACACCTTCAATTCATGACGTCCAACCGGATCCAGCCCGGTAAAAGGCTCATCCAGTATAAGCAATTCAGGATCATGCACAAGCGCCTGGGCGATGCCGATCCGCTGCCGCATTCCTTTAGAAAAATTCTTTATAAACAAATTCCTGGATCCTTCCAGTCCAACATCTTTTAAAACAGACGATATCCTTTGCGGGGAACAAGACCTTCCTTTTGAAAGAAGATAACAATAATTTAAAAATTCAAAACACTTCAATTCACCGGGAGGCTGAAATACCTCAGGAAGATATCCGATATTTTTATGCGTATGAGAATGCTCGAGTAAAACGTCATGAACCAAAATGGTACCGCACTGGGGTCTTATAAACTGCAAAAGACTCTTGATCAGCGTTGACTTCCCAGCTCCGTTCACCCCCGCAAAACCGTATAAACTTCCCTTCGAAATAGTCAGATAGACACGGTCCAGGACTTTTTTTCCTGAATAAAGCTTGGTGAGTTCCTTAATGATCATCATCATGCTAAGACCTTTTTCATATTCATTGCGAAAATCAGGGCTATCATCATAGAAATGAGGAGGATTCCCGTCTGAAGATTCCAGAATGATTCCGAAGTGAGAATCTCAGGCTCATTTCTCAGAGTATTCCGGTCCCAAACAGCCTTTTTCCTGGAACCATGCAATAAGGTATAGAACGTCTTTTCAGGAATGCTTGTCTGATCATGAAGGATAAGCACGGCTTCATCCTTATGATCATAATTGTTTTCATAATCATAATCCAGTTCAAAGAAAAGAGGCGGTGCGTCCCACATCCAGTCCAGGACAAACTGAAAATAGAATGGTTTTTTAAATCGGAAACCCCGGAGTTTCATGGGCCATTTTTTACCTCCTGCATGCATCGAAATATGATTCCCCAAAAAAGATAAGACCTCATCACGGTTTGAATCAATTTTTTGAAGAATCGATCCGGTATTCTCTGAAGGACCGGCAGCAACGCTGACGATTTTTTCCAGATCCTCCCTGTGCACAACCAATTCAAGGGTAGCACCGTCATTTTTAAAAAAAAGCTGTGAGAGAGTTCCTTCAACCCTGGATTGGACAGGAAAAGAAAACATCAGCAACAGAATAAATGAACCAGCAATAACATGTAATGATTTACTTATTTTCATGATCATTCTTATGTGATCGAATAATTCAGGAGGCTGAATTCAAAAAAAAATGTTATGGATCTGAAAGAATCCATCGATTCTGAATATTAAAATTCAGCTTAATCAAATGAGATGATATAACAACTTCCCCTTGAATTTCAATCATAAATTCATGATCGAAAACAGGGATTAAAACCGATCTTTTTCCGGGATCACCTGTTTCATGAGGGGTTCGTCTTCAAGCACTTTTCCTGCTCCAACAGCAACGGAAATAAGAGGATTTTCGGAGACAATGACTTTTAAACCCGTTTTCTCTTCCAGCAATTTATCCAATCCTCTGAGGAGCGCTCCGCCGCCTGTTAACATGACGCCCTTGTCGACCAGATCAGAGGCTATTTCAGGCGGACACATATCCAATGTATTTCGGACTGCCCCCACCACTGCCGTGATCCCTTCAGACATGGCCTGCCTGATTTCCTCTGAATTTATGGCCAAAGTCTTAGGAAGACCTGTGATCAAATCACGGCCTTTCACTTCCATGATCATTTCTTCTTTCAAAGGATAAGCGGAACCAATCTGAATTTTGATGATTTCCGATGTTCTTTCCCCAATGCTCAAGTTATAAGTGTATTTCAGGTAATGTGAGATATACTCTGTCAGTTTATCGCCCGCCACACGTGTTGATTTATTGACCACGATCCCGCCCAAAGAAATAATGGCAATATCCGTAGTTCCTCCTCCAATGTCAATAATCATGTTGCCGCAAGGATCCAATACCGGAATACCCACTCCGATTGCTGCCGCCATAGGTTCAATGATGAGTGCCACTTCCCTTGCCCCGGCTTTCAACGCCGATTCAATGACAGCACGTTTTTCCACAGGAGTGATTTCCGAAGGAACTCCCACAACAACCCTTGGTCTGGGCTGAAGTAAAAATCTGCCGTGGGCCTTCCTGATAAAATAACGAAGCATGGCCTCGGTGATTTTAAAATCCGCAATCACGCCGTCACGAAGAGGCCGGACAGCCTTGATATTACCCGGGGTCCTTCCCAGCATATTTTTGGCTTCCTCTCCGACAGCCAGAATGTTTTCGTCAGTTCCCATTTCCACAGCCACTACAGAAGGTTCATTCATGATGATTCCCCTTCCGCGGACATACACAAGCGTATTGGCTGTTCCTAAATCAATTCCCATATCGTTGGAGAAAAAACCGAATAATAATGATCTAAACACGCTGTTTCCTTTCTTGAAAAAACTGAGAGGGATAGTGCTGGATTGACTATCTTTTGTCAATCGCTTTTCTAAAACAGCAGTTGGTTTGATGGTTAAAAAAACAACAGTTGCTGTCAGAGAAGATTTACTTGGCATTTAACACGTTTGACTATAAATATAGTCTAAATCATTATGAAAATTGATTTGAATTATCTTTCCCGTTCCCAGCTCAAGCACACATGGCTCAGGGTGTGTTCTTTCTATCGGAAAATCGGAGGAGCACGGACTCTCATCTTTTCTTTCGCCTGTGCTGTTGTCAACATGCTCCTCTTTATCTCCTTCTATCCCGAAACCAATCAATCAATGAGGGCAAAAGTTTTCTCTTTTTCTTCAGGACTTCTAGGCAATCTGAATAAAAAATCGCTTATTCTTGAAAGAGAACAACTCTCTCATCAGCAGCCATTCAAAGAAACAATCCGGGAGGCCGTATCCTTTTCAAATGCTCTGCAATCCGAACTGAAACTCCTGGAAGCGATTCTGACATTTCTTTCTTATTCTTCCGATACCTTGTCAGAAATATCGGCGATTCTATTGAAAAATTCATCAAGGAAAATTCCTGAAATCTCATTGGACAATGATCAAACCATCTCCATCCCGGTTGCGGATGACATGAAAAAAGCCATACAGCAGCTTGAAAAAACTTTAACGAATCAACTCCATATGAGTTCTGAAAAGCTGTCTGCTCTGGCAGCAAAAATGACCGCCGAGCCTTCTTCACCTTCTTTTTCCAGCGCCGATCTGCAACAGATTCATGCCCATTACCTTGAAGGATTAAAAAAAATCAGAAATCAATTCAGGTCATTGCGCTCTCAGGATATTTTCCCTCCTAAAATCAATGTGACCTATACTAGAAAAGAAGGCGATAAACTGATCCGGACAGAAGAACTGGTGCCATTGCCTAAGAGTGTCGATTTCTGGCTGAAAAAATTCAAAGAAAAAATATCTCAATTACTCGCTGATATTGAAAAACAAAGCCATATCTTGTTTGATGGGAAGAAAAAACTCATCCCTGATTCCACCGCTGATTCTTCCAAAAGTACCGGAACAAATGAAACGGAAATAATTAACATCCTTCCGGAAAACCATCTCAATAACTTGTTCAGACCTGTTTATGAGCTGAACGAAAAAAACGAACAGCGGTTGGTCGAGATGACCAAGAACGCTCTTGCCAAAAAGGCCAATGAATATATTAGGAACCACCTCCAGGAAAGCAACAAACAGCTTGAAGGAATCAAGGGCCGCATCAATCAGTTGCAACAAAAACAGAACTCCACTCCATCGCCTGATTTAAGATCTTTTCGAACCGTTGTTCAAAATATGAAGCAATTGGCTCAAAAACTCGAGACCTGGAATGAAAAAGAAGATGCCTACTTGAAATCCTTGAGTGAAGCTCTTAGAAAGGAAGCGGAAAACTTCATCCATCAGAACAATGCGTCAACACAGGACCGGGCAGAATTGTCAGCCGGAAAAATCATCGGTTTTTTCATTTGTTCCTGGCTGTTTTTTTTGGCACTCCTCGGATGGAGTCCTTTATCTTTTGAAAAAGAAAAAAAAGGCTTTCACTTGTCAGAGATAAAAGGAACTCAGCCCGATTCTCCTGAAGTCACTGCACAACGGCCACCTTTTCATCCTGAAAAAAACATCCCCTTTCTTTCTCCAGTCGATTGGGATCATTATTCCCGTGAGCTTGAACAAATCATCTCATCTCTGCAAACCAATCTCGACACGTGCCGGGACGAGCAGCAGATAACGGATCTGGTCAATCATGTTTCATCGTATCATGAAGAAGGAATGAAAACAGCGGACCTGCTCATGGATTGTCAGGAAAAAATAAAATCACTCCAAAAAAGCATGCTGCAATCCTCTTTTATTTTCCAATCCGTTGAAGAACTTCTGAATCAAAGCGAAGAAGATAATAAGAGCATTGTCAATTCCATCATGAATCTATCCTCGAGGACAAAGAATATCGAAAGCATTGTGAATATCATTGATAAAATCGCAGACCAGACAAACCTCCTCGCGTTGAACGCGGCTATTGAAGCAGCCAGAAGCGGTAAAATCGGCCGCGGATTTGCTGTTGTGGCGGATGAGGTCAAGGAACTGGCTGTCCGCTCCGTCAAGGCCACCGAGGAAATAAAGCACACCATCAGCCAAATCGTGACCGCCACGGAACATACCATGAATACATACAATAGAGGTGAAAAAAATACTGAACTGATCAAACACAACCTGATAAACTACGTTAACGACATCAAACAAGTTAAAGAGGGGATTGATGCCCTGTCCCGTCTTCATGATCCCTTGTCCCTTGCCATCAGGGAGCAGATTTCATTTATTGAAAAAATACTCCCGGAAATCAAGAACCTCCAGCCAGAAGATTCCCGCTGGAATAGCATTCAGCAGGAGGCTCTGAACCTGCAGGAGACATGGAATAAAATGCTTCAAAACGTTAAATAAATCATGGGATTCAGAAATCATCTCGATCAGGTCATGATGTAACCATGCAGTCTCAACCCGATTCCATCTCTGTCCTAGGTATCACTTACACCGAATTTCTGGAACATTTCATACGTGTAACAGGAAAAAAAGATCATTATGCCCGCCCCCTGTACAGACAGATCATGGCAAAAGGGATATATGATCTGAAAAAAGCCACCGCTGAATTCTCCTCTTCCAACGGCTTTAAAGAAAAAATTTTCAACTCGTTTGATGCGGCCCCTCTTCTGTCTTGTGAACAAGAATGGATATCTGAAAACACGAAAAAAATTGTTTTCACCGCATCTGACGGACGAAAAATCGAATCCGTACTCGTTCCAATGAAAACCTATAAAACATTATGCGTCTCCTCTCAAATAGGATGCGTGCGAAAATGCATCTTTTGCGAAACAGGACGCAACAAACTCATTCGCAATTTATCTGCGGGAGAAATCGTTTCCCAAATGTATTATGTAAAACACATCCTGAAAGAACCGGTCAGAAATATCGTGTTCATGGGAATGGGGGAACCGTTAGACAACTTCGATGCCGTCATACAATCAATCCGCGTTTTGAATGACCGTTTCGGATTGAGCCTTCCCATGGGACATATCACGGTTTCCACAGCCGGAATCATCAATAAAATCAATGAATTGCGCACTCTGAACTGGAAAAAATTAAGGCTGGCTGTCTCCTTGAATGCCTGTACGGATGAATTAAGAAACCGTTTGATGCCTGTCAATAAAACCTATCCTCTGGCAGATTTGAAAGCATGCCTCAAAGAATATCCTCTGCATCAAAACGGGGTTATTCTCCTGGGTTATGTCTTGATAAAGGGAATAAATGATTCTCTAAATGATGCGGAAAGACTGGTCTCTTTTTGCAGAGGATTGAAAGTCAGGGTCAATCTGATTCCGTATAATCCCTGCAGCAGTTCTGATTTCCAGATACCCGATCCTCTGGGTTACAATGTCTTTTATGAATATCTGATTCAAAATAAAATCCATGTTATCACAAGACGAAGCAAAGGCAGTTCCATCATGGCTGGTTGCGGACAATTGGGAAAAAATGCATGATCTGCTGATCCAGATATGACCGCTTAAAAAAATCAGTCAATAGTTGAAACAGATTCCTGATCAGATGAAGTAGACAGCAACCTGTTCATGAACTCAAAAAATTGCTGTTTGGTATAAACATCCGGAAGGGTTTCTACCTGCATGGGATTACCCGGCAGATAAACAGCCAGAAAAGGGACTGCATACCCCCCTCTTTTCTTTAATTCCTCTTCTGCTTCCCTGTTTTTTCTTGTGATATCGGCTGTTAAAAACAAAATATTTTTTTCTTTAAAAAAATCCTGCACTTCACCTGATTGGAGAACCCATTTCTCATTCAATTTACAATTGGGACACCAGTCAGCGGTAAAATCCACAACAACAACCTGATCGTTACCCAGCGCGGATTGCACTTTTTCTATTGAGAACAGCTGATGGCCGGATAGGATCTCAACCTTCGAATGAAACGAGGGCCAAAAAACGGCTGTTGCAAGGCTGAATAATATGACCGACAATACTTTCACGAATTTATTGGGTGAAATGCTGAAAAACCACCCGAAAAATGCGGTCAGAAGAAAGAGGGATAAGGCAGGCAATCTTTGCGGTTCAGATAAAAGCGACAAAAGATAGACGAGGGTTCCCATCATGATGAACGCGGTTGCTTCCTTAAACCGGAGCATCCAGGGGCCTGGTTTCGGCAACCACTTCCGGAATCCCGGAACAAGAACAATCAAAATAAAAGGCAGAACCATGCCTGTTCCTATAAAAAAATATATCGTGAAAATAATCCATGGGTGTTGACGGGACGTCCAGAATAAAGTGCCTCCTAAAAAAGGTCCGCTGCAGGGAGTGGCCAGAAGCGTGGCAAGAATCCCCTTAAAAAAATCATTCATCCTGCCCTGATTTTTACCCAGATGGGCGGATGTCGTCGCAGCGATAAAATAAAAAGGGATGATTTCGAATAAACTTAAAATGAATAAAGTCAAAAGGATCCCCATACTAATGATAAATCCTGAGTATTGAAACTGCTGTCCCCATAATACATGCGCGAAAGCGGTCACTGAAGCCAATGCCATGAAAACCATCAGAACCCCAAGGCTGTACAACAAGGCAGATTGCAGCGCCTTTCTTTTCTCCAATGTAACCACTGAAAGAACTTTAAGGCTTAAAACAGGTAGAACACACGGCATGAAGTTCAAACAAAATCCGGCAAGGACACTGAGAAAAATAAAATAAATAGTCTCATGAACAGAATAACCGGCGTTATTTTCCCGGCTAAAAGAAAAAGGTTTCCCAGAAGCCGGCACGGGCAGAATGAAACTCAGATCTTCATCAATAGGATAACAGGCCCTTTCACAAGCCATCCCTTCAATATGGATCTTTACTAAGTTCTCATCTGATCTCAGGGTACGAGGCACGTAAAAAGAAACGGAAAGCATGAAATCTTCCTTCCATGCCATGACCCACTCGCTCAATTGCGGAAGATCAAAACGTTCTGCTTCAGGGTAAATGACTTGAGCCTCGGAAAAAGGTTCCAATGTAACGGTCAGAGGGATCCCTGTGCCGGGTCCTTTTGGATTGGCATAGACATGCCATCCTTCTTTCACCGCAGCCTTGATCTTAAAATGATATCTTTCCCCGAGCCGAGCAGGATCTTCACTGAACTGCAATTCAAAACGGACCGGTTTTTCCAGCGCTTCAACGGCCTGTGCTAAAAGGAAAAACAAACACATCCATTGAATCAAATTTTTTAATAGGGATCTCATGAGGCTCAAAATAATTCTTCTATACCTTCCATAGTGGAAAGCTTATAATAGATTATTCTAACATACAAATACAAAAACTTGTATCGGGAGGACGATGTTAGAAATGAAAATATTTCTTCAATTCATGGTATCTTGTCTTATTTTTGTATCTGCTTTCGCGGCCAATATCTGTCCTAAATGTCATTATGAAAATGCCGATGGCGAACGCTACTGCGTGAATTGCGCGGAAGAAATAAAGCCTATTTCTGACGAAGAAAAAGAAAGACTTGAACAGATCAACAAGAAACGATTCCTTAAGGCAGAAGAGATCCGCAAGAAAGAAGCTGAAAAACAAATTGAATCCGCCGACACTCCTCCGGCAAGCACCTCTAAAACCAAGAGCAAGATACTGATCATTTGTGCGAACGGAAAAAATGTCAATCTGGAAGGTCATGCGGTCAGGGGAGCAGTCACTATTTTTGATTTTCATGCCGACTGGTGCGGCCCTTGTCAGACATTAAAACAGGATTTGGAACCTTTTGTTCTGGGAACAAAAAATGTGTATCTGAAAAAAATAAACATCGTTCACTGGAAATCTCCTGTGGCCTTGAGATATCAAATACACAGTGTCCCGTCTGTCTGGATATTCGATAAAAATGCCATCTTAGTCCGAAAAAACCTCAATGCAATCGAAGAAATTCAGAAAGCCGTATCAGAATTGTTATGACTCTCTGATCACGGCCCCCCTCTTGCCAGGATTGGACTATACTCATAACAATTTGATCATGGCCACTTCAATGCAGTTATGAAGCTTAGAACAGTAGATGCAATCCTTATAGACTTTTTCAGGGAGACTCTCTTTTTGGACCTCCTTGAAATCAAGAGCATTAAAAAAATGCACGGCCTGGGTCAGCGCAAAAATTCGCGTCAAACCCAGCTTCTCGGCTTCCTTCAATGTCGATTTTGCCAGAAGTGCGCCAATCCCCTGCTTTCTTCGTGAACAATGAACAACCAGTGAACGCAATTCAGCCAGATTGCAGGAATAGATGTGCAGGGCTGCACAACCCACCACCTTTTTCTTCTCCACAGCGACAAAAAAATCACGGATATTCGCGCAGATTTTCTCAAGAGGGAATGAAAGTAAAAAATCCTTTTCAGACGGATTATTGATCAATGAGCTGATTGAATCCACGTCCGACAGAACTGCTTTGCGTATTCGGACCATCACTCAACTGGTTTGTTAAATGCCGGCGAAGGGCCTATTTCCATCTCTGTTTGAGAAACGGAAGGTTGCGACAATGCCTGGGTTTGATATACGCCGATTTGACGGAATTTTTCCTGACGATGACGGATCAACGCCTCACCCCCCAGGCGAGAAAATTCTTCTATCGTTTGGATAATGGAAAGCTTGATCGTCTGAGCCATCTCCTGAGGATTACGGTGAGCACCGCCAAGCGGTTCTTCCAGAATTTCATCAACGATGCCGAAAGCATGCAGGTCAGTGGCTGTCATTTTCAGGGCTTGGGCAGCCTCAGGAGTTTTAGTGGCTGTCTTCCATAAAATCGCGGCGCAACCTTCCGGTGAAATCACTGAATAATAAGCATGTTCAAGCATGACGATCTTATCCCCCACAGCGATCCCCAAAGCGCCTCCGGAACCTCCTTCTCCTATGACATAACAGATCACCGGCGTCTTCAAACTCATCATTTCACGTAAATTAACGGCAATCGCGGAAGCCTGGCCTCTTTCCTCAGCACTGATACCCGGAAAGGCACCCGGAGTGTCAATGAAACTGATGATCGGAACCTGAAAACGGCTCGCCATTTGCATGATCCGTAATGCCTTGCGATATCCTTCCGGATGAGCCATCCCGAAATTACGGAACAATTTCTCCTTGGTGTCTTTGCCCTTCTGTTGTCCGATAACGACAACGCCGTGGCCACCGACCGTCGCCAGACCGGCTATGATCGCGTTGTCATCACCAAATACCCTGTCTCCATGCAACTCAATAAAATCTTTAAAAATGAAAGAAATATAATCCAGCGTATTGGGCCGGTTCGGATGCCGTGCGATTTTCAACCGCTGATCCGGAGACAGATTGCGATAAAGCTGTTTTTTCTTCTCTATGACTTCTTTTTCCAGAACCGCAATCGTTTCCGAAAAATCAATCTTCTCATTCAATGCCTTTTCTTTTAATTGAACGATATTTTTTTCAATTTCCATTAAGGGTTTTTCAAAATCCAAGGGTTCCATAGATAAGCATCCTCGTTAAAATACTGATCACTTATTATATTAAAAATTCAGACTGCGGCTTTTCAGTGATATCAGTGATAAAAAACATTGCACTAGGCGCATTTGTTAACTTCTCATCAAACATCGTGCCATCACCATTCGAATTCTGATTATCAATTTACAATCTTTATTTTAGTATGAACCGGTACGATTGTAAACAATTCTTCTACGTCAGAATTTAACAACCGTATACATCCTGCTGAACTCTGTTTCCCAATGGAATCATCTTCCCATGTGCCATGAATCCCGTAACCAGGGTAATTGATGGACATCCAACGGGTTCCCAGAACATTCTCTTTTGAGCCAAATGGAATAGGGGAACTATCGGGTCTGTACCAGGTTGGATTGATCTGCTTTTCCGTGATTTCAAACTCTCCGATAGGTGTGACGTTATCCTTGCCCGTTCCAACCAGGTATTCCTTGAAAAACTCCTCATTTTCCAAAAGGGTCAGCGTATTTTTACTTTTACTGATCATGATAGAAAAAATGGACGTGATCACTTTTAAATGATTGTTCGGCCGCAATACATCCGTTTTCAGATTATTCGTCATACGAAGGAAGTCGACTGTGGTATTATATTTAGCAGCAATCGTAGCCAAGGAATCACCCGGGCAGACAATATAATCGATGCTGTTGGAAGTAATCTGCCTTGAAAAAATCCTGGCCAGATTGACTTCACCCAGCTTCTTCTTTATGGTCTCAACCAGTTCTGGACCGGTCTCAGCCTTTAATAAAGTCATCAATACAGCTCTGGCTTTTTCAATCTGGTGCTGCTGATAATAGAGTTCAGAAAGCTTGATCTGGGAAACGTGAAACAGATCGTTCGCCGGATTCGTTAATTCGGGAGATTCAAGATAGCTGAAAGCCTGGGTAAAATCGCCTTTTTCTGCAAAATACACTCCCAGATAATAACAAGCATACAAACGATGCATTGTCTGAATCGAGGAAGTATAAAGAACATTCCAGAACGCCCGGGCCTCTTCCATGTTATTTTTTTGCTGAAGAGCCAATGCCTTATAAAAACAGCGTTGAAAATATTTTTCAGAGACCCGCGATTTTGAAGGAGTCAGATCCTCATACAACTGCAATAAAAAATCATAGTTTTTATCGTTCAGCGCCTGCAGGACCTTTTTTCTTTCTTCAACAGACTGATATTGCAAATATCCCCAGATGACGATCCCGATAAGAACCGTTCCGAAAAGGATCAGCATGAACGTTCTAAAAGCTTTCATGATACTTTATTATTCTCATTGCCGGGGTGTTTTGCCAGTATCGTTTTGCCGCCCTGAACCCGTTGACCGGTTTTAACAAGCAGTTCATAACCGGATGGAATCTCTACTTCCACACGAGAACCGAAGTGGATCAGGCCATAATAATCACCGGCATGAACCTTATCCCCAATCTGTGCCCAGCATGAGATTCTTCTCGCAATCAACCCTGCTATCTGCCGGATTTCTACCGTATCATCCCGATTGATCTTCATGGCGAGGCTGTTTTGCTCATTATGAATGGAAGAATCCGGCTTGATGGCATTGATAAACCGGCCCTTCTTATACCGGATATCCTGAACGGTTCCATGATGCGGGATACACTGCATATGGACATCAAAAACACTTAAAAATATGCTGATGGTTTTATAGGGCTTGCCCTGCTTCTGGATATCCTCGATGGAAGTGATCTTCCCCCATGCAGGAGAGACCAATTCCCCGTCCCTCACCTGAATGGAAATAACAGGTTTTCTAAAAAAGAAGGCCATATAAATGGCAAGAAAAAATAAAAATCCTGCACCAGTTCGGCTGAACGGCATTGCCAGAAAACCGGAAAAAATAAAAAGAATAATATAAGGATAACCCTGTTTGGCTATGGTATATTTCATGAATCGACTATACTACATCCTGTTGATAAATCAACAAGAAAGGATTTCTCATGCCTGAACTCAGATTAAAACCGGTCATGATCACCTCTTCCATCCTTGATCGACTAGAGAAAAAAAAATTGATCCGCACCTTCAAACCCACTTCCCGTGTCCTTCAACCCACAACAACAACCGGAATCGTCGACCTCATTTATTCCTCTGATCCACGGTACGGTTCCCATAAACTCATCTGTATTGGAAAAAACGCGACCCGAATTTCTTTGACAACCCACCCGGACAACGAGGAATTCCTTATCCTCAACCAAAGCCAGCATAAATTCCGGCCGCTCTTTCTGATCATCGGATTGAATACCAAAAAGGAACTGGAACAAAAAGCCAAAAGAGGAAAACTATCATCCAGAGATTTCATGGCTCTGAAGTTAAAATATAATGATTATAAAACCAGTCTGTTTGTGATGCTCAAAGGCACAGTTCATTGTGAAGTCACCGTTCCAGGAAAACAGAAACATCCTGTTTTTTTTGTCACCGAGCCAGCAAATCTAAACGCAACAAAATTAAATCTGGAACCCTATCAGCTGATTTTATCGCACCGTCCCTGAATCCCTGGATGAAATGAATACTAAGGATCATGATCCTTTCATGCTCAAAAAAACCGAATAGCCAGAACTCCGCCATTAGTTAAAAGTATCATCTTTCCTCATCCTCAAAATAACATTGAAGCAATCAGCACAGACTAGATTCTAAAACAATTTTATCATGCAAAATAAGATAAACTAATAATAAAAAACGATATCTGAAATAATTTATTTTATTTTCATCACTAAAATGGTTACAAATTCATTTCCACTTATTTAAAACCAACCAAAAAAACTTAATTCACTATTAATTATTTTTATATCAAGAAAAGGAGTGCGTTGTGCCTAAAAAAGAGGATATCCATAGTGTGTTGATCATCGGTTCTGGACCCATAATCATTGGTCAGGCATGTGAATTCGATTATTCAGGCACACAAGCCTGCAAAGCCTTGAAAACAATGGGTTATAAAATCATTCTTGTGAATTCCAATCCCGCGACAATCATGACAGATCCCGGAATGGCTGATGTGACTTATATAGAACCGTTGAATGCCAAAACCATTGAAAAAATCATTGAAAA